>JAFSBN010000053.1 GCA_017437265.1 Clostridia bacterium
GGCTCAAAGTTTTCCAGTTCTTCCGCGGTGGGGTTGATGAACATGTTCTTCACAAAGTGAGCCTGCCAGGCCACTTCCATGATGAAGCGGATGGACATACGGGTGTCGGCATTGGCGCCGCAGAAAACGTCCATAACGTACAGCTTCTTATTGGACAGCTGCTGCTGGGCCAGCTTCTTGCATTCGGCCCATGCTTCCTGAGAAGCGGGCTTGTTGTCGTTCTTGAATTCGTCAGAAGTCCACCACACGGTGTCCTTGCTGTTTTCGTCCATCACGATGAACTTATCTTTGGGGGAACGGCCGGTGTAGATACCGGTCATCACGTTGACAGCACCCAGTTCCGTCAGCTGGCCTTTTTCAAAGCCTTCCAGAGCGGGGTTCATTTCTTCTTCAAACAGCACTTCGAAGGAAGGGTTGTGCACGATTTCGGTGGTGCCGGTAATGCCATAGCGGGTCAAGTCGAGCTGCTTCATAATGTGCGTTACCTCTTTCTAAATATTCTCAGACGAGGGGGCTCCGGCATTCTCATTCAAGAAGGCCACCTTTTCCCTCATCTTACATACTACACCACATTTTTGAAAAAAGCAAGACGGCAAAACGCAAAATTGTGACAGGAATTGGTCATTTGCAATCATATGCGCCTTGACCATCCCTTTTCTCCGGCGTATACTGTTTTCCTGAAAGGAAGGAATGTGCCATGCTGTTTCGCCCCGCCGAAAAAAAGGACGTTTCCCGTCTTTGCGAAATATATGCCCCCTACGTGGAAAAAACCGCCGTCACTTTTGCCGATACGCCCCTGACGGAAGCGGATTTCCTCCAAAGAATAGCATCCCCCTATCCCATCCTGGTATGCGAAGAAAACGGAAAAGTGCTGGGCTATGCCTACGCCGGCCGGCTTCGGGAAAAGGAGGCCTACCGCTGGGCTGTGGAGCTGAGCATCTATGTGGACGGGCATTTTCAGGGCATGGGCGTTGGCAAAGGGATGATGGGCCGGCTGCTGAAACTGCTGAAAGCACAGCATTTTCAAAGCGCCTTTTCCTGCATCACCCTGCCCAACAAAAAAAGCCTGGCCCTCCACCGTCCCTTCGGCTTCAAAGAAGTGGGGCTGTTTGAAAACGCCGGCTATAAGCTGGGCTCCTGGCGCAGCGTCATCTGGCTGCAGCTTCCCCTGAACCCGGCAAAAGCTACCCCCCGGGAGCCTGTCCCCTTCCAGGCGCTGGATAAAGCAACTGTAGAAAATATATTGAAATAAACGGAGCAGGGGGCTTCTCGCCCCCTGTACCCCCACGGCAGGGCCATTGGCCCTGCACCCGGTGTGCGACACACAATTTGATCGAACAGGGTTGTTTCCGCATGAAAGTTGATGAGACGAAAAGCAACAGCACCACGGGCACAATGAAAACGATACAAATAGCGGCTGGGAAAATGAATTTTCCCACCGCTTATTTTTTCGTTTTCCCCGGATGCTCTGCATCCGGTTGGCGGCGTTTCGCCGCCGGCCCGTGGCGCGGCAGTGTCGCAACCAATTCGTAATGTCGCAATCTTCTTTTGCCAAGAAGTTTTTGCGTGTTTCTTGGAGGGAAGACAACAATCCCTCAGGCCCTGCGGGCCAGCTCCCTTTACACAAGGGAGCC
>JAFSBN010000054.1 GCA_017437265.1 Clostridia bacterium
GCCCCGATGCAAGCGTCGCAAAAATGCTGCTGGAATGCGGCTTTGAAGACGTGGACACCATCATCACCGAAAAGAACACCTACACCGCCGCTTTCGTCAACGCCGAAGAAACGGAATATCTGGTGGTGGAAGATAAATTTCCTGCCGGTCGCATGCCCCTTGAAAAGGCAGGCATCTATTTCACAGACCGGGAAACGGTGGACAAGACCGAAAAAATGAAGGTGTGCACCTGCCTCAATCCCCTGCATACCGCCCTGGCCATCCTGGGCTGCCTGCTGGGCCACGAAAGCATCTGCAAGGAAATGGGCGATGAAGACCTGAACAAACTGGTACACACCCTGGCATACAAGGAAGCCATGCCGGTGGTGGTGAACCCCGGCATCCTCTCCCCCGAAAAGTTCGCCGGGGAAGTGCTGGAAAAGCGGCTGCCCAACCCCTTCATGCCCGATACACCCCAGCGTATCGCCACCGATACTTCCCAGAAGCTGCCCATCCGCTTTGGCGAAACCATGAAGATGTACCAGCAAAGGGAAGATCTGAACATTGCCGATCTGAAAGCCATTCCCTTTGTGCTGGCTGCCTGGCTGCGGTACCTGATGGCCATCGATGATACCCTTGCCCCCTTCACCCCCAGTCCCGACCCCCTGCTCGGCCAGATGCAGGAAGCCCTTTCCTTCCTGAAAATGGGAGAAAAGGTGGAAAAGGATCAGCTGAAGGACGTGCTCAGCCGCAAGGATATTTTCGCCATCAACGTGTACGAAACGCCCCTGGCTGAAACGGTTACCTGCTGGCTGAACAAAATGCTGGAGGGCGAAGGCGCCATCCGCAAGGCCCTGAAGGAACTGCTGGCATAACATAAAATTCAAATCAAAAAACCAAAACGGACAGAAGAAATTCTTCTGTCCGTTTTTTATGAAAAGAGCCTGTTAATATCCACACGGAGAAACAACAACTAAAATGCACAAAATAATTTTCCGCATTGGTTTTGGGGTGAGCGAAGCAACCGGCCCTCCGGTGGAGGGAGCGGCTGAAAGCCGCAGGAAGCTGAACGAATCAACCGAAACAAGCGATGGAAGCGGCAGCGAACCAGCGCGCCGATTGAGGTTGCGGAAGCGCGAGAGGGGGATTTTGACTCAAAATTCCCCCTCTCGCATATTCTCATATTCCGTTACTTCTGTCCGTAGTAGGCGTTGGCGCCATGCTTGCGCAGATAATGCTTGTCCAGCAGTTCCTGCTGCATGCGGCCCTGATTGGGGTTGATCATCATGGCATGCCAGTCCATGAAAGCCACTTCCTCCAGCACCACAGCATTGTGCACCGCTTCCATGGCATCCTTGCCCCAGGTGAAGGGGCCGTGGCTGTATACCACCACCGCAGGAATTTCCATGGGATCTTTACCGGCAAAGGTTTCAATGATCACATGGCCGGTTTCCTTTTCATATTCGCCCTTGATTTCCTTTTCGGTCATGGGACGGGTGCAGGGAATATCGCCGTAGAAATAGTCTCCCTGGGTGGTGCCCATGGCAGGAATACTCATACCGGCCTGGGCAAAGGTGGTAGCCCAGCGGGAATGGGTATGCACAATGCCGCCCATGTTGGGATAGGCTTTATAGAGGGCCAGATGGGTGGGGGTATCGGAGGAGGGACGCCATTTGCCTTCCACCACATTGCCGTCCAAATCCACCACCACCATGTCATCCTTGGTCATGCTGTCATAGGAGACGCCGGAAGGCTTGATCACAACCAATCCCTTTTCCCGGTCAATGCCGCTCACATTGCCCCAGGTGAAGGTAACCAGATTATATTCGGGCAGCAAAAGATTGGCCTGCAGTACCTGTACTTTCAGATTTTCAAGCATTTTTTATTCCTCCTTCAGTGCTTGGATGGCCGCCTTTTCCATTTCCAGAGAAGCCACATAGGTTTTCAGGAACCGGTTGAAGCCTTCCACATCCGCTTCATCCGCCATCAGGGTCACGGTCTTTGCATCGGCAAACACCTTGCTGTCCAGGTAATCTTCCAGCGTTTCGTTTTCTTCCTTGTTCAGCCGGAACGCAGCCAGCAGCGCCATACCGTAGGGGCCGCCTTCCCCGGCGGTTTCCATGACGGACACAGGAGCCTGCACCGCAGCGGACAGCATGGTCTGCCCCACCTTGGGGGTCTTGAAAAAGCCGCCATGGCCATAGAGCTTATCGATCTTCACCTGCTCGGTGACAGTCAGGATATCCAGGCCGATCTTCAGCGTGGCCAGAGCGCTCATCAGATGGGCGCGCATGAAATTGGCCAGGGTGAAGCGGGCATTGGGGGTTCTTGCAAAGAAGGGCCGGCCTTCGTCCAGATCCGTCACACCTTCGCCGGAGAAATAATTGTTGGCCATCAGGCCGCCGCAGTCCTTATCGCCTTCCATGGCCTTGTTAAACAGCAGGGTGTACAGATCGCCCTTGTTCACATCGGCACCGATAGCCCCTGCAAATTCGGCCAGCAGGTTCACCCAGGCATTGATGTCGCTGGTGCAGTTGTTGCAGTGCACCATGGCCACGGGCTTACCGCTGGGAGTGGTTACCATATCAATTTCCCGGTGCATGCCGGGCATCTTTTCCACCACCACCATGGCAAAGTCGCTGGTACCGGCGGACACATTGCCGGTGCGCATACCCACGGAATTGGTGGCCGCCATGCCGGTGCCGGCATCGCCTTCACAGGGGCACACGGGAATGCCATCTTCCAGATCCCCATCCGGATCCAGGAACAGGGCACCTTCTTTGGTCAATACACCGGCATCTGCACCGGCAGGCAGCACTTTGGGCAGAATACCGTCCAAGGTCCAGGTAAGGGCCCTCACATCTTCCAGTTCGTTGAATGCCGCCAGCATTTTCTGATCGTAATCCATCTTTTCGCTGTCCACGGGGAACATGCCGCTGGCTTCGCCCACGCCCATCACATGCAGCCCGGTCATCAGGAAGTGAATGTAGCCGGCCAGGGTGGTAAGACGGTGAATGCGGTCAATATGTTCTTCCTTGTTCAGCACGGCCTGATACAGGTGGGCAATGCTCCACCGCTGGGGAATATTGAAATGGAACAGGCTGCTCAGTTTTTCCGCCGCTTCGCCGGTAATGGTATTGCGCCAGGTGCGGAAGGGTGTCAGCAGCTGATCCTCTTTATCAAAGGGCAGATAGCCGTGCATCATGGCGGACACACCGATGGCTCCCACGGTTTTCAGCGTTTCGCCAAACTTTTCCTTTACATCTTTTTTCAGGTCGGCATAGCAGGCCTGCACGCCGGACAGAATTTCGTCCTGATGATAGGTCCACACGCCGTTTTCCAGCCTGTTTTCCCATTCAAAGCTGCCGGAAGCAATGGGCAGATGCTTTTCATCGATCAGCACCGCCTTGATACGGGTGGAGCCCAGCTCAATACCCAGTGCGCATTTTTTGAAATCCATTTTTTCTTCCTCCTTATGCCTTTCTGATCCACACCCGCATTTCGCCCTTGCCCCGGTTGCCCCAGGCATAATAAGGCACAAAGGTGAGGGGTTGTTTTTCCTGCTTGGTTTCTTCTTCGCTGTACAGTGCATCGGATGTGCTTTCGCGTACACCCTCCGCTGTCAATACCATCAC
Organism: Clostridia bacterium; assembly: GCA_017437265.1. Taxonomy (GTDB): domain Bacteria; phylum Bacillota; class Clostridia; order Christensenellales; family Aristaeellaceae; genus RUG563. The sequence goes on from JAFSBN010000054.1 coordinate 3,615, forward strand.
GCCGCCCAGCAAATCCTCCCGGAACTGTGCGGAAACGGGGCCGTCGGTCAGGCTCAGGTTCCAAAGCTCATCCCCGTTATCTTTTTCTTCCAGGCAATACACCCTGGGGCCCATCATCAGGGCCACTTTCCCGGCGTATTCGGGAATGTGGGCATGGCTGCGCATCCTTTTCACTTCCATGGGGAAAGTGAGTTCAATCACGTCACCGTCCTGCACCTGACCTGCAAACTCATAGCCGTTCCAGGCATCATGATCCATCTCTTCCCCGTTGATGGAGAAGGTGTAGTTCTTGGCCCAGCCGGGAATGCGCAGTGCCAGCTTCTTATCCCCTGCCTTTTCCACCAGGATGGTCACCCGATTGCCAAAGTAAGGCATGGCGGACTGAATTTTCAGCTGCGTTTCACCGGAACGCACATGGGAAGAAACATACTGGTCGATGTAAAGATATTCATCGTTTTCCGTAAACAGGTACATGGAAAGGCCCATCAGCGTCCGCAGCACATTGGGCGGGCAGCAGGCACATCCAAACCAGCCCTTGCGCTCATCATCAATGCGGATATCATTGCGCCTTTCGCATCTTTCCGGCCATGTTTCCAGCGGGTTCATGTAGAAATATTTTTTCCCATCCAGAGATACTCCGCTGAGAATGCCGTTATACAGCGCCTTTTCCACAATATCGCCATACACCCCGTGAGGATGCGCCCGATTAAGACGGATAGCGGTCATGATCAGGGCAATGGAGGCACAGGTTTCGGTATAGCACCGGTCCGGCGGCAGGTCGTAATCGAAGGAGAAGGCTTCCCCTACATGGGTGGAACCCACACCGCCGGTGATGAACATCTGTTTTTCAATGATATTGCGGAACACCCTTTCCGCCGCTTCCACCAAAGAATCATCCCCGGCAGCAGCACCCGCTTCCACCATACCGGCCAGCAAATACAACTGCCGCACCGCATGACCCCTGGCTACGGTCTGCTCTCTTACCGGCACATCCGCCTGATAATAGCCGTAATCATCCCAGAAGTTTTCACGCTTTTCGTGCAGCTTTTCCCCCCGGCTCAGCCGTTCTTTGTCATAATAATAGGGCTTTTGTCCCCGTTCGTTGAGGAAATACAGCGCCAGGTCCAGGTACTTCTTTTCCCCGGTCACCGCATACAGCCTTGTCAGTCCCATTTCTGCTTCTTCATGCCCGGGATAACCATGCAGCTTATTTTCCTCCGGGCCAAAGTTTTCGCACAGGCAATCCGCAAACCGGCAGGCAATATCCAGCATCTTCCGCTTGCCCGTTGCCAGATAATATGCACAGGCCGCTTCAAACATATGCCCGGCCACATACAGTTCATGGATATCCTTCAGGTTGGTGAACCGCTGCTCCAGTCCTTTGATAATGTAATACGTGTCCAGATAGCCGTCGGGCTGCTGCGCTTTTCCGGCCAGGTCAATGGCGCTGTCCGCCTGCGCTTCCAGATCCTCGTCCCGCTGCACGCTCAAAGCATAGCCCACGCCTTCCAGCCATTTCCACAAATCGCTGTCCTGAAAGCAAAAGCCCTGAAACTCTCCTTCGCTCAGCCCTGCCGCAATGCGGAAATTCTCAATACAGTGGCTGGGCGCCACACCGGGCACTGCATCATGCAGTGTGTCCCACATATAGGTAATGGCCGTTTGCCGTGCATTGGCAATTCTGGGTGCAAAAAAAGCATCCCTTATTTCCACCTGATCAATCGGCACATGACGATTCATTCGCCCATACCCCCA
>JAFSBN010000055.1 GCA_017437265.1 Clostridia bacterium
AGAGAAAGCGTTGCTAAAAGGGTGATGGAAGAATACCTGATTCCGGCGCAAGAATGGTATAAAAAATCTGATTATGCACAAGCAGCTGAACTATATCGGAAGATGGTAATGGACTTGCAGGGCCAATATGTGCCGTTTGCAATGGAAGAATAAGAGGGGGGAAAAACAATGTCTGAAGAACGGTTTGGTATGAATGGCAGCATTAAATACAATCATTACAAGCGTTTGCATGAGGATATTTCCAAAAAAATCAGACGAGGAGAATTACCAAACACTACATCGTCATTTAAGCAATTATTTGATACGATGTTAAGTGATTTAAGAGCGGTTTGCAAAAAGGGAGAAAAATTCAAAATCAAGGTCATCATCAGTTTGGCTATCTTGGCATTCTTTGTGTTGGGCGTTATCTCAAGTCCGCAGATGGAAGGAGGAATTGCGCTTATTGCCATTGGTGCCATTCCTTTAGCCCTTGTGATTTGGGGAAGAAACAGGCAAAACAAAGAATTGGATGCTATTTTAAGTTTTGACAATAAATTCTTAGATGGCAGAGTAAGCGCCATGTGGAAATCGGGTAACTATATCAAATAAGAAGTATCTGAAACAAACAAACGCCATGGCACATTTGCCATGGCGTTTTATCGTGATGCGATGTTAATCCACCTTCGTGTTTTCCGGCTTCAGGTGGCTGTATACCGTGCCGGGCTTGGCGCCGTCCTGATGGAAGGAAAACAGTTCCGATACCGTCACCAGCTGGTATCCCTGGGCCACCAGTTCGGGAATGGCCTTTTCCATGGCAATGGCGGTGTTTTCGTAAATATCGTGGCACAGCACGATGGCGCCGGGCTTGGCTTTGGAAATCACGTTCTTGTAGGTTTTGTTGGCGTTGCGGTGTTCCCAATCCAGCGTATCAATTTGCCAATGGGCAATAATCATATCAAGATCCGCACAGATATTCCGCACGGTGCGGTTGGTGGCCCCATAGGGCGGCCGCAGCACCTTGATTTGATAGCCATCCGCCACCTGGGCCACAACGGCGTTGGTGCGTTCCAGCTGGCTGCGCACCCGGGAGGAGGAAATTTCGGTGAGGTTTGGGTGGCTCCAGGTATGGGAGGCAATTTCATTTCCCTGGGCCACGGCCAGCTTCACAATTTCCGGATAGGTTTCCACGTTGTAGCCCTGCACGCAGAAGGTGGCCCGGCCGTCATACTGGGCCAATACACGCAGAATGCGCAGGGTGTGTTCCGAAGGGCCGTCGTCAAAGGTGAGGGCGATCATGGGCTTTGAAGGGTCAATTTTCCGCACTTTGCTTTTGATCAGCGGCGAATCCACCTGCATCAGGGAAGCGGCCTGGGAATAGGGAATGGTGAAGGAAAGATCACCATACAGGGTGGGCAGGCCATGCCCTGCAGTGAGGAACACTTCCAGGCCCTCATAGCCCAGCAGAATCTTTTGCAGGAAGGCTGCATCCGGCTCCACGCTGTAGCCATCGGAGGGGGTGTTCAAAAGCCCGGCCAGGTGGCTTTCGCAGAAAAACAGAAGCCGGCTATGCTGGCTGAACAATTGATCGGCCGTCAGCAGGGATTTGGTTTCCAGATCCAGATTGAGGGG
>JAFSBN010000056.1 GCA_017437265.1 Clostridia bacterium
CCTTCTTCAGTTCCCGGCCAATGCGGATCATGTTGTATTCCGCATCCGCCGTGCGCCAGGTTTCGGTAGCTTCATAGGCATCACTTTCCGTCATCCGATAGGCTTCATAGGTGTGGGTATGGTACAGATACACCCGAAAATCCTTCCTGGGCGTTTCCACCGCCACCACTTCCACCGAAAAGCCCATTTCCCCTTCCGGTACCGCAAGCTGCACCGCAATTTCCCCCCTGGCCGCACCCGAAAACACCAAAAAGGCCAATAACAGCCCCATGAATTTCCCTTTCATTGGCATCACCCCATGATAGTATATGCTCCATCACAGGCAATCATGCGAAAGCACCATCAATTCTTCGTGGGAAAGACCGGTTTGCACCGCTTCGTTGATGCCGTCGGCAATGATCTGGGCCACCTTCCCCACCATTTCGTCCACTTCCCTGGGGGTTACCACCATATCCCCCAGGGCATGATGCATGGTTTTTTCCATCAGATGCTCCACAGCCTTTTCATGCTCTGCTTCATCCAGGCCCATTTCCTGCATCATCCATTGCAGCGCATCCCTGGCAATCACGGCAGCATACACCACCATCGGCACCCCGATGGCAATCACCGGCACCCCCAGCGTTTCCCGGTTCAGCCCCTGCCTGTGGTTTCCCACACCGGAGCCCGGCTGGATGCCGGTATCGGTGATCTGGATGGTGGTACAGATGCGGCTGCTTTCACGGGCAGCCAGGGCGTCAATGGCGATCACCGCCCCGGGTTTTACGTTATGGACAATCCCCCGTACCACCTCTGCCGTTTCCATCCCCGTTACCCCCAGCACGCCCGGCGCCAGGGCACACACACTGCGCAGGCCGGGCCAGGTGCATCTGGTATCATCCTTGTTCAGATGCCTGGTGATCAAAAGGTCATCCAGCACCCGGCTGCCCAGAGCATCCGCCGTGATCCGCCGGTTGCCCAGCCCCACCACCAGGATATCCCCCTCATCCGGCAGCAGCTTTTTCAGCGTTTTTGCCACCATCCGGGAAAGGGACATCCTTTCCCCGGCATCGGCATAATACAAATCCTCATACGAATAGGTGATATAGCTGCCCCGGGGCTTTTGCATCATCCGGGCCGCCCCTTCCGACTGGATCACCACTTCCGTTTTCTGAATTTTCCCATAAGAATAAACATGATGAAAAATCCCCCCTGCACTGCCCTGCAGGTTTTGCTCCATGGCCAGGTCCGTTCTGATCTGCATGAAAATCCCTCCTTTTGTTACTATGGTTCATCCTCTGCGTTTTTATCCCGATAACGCAAAAACCGGCCCTTTTCAGGACCGGCATGACTGTTCGTTTACTTTTTTTCAAAATAGACGTTAAAACATCCATACTGTACATAATAATTCGGAATATTTCCTGATAAATTTTCCGCCTCTTCCCGCGGTCTCATAAGAATTACGGACAGTACGTTCCCTTCTTCCAGCAGTGAATTCTGATAACCAATCATGTTCCCCGACAACACTTGATGTACCTTTCCATCCTCACCAATCCAGGGCATATCAGAAAAAACATTGCCATTCACATGCATTGCCTGGTTATTCACTTCCAGAAACGATCTGTATTGGCTCAATTGCCGGGCAATGTTTCCTTCTTCGTCCGCATCCGCATCGGAAACCAGCTCCACCGTTGTATAAACCCCCAATTCGGTGCGGTATGCCTCCCGCAGATAGGCCGTACATTCTTTCAGACGAATCGTTTCACCGGCCGGATAAATTTCGATCTTTTCCGTTTCCGGTACCGTCACATCAAATATCAGCTTGACAGTTGCCAGCTCAAAATCCTCATCCGTGAAACCGTCCTTCCGGTAATGGTTCCACACAGTCACCTTATGGAACAGATGATTGTCGTCGTCAAAGCGAAATACATTCGCTTCCCCCAAAGGTGCCACCGCCCATGTGCCTTCCGAACGCAGCCGTTCTGCTTCTTCCCTGTCTTCTCTGGAATCAAGGAATGTGATGGCCTTTTTGGGCTGTGCAATCCGCACCGTCCATTCCACATGCATCTGCTCTCCCGGCTGCATACGTTGCTCAAACATTTCAATCACTTCTGAACTTTGCCGCACAGTTTCACCGGGCTGAAGCCACACCCTGTACAGGCCTCCGCCAAACTCAGTAATATAGTGAACACCATTCACCAGCAGTTGACTGGTTGTCACAAACAGGGGCAGCTCCTCTTCTTCTGCTTCCAATGTCCAGTCAAAAACCAAGGTTCTTCCGTCTGTCAGAGCGCTGGAAACAGAAAGGGTTGTTCCAAAGGCGGATGCACTTTTGTTGACTTTAGTTACCATGCCGTTCATTTCCGGTTTTTCATGGCCGTAAATACCGATCACGGCGTTCCAGTCAATCAAGCCTGCCGCCGCAGTGGCCGCCATGGCCACAACCAATACCGCCGCCAGCACAAAAGCCAGCGATGCTTTTTTCTTCACGTTACTCTTTTCCTCCTTTTCGGGCAAGCCGGAAAGAAAGACACGCATTCTGTTTTCAAGTTCCTCCGGTGCCGGGCCGTACAGGCTTTGCAGATCCTGCTGTGTGATCCTTTTCATTCCAGCTTCACCTCCTCTTTCAGCTGCTTTGCCAGTGCTTTTCTGCCTCGGAACAGCCTGCTCTTCAATGTTGTCAGAGAAATATTCAGCGCCAGCGCCGCTTCTTTCTCCGTCATGCCCTCCATGTATTTCAGAAGAAGGGCCAGCCGCATTTTTTCCGGCAGGCATTCCAATGCTTCCTTCAAGCCGGTTTCGTTTTCCTGAGCAGTTGGTCTGTCCGGCACTGTTTCCACAGGAAACACACGCATTCTGTGCCGCTGAATATTGCGGCATTCGTTGATCAGAATTCGTGTAATCCAGCCCGTTTCGCGGCCGGGATATGCCTTTTCCCGGTGCACCCAGGCGTTCAGAAACGCTTGCTGCACCGCATCCTGGGCATCGGCAGGATTGCGAAGGATACTGAGGGCAATGCGGTACAGCCCCTGCATCCTTTCCTGGCACAGTGCCTCATAAGCAGCTTTGTTCACTTGATTGCCTCCATGGAGAAAAAAGATATCTTCACAATATATAACGGATGAAACTGGCAAAAAGTTATCTGTCCGGTCATCTTTTTTTCAAAAAAAAGGACTGCCGCCTTTTTCAGCAGCAGTCCCGGAAAGATGGGGTTTATTTCAGCACTTCGATCAGGCTGTCGATCTCCGCATCGGTCATGCCAATACCCAGCAGGTAATTCCGGGCGCATTCGGCAAGATTGGCCTTGGGCAGATCGTCAGTGGCAAAGGCCGTCTTCAGGGAAGCAATGATATTGCTTTCGGCAACGGCGTTGTACTTTTCGGTGCCTTCTTCAATGCCGTAGTAGTTGTAATAGGTGGTCATGTAATCGGCCACCACTTCCTGATAGGAAGCGCCCATCAGGCATTCCAGAATGGCGGATACGAAACCGGCGCGGTCCTTGCCTTCGGTGCAGTGGATCAGGTAGGGGCCTTCATTGGCGATCACAAAACGCAGGCCGTTGGCCAGGCCTTCACCGAAATCAGCAGCCTTGAAATCCACGCCCAGGCACAGGTAAGTGGCGTTCTGACCGGCATAATAGGTTTCGGCAAAGCCTTCATAGGCATTGGTGTCTTCCTGATTATCAGCCAGGTTCACAATGGTTTTCACGCCGGCAGCTTCAATAGCGGCATCGGCATAGCCGTTGCGGGCCAATTCCGGATTGATGGGGCTGGAAGAGCGGAACAGCTTGTTTTCGCCCATGCCGGTGGTGGCGATGGCGCGGAAGTTGGCAAACTGTTCGTCGGTCAGATCGGCATAATCCGCACGTTCGTTGGTGCGAACCAGTTCGTGCATGATGTACTCAGCACGGTAGCCGCCGGCATCCTTCAGTTCGAAGGTGATTTCCAGGGGGAAGGTGACACCATCCTTGGCGGTCCACCACCAGTTGCCGTCAGCATCGGTTTCCTTGGTGGCAATGCCGTAAGCATCGGTGAAGTTGCCCATGTTGATGGCAAAGGACACATAGCCGGTGGGGGCACCGGTTTCCGTCTGGCCCACGATAATGGCGGGGCTGCCGGCATCCACATAGGAGTAGGTGGGCACCACGGGCAGGTCCAACGCCTGGCCGTTGATGTTCACGGTTACGATATCGGCCCAGTTGAAGCCCAGCACGTTGATGAAGTTTTCAGCGCTGCAATCGCAGTAGAGGTTGCCGTACTTGGTGGTCCACAGGTTATTGTCCAGGCCGCCCACGGTGATGGGGGCAGGTTCGTCAGAAACTTCTTCTTCAGCCTTAATAATGGTGATGCGGTCCTGCACATCTTCGTAACCGGTCACAACGCCGTTTTCGAAAGAAGCGATGTAGTTGGCCAGCACCATGTAGTCTTCCATCACATAGTCCAGCACATTCACAGCACCGTCAAACATGGCAAAGCCATCACCCAGATCACGCAGGGTGTAGTTATAGCCGGCCATGTTGTATTTACCTTCCAGATCAAGGGGCACAAATTCGTTCTTTTCCTGATCGAAGACCATAACGTCCTTCACGCGGTATTCACCGGTGGGGCCGCCGATCCAGACGCCCTTTTCATCCTGCTGCACGGTGGATTCGATGGTGGTGTCCACGGTGTAGCGCAGGCCACTCACATGCAGGAAGCCGCCCACTTCCACATCCGGCAGGCCGCGGGCACCCCATTCCAGGGCATCCAGCACCTGCTGACCGGTAACAGTCTGCAGGCAGGCCACGTTGCCGAAGGTGTGGATGGACTTGCAGCTGAGGTAGGACAATTCACCGGTGATGGCCTTGTTGCGGATACCACCGCCGTTCATAATAGCCAGATCGGCGTCCAGGCCCATATTGTCAAACAGATACACCAGAGCGTCGGTGACAAAGTCGCCGGTGTTGGTTTCCTGCTTGCGCACCAGGCGGTTGCCGTCAGCATCATAGTTGTCAAAGGTGAATTCGACGCTGCCGATCACTTCGCCCAGCTTTTCATCGATTTCAGTGATCCAGGCATCTTCCAGAGCCTTCACTTCTTCGTCGGGCACCACATCGGCCAGATCAGCAGCGGACAGCCGCTTGGTAATGATGTTGCCATCGGGATAGATGACCATCTTGCCGATGTAATTGAGATATTCGCCGGTCTGGGTCAGGATAATTTCTTTGCCGTCCTTGTCCTTGACCATCTTGGCCGTCATTTCGGTATGGGAATGACCGTCAATGAAAGCATCAATGCCGGAAACATTGGCGATCACGTCCGTGGAGCGCCAGGGGGCAGACACTTCGTCCACACCCAGATGGCCCAGGGCGATCACATAATCCGCTTCCAGACGGGCCGCATCAATGGCCTTCTGCACCATTTCATACAGGGCAGCGCCGTCCGTACCGCCGGCAATGCCATAAATGTATTCGCCATTTTCATTCTGGAAATAGGCAGGGGTGGATTTGGTGAAGGATTCGGGGGTGGTGATACCCACGAAAGCCACCTTCACGCCGTCCACTTCCACCACTTCGTAGGGAGCCAGCACAGGTTCGCCGGGCACGCCGTTTTCTTCATGGTAGAAGTTGCTGCTCACATAGGGGAACTGGGCCCATTCGATGATGTTCATGCAGCCGTCCATGCCGTAGTCAAATTCATGGTTACCCAGGGTGGCCACGTCATAGCCGGCAGCGCTCATCAGCTTGGAAATCACTTCGCCCTTGTCCATGCTGCCATAGGCCGTACCCTGGGCATGGTCGCCGGCGTCCACCAGAATGACGTTTTCGGTGTTCTTGCGCAGGGCGGCAACTGTGGAATAACGAAGGGCAGCTTCGCCTTCATCGTTTGCATTGGCGATGTAGGTGTGCACGTCGTTGGTGTAGTAAATGGTGATGGGCTTGGCTTCTTCCGCTTCTGCTTCCATGACAGCGGTCAGCTGGGTCTGGATTTCGGAAAGAGCAACTTCTTTTTCAGCAAGAGCCGTTTCCTTTTCGGCAAGAGCAGCGGCAGTGGTTTCCTGCAGCGCCTTAGCTTCCGTCAGTGCAGCTTCCTTTTCGGCAAGGGCAGCGGCAGTGCTTTCCTGCAGCGCCTTAGCTTCCGTCAGGGCAGCTTCCTTTTCGGCAAGGGCAGCGGCGGTGCTTTCCTGCAGCGCCTTAGCTTCCGTCAGGGCAGCTTCCTTTTCGGCAAGGGCAGCGGCAGTGGTTTCCTGCAGCGTCTGCGCTTCCGTCAGGGCAGCTTCCTTTTCGGCAAGCGCAGCCGCAGTGGTTTCCTGCAGCGTCTGCGCTTCCGTCAGGGCCGTTTCCTTTTCGGCCAGCGTGGCTGCGGTGGTTTCCTGCAGGGCAGTAACATCCGTCAGGGCAGCCGACTTTTCGGTCAATTGTCCTGCCACATTGCCGCTCTTGACGCCAAAGCCGACAGCCAGGCCAACGGCGATCACCAGCAAAATCGCCAGCGCAACAAGCAGTTTGTTGTTCTTTTTCGGTTGCTGAGTCATACAAATCTCCTTTCTTTTTGTGCCGTGAAACGATACATGCATCCAGATGTTTTTCTTCATTGATATTCAATTTGTCCAAACATCCATTATCTGTTTTCATCGTATGATATCTTGTGCCGTTTGTCAAGTGGAAAACACAAATAATTCCCTGTTTTCCCGGCATTTTATCGGAGCAGAAAATGATGAAATCCGGGAAAAAATAGCAAAATTTATTCATCTTTTGAACAATATCGCCATTGCTATTTTTTTTGAATCGCTGTATACTGTACAATGGTTTTTCGATTTTACTTTATGAAACGGAGAGGACGTACACATGGAAAACCTGAAGTTGGTCTACACCGGCAAAACCAAGAACGTTTATGCCCTGGATAACGGCAATTTCCTCCTCAAATTCAAGGACGACTGCACCGGCAAGGACGGCGTGTTTGATCCCGGTGAAAACTCCGTCGGCCTCACCATTGAAGGCGTGGGCGATGTGAACCTGCGCATGTCCATCTATTTCTTTGAAAAAATCAATGCCGCCGGTATCTATACCCATTATGTGAATGCCAATCTGGAAGACACCACCATGGAAGTAAAGGCTGCCAAGCCCTTCGGCCATGGTCTGGAAGTGATCTGCCGCCACAAGGCCGTGGGCAGCTTCATTCGCCGCTACGGCGCTTACATCGAAGAAGGCGCCGATCTGCCCGCCTATGTGGAAATGACCTTCAAGGATGATGCCAAGGGCGATCCCCTGGTTACCAAGGATGCCCTGGTGGCACTTGGCGTGATGAGCGACGAACAGTATGACACCATGAAGGAAATGACCCAGAAGATCACCCAGATCGTAGCGGACGACCTGAAGGAAAAGGGCATGGTGCTCTATGACATCAAGTTCGAATACGGCTATGACGCTGAGGGCAAGGTCATGCTCATCGACGAAATCGCTTCCGGCAACATGCGCGTGTACAAGGACGGCGAATATATCGACCCCATGACCCTTTCCAAGCTGTTCTTTGCCTGATAAAATATCCCAAAGCGCTTTCATCTGCGGATGATGGCGTTTTTTTCTTGCTATATTTCCGTTTTCTTTGGTATACTACCGGATGAAAACAAATTCAAAAAGGTGATGCCGCCATGACCCCCTGGAATATTTACCCCCGTCCTCTGATGCAAAGAGACTCTTTTATTAACCTGAACGGCCCCTGGGATTTTTGCATCTGTGAGGAAACAGAAACGCCTCTTTATCAGGAAACCATCCGGGTGCCCTATTGCCCCCAAAGCGAACTGTCCGGCATCGGAAAAACTGTGCCTCAGACGGCAGTGTGTCATTACAGAAGGCGCTTTTCCCTGCCGGAAGGGTTCCGGAAGGAAAAGGTGCTGCTGCATTTTGGTGCAGCAGATCAGACGGCACGGGTATCGCTGAACGGCCATCTTCTAGGCACACACACCGGCGGCTATTTTCCCTTTTCCTTTGATATCACCCCCTATTTGCAGGCCGAGAACGTGCTGGCCGTCTCCGTTTCCGATCATCTGAACGATGCCATTCTCCCCTACGGCAAGCAAAAGGAAAAACGGGGCGGCATGTGGTACACCCCCGTCACCGGCATCTGGCAGACGGTGTGGCTGGAAAGCGTGTGCCGGGACCATATTCAGGACATCCGTGTGCACACACAAAAAAACACTGTCCATGTGGAGCTGGAAGGCACCCTGTCCTGCGGAACGCTCACCCTGGAAGAAGAAGGCTTGTCCTTCCCTGTCCGGGAGGGCAGCTGCTCCTTTACCCTGGAAAATCCCGTCTATTGGACGCCGGAAGAGCCGAAACTGTATCATTTTACAGTGAAAACAGATGCCGGTGACTGCGTGCGTTCCTATTTTGCCCTGCGCAGCCTGTCCATCGAAAACGTAAATGGCCTGCCTCGTTTGTGTCTCAACGGAAAGCCCTATTTCTTCCACGGGCTTTTAGATCAGGGCTATTTCCGGGATGGGATTTTCACCCCGGAAACGCCGGAGGATTACGAAAAGGACATCCTGACAGCTAAATCCCTGGGCTTCAATACCCTGCGCAAGCATATCAAAATTGAACCCCAGCTTTTTTACGCAGCCTGTGACCGGCTGGGCATCATCGTCTTTCAGGATATGGTGAATAACGGCCGCTATTCCTTCCTGCGGGATACCGCTCTGCCCACTGTGGGCGTCAAAAGAATGCCGGGTATATTCAACCGCCGCACCGGTGCCATGAAGCAAGCTTTCGTTACATCCATGGAAGAAACGGTTTCTTTCCTGAAAAATCATCCTTCCATCTGCCTGTGGACCATTTTCAACGAAGGCTGGGGCCAGTTCGACGGCACAAAAATGTACCGCCGTCTGAAAACGCTGGACAGCACCCGCTTTATCGATACCGCCTCCGGCTGGTTCGGCGGATGTGAAAGCGACGTGAACAGCCCGCATGTGTATTTCCGTCCTTTCCGCTTCAAGCCCCACAAATTGCCCACCCTCCTTTCCGAATTCGGCGGTTATGTTAAAAAGGAAGACGGCCATCTTTTCAGCGAAAACGCTTCCTATGGATACAAGTATTTCCAAAGCAGGGAAAGTTATATGCAGGCACTGGAAAAACTGTACGAAACAGAAATCATCCCCGCCGTGGAAAAAGGCCTGTGCGGCTGTATCTACACCCAGCTGTCCGATGTGGAGGACGAACTGAACGGGCTGCTCACCTACGACCGGCAAATTCTCAAGCCGGATGCTGCCCGGATGCGCATGATTGCGAATAAGCTGAAAATATAAGGAAAAAACAGCCTGTTTCGGGCAAAAAATTTGAAAATAGTGCTTGCCTTCCCGCTTTGATTATGTTATAATTGCGTTTGTGTGAAACGGGCGGTCCGCTGAAAAGCAAAAGCTTTTGTAAGAACGCCTATGAGGGAAGGAGGAACTATTCAATGAGCGAAATCATCCGTTCTATCGAACAGGCGCAGCTCCGTACCGATCTGCCCCAGTTTAACGTTGGCGACACCCTGCGTGTTTTCGTCAAGGTTGTGGAAGGCAGCCGCGAACGTCTTCAGGCGTTTGAGGGTACTGTGATCGCAAAGCGCAACGGCTCCAACCGTGAAACCTTCACGGTGCGCCGTGTTTCTTACGGCATCGGCGTGGAACGTACTTTCCCGCTGCACAGCCCCCGTGTGGACCACATCGAAGTGATCCGTCGCGGTAAGGTTCGCCGTGCGAAGCTCTATTATCTGCGCAATCTGCAGGGCAAGGCTGCCAAGATCAAGGAAGCCGGCCGCCGCTGATCTGGCGTCAGATAAGGGCAGAAAAACAGGGTATGCATTTGCTGCCCTGTTTTTTTGTGCCTTGCTTTCCTTCCCCACTGATGGTAAAATATCCTTTGGAAAAATGAGCCTTTTTCCTTTGAATTCTCATTTTCTTCTAATCTTTCTCCCCTTATTCTTTTATCTTCAGGCGTTATGCTATACCCGTAAACGAAAGGAAAGCAAAACGCTTAAGGAGGAACACACAATGGATCATTTTGAAATGGTAGAAAAGCTGAGCCAGAAGGCGAACGTTACTTACGAAGAAGCCAAGGCCACTTTGGAAAAATGCGACTGGGATATGCTGGATGCCCTGGTAATGCTGGAAGCTGCCGGCAAGGTGAAAACCACTCCCGAAACCGCTGCCCGGTATACCACCCAGGCACAGCCCGAACCCACTCCCGTGCAGACCAGCGGCAAGCAGGAATTTGTTTCCGGTCTGCAGAAGCTGTGGAACTTCATCTGTAAGCTGTTTCAGAAGGGCAACGCCAATTCCTTCACCATTTTCCGTCATCAGGAAGAAGTGGTCACCATGCCTGTCACGGTGCTGGTGCTGCTGGTGGTGTTCATCTGGCCTTTGAGCATGATCCTGCTGTTTGTGGGCCTGTTCTGCGGCATGCGCTATAAATTCTCCGGCCCCGATTTCGGCGAAAACAATGCCGTCAATCATGCCATTGAAAAAGCCGCCGATACCGTCCAGAAAGAACAGGAAAAGTGAGGGAAAGAAAAATGAGCGAACAGAATAACAACAATTTCAAGCAGACCGTGAAAGATCTTCTCCATAAAGGCAACACCAACCGCTTCTCCGTCATCCGCAAGGGCGAAAGCATCCTGTCTGTCAGCGTAACGCTGTTTATCATCGTTCTGATCTGCTTTTGCCCCGCCACGCTGATCATCATGCTGATTGGCCTTTTCTGCGGCTGCAATTACCGCTTCACCGGCCCGGATATGCCGGAGGATAATCAGCTGAACCACATGTTTGACCAGCTGGCGCATTTGTACGAAAATCCTGCGGAAGAAAAGGAAAACAAGTAATCCCTCTGAAAGAAGGTTTCCAATATGCCCAAGATTTTGCTGGTGGAAGATGAAGAAAAGCTGGCCCGCTTTGTGGAGCTGGAATTGACCCACGAAGGCTATGAAGTGGAAAAGGCCTTCGATGGCAGAGTGGGCCTGGAAAAGGCAGAGGCAGGCGGGTTTGACCTGATGCTATTGGATATCATGCTGCCCGGCATCAATGGGCTGGAGGTTTTGCGGCGCATCCGCAAGGCCTCTTCTTTGCCTGTTATCATGCTCACTGCACGGGATGCCGTGATGGATAAAGTGACCGGCCTGGATATGGGCGCAGACGACTATATCACCAAGCCCTTCTCCATTGAAGAGCTGCTGGCCCGCATCCGGGTGGCTCTGCGCAAGGGCGCGGCCAGGGCGGAAGAAAACGCCACCCTCTCCTGCGCCGATCTTTCTTTGGACCCCGCCCGCCACAGGGTAACACGGGGCAGCCAGGAAATTGAGCTGACCGGCCGCGAATTTGCCCTGCTTCAGTATTTTCTGGAAAACAAAACCCATGTTCTTTCCCGGGAACAGATCCTCACCCAGGTGTGGGGCTATCAGTACATGGGCGAAACCAACGTGGTGGACGTGTATGTGCGCTACCTGCGCAATAAAATTGACGATCCATACGATAAGAAACTGCTGCACACCATCCGGGGTGTGGGGTATGTATTGAGGGACGATGTATGAGTGCTGGAAATGTACAATCCGTCAAAACCCGCTCCATTGCCAACCGCATCAACCGGGTGTGGTTTTTCCGCACGCTGAGAAATTTTCTGCTGGTGGATATGCTGCTGATTGCATTTTTATTGGTGGTATGGTGCTATCTTGGCGAAAGTGCCGCCGGCACGGACCTGAACACCCACACCGGCCGCAGCCTTTCCTGGGATACAGCGCTTCCATTTTTCCACCGTCTTCCCTCCCTCACCTATACCTTCACCGACGGCAACCAAATCCTGCAAACGGTGCATAACGCCGCCTTCCTGGAAGCCATGCAGTACGTCTTCATGGGCCTTTTCGGTGTGGAGGGGCTGGTGCTGATCATCCAGTATTTTTCCGGCAGGCGCACCGCCCAGCGGCTTTTGTGGCCCTTGGAAAAGATGGCCATCACCACCCAGCAGCTCACCCAGGAAAAGCTGGATCCCCAGATGCTGCATCAATTGGAAGACGCTCTGGCCACCACATCTCCCCTTTCTCCCAACGATAAACTGCGCACCGGCAACAAGGAGCTGCAGGGGCTGGAAAAAGCCATCAACGACCTGCTCACCCGCATGCACAACGCCTACCGGGAACAGAACCGCTTTGTGTCCGATGCTTCCCATGAGCTGAGAACGCCCATTGCCGTCATTCAGGGCTACGCCGATATGCTCAGCCGCTGGGGCAAGGAAGACAAAACGGTATTGGACGAAGGCATCACCGCTATCAAGAGCGAAGCGGAGCATATGAACCGGCTGGTGGAACAGCTTTTGTTCCTGGCCCGGGGCGACAGCGGCAAAAACAAGCCCGTCTTTACCCAGATTGACCTCACTGCCCTGATCAAGGAAGTATACGAAGAATACCAGATGATCACGCCGGACAGAAGGTGGCGGTTCGTTGGCGATATGCCCGTTCATACCACCGGCGATGCCGGGCTCATCAAGCAAACCGCCCGCATCCTGACCGACAACGCCATCAAGTATACCTCAAAAGATGACAGCATCACCCTTTCCGCCAAGGTGAAAAACGGTATCCCCTGCTTTGAGGTGCAGGATAACGGCATCGGCATCAAACAGGAAGACCTGGCCCACATTTTCGACCGCTTCTTCCGCTCCGATACCTCCCGCACCCGCGCCACCGGCGGCAACGGCCTGGGCCTATCCATCGCCAAATGGATTGTGGACCGGCATAACGGTTATTTCGACATTGTCTCCCGGGAAGATTTCGGCACCCGCTTTTCCGTCATGCTGCCCCAGCAACCGCTTTCCGCCTCCTCTTCGGACGAAACATAACCTGATACCGGCCTTCCCGGTCTGCACACAATAAAACAGCAAAAGGCGCTGAAGGAAATTTCCTCCGGGCCTCAGACTGTCAAAAAAACTACTCCGGGGAAGTATGAAGGGGCCGCAGCCCCTTCATATGTAATCCGCAGGGGTGGCTTTGCCGCCCCGAGGAGTGCCTATGGCACTTCCTATATCAATTTACGGCCGTAAAAATAGGGTTTGCAGCTTCCATATAGAAGCTGCAAACCCATTTTTACAGTAAATGTGATGCCCCGATTGAAAAACAGCTTTAGCTGATTTTCAATCGCTGGGTGTCAAAAATACTTTTTTGACACCCAGTGACGCTGAAGGAAATTTCCTCCGGCGCCTTTTATTTTTTTACATGGCATACTCTCTGGCGTATTTTTCAAAATATTCCCGGTATTCACCCTGACTTGCCTTCAGGTTCCCCAGATATTCATGGGTATCGAATTCACCGGCTGCAATCTCGATCATAGCCACAGCCAGGTTGGAGCAATGATCGCTGACCCGTTCCATATCGGTCAGAATATCGCTGAGAATAAAGCCCATTTCCGTGGTGCATTCACCCTTTGCCAGTCTGGCAATATGCCGGGAGCGAATCTTCTTCACCAGCCCGTCGATCACTTGTTCCAAAGGCTCCACGCTGTCCGCCAGACGCAGATCCTCATACTGCAGCACATCCCCCGTATTTTTGAGAATCTCACGCACAGCCCTGGCCAGCAATTCCAGTTCCGCCTTCGCTTCCGCAGAAAATGCCAGCTGCTTTTCGTTCAGTTCCGCGGCCGATTCCGCCAGGTTCACCGCATGGTCGCTGATCCTTTCCAGATCGCCGATCATGTGCAGATATTTGGTCAACTCCCGGCTGTCCTTTTCACCCATGGGCTGCCCGGTCAGCTTCACCAGATAGGTACCCAGCTTATCTTCATACATATCCACTTTGTTTTCATCTGCTTCGATCTGAGTGCACTTTTCTTCGTCATAACCAGCCAGCACATCCACCGCATCGTTAAAGGAGCCGATGCTCGTTTCCGCCATTTCCAGCAGCACTTCATGTGCACGTTCCAGAGCAACGGGCGGCGTGACAAACAAACGCTCGTCCAGCATAGGGATATCTTCCTTTTCCTTGCCATCCGGCACAAGGATGGTGGCCAACTTTGCCAGCTGCCGACCAAAGGGCATCAGCGTCAATGTAGCCAGTACATTGAACCCCGAATGTGCCACAGCAATGCCAAAGGGTGTTACCGCTTCTTCCAGATACGGCACGGGATACAGGGTTTTCACCAGCACAAAAACCGTCAGCCATACCGCAACCCCCACAATATTAAAGCACAGATGCACCATGGAGGCCCGCTTCGCTTCCTTCGTGGCGCCCACGGAGGAAATAAGCGCTGTGATACAGGTACCAATGTTTTGTCCCATGATAATGGGAACGGCAGCGCTCCAGGACACGGTGCCGGTCAGGCTGAGCGCCTGCAGAATACCCACCGAGGCAGAAGAGGATTGGATGATTGCCGTCAACACAGCCCCCACCATTACGCCCATCACCGGGTTTTGGAACATGGTCATGAGATTGGTGAAGGAGGGCATATCCTTCAGCGGCTTCACCGCATTGCTCATCATATCCATGCCGAACATCAGAATGGAAAAGCCAAGCAGGATGCAGGCCATTTCCTTCTTCCGCTGCTTTTTGGTGAACATGTAAATCCCAATGCCAACCAGTGCCAGCACCGGGGTAAAAGTGGTGGGCTTAAAGATGGTGATGTACCATGCGCCGCCGTCCAGCCCTGCCAGGCTCAGCAGCCATGCCGTTACCGACGTGCCCACATTGGCGCCCATGATGATATAAACCGATTGGGCCAGGGTCATCAGCCCGGAGTTTACAAACCCAACCACCATCACCGTGGTGGCAGAAGACGACTGGATCACCGCCGTCACACCAAGGCCCAGCAAAAATCCTTTCAGCGGACTGGAAGTGAGTTTGGTCAGGATTCCCTTCAGCCTGTTCCCGGCACAGCGTTCCAGGGAATCGCCCATCATGCTCATGCCATACAGGAAGATGGCCAGCCCGCCCATCAGGGACAAAACATTTCTGTAATCCATTCTTCTTTCATCTCTTTTCTTTCCGTATTACAGATTTACTATACCAAATCAACGTTAAATGCGCTTTCTGATCTTGTTAAAAGTACGTAAAAAAAAATAAGCCCTGCATATGCAGAGGCTTATTTCATTTTTTCACTTACGCCTGAGGATATTTTTCAGTTCTTCGTTCTTCATCAGCACCGGGGACACCATGCCGGCCACTGCAATGCCTGCAATTCCCTGGCCCACATTGCCCAGGATGCCGCCGGCAGCGCCGGCACCAACCCCCAGCACCACCGCTTCATAGAAGAAGTAACCCAGCACCATCAACGCTTCTGCGCACACGCCGGCAATGATCATGGCAGGCAGTGCGGCCGCGCCTTTTTTCTCTTTACCAAGGGTTTTGAACAACAGTGCCCCAATCAGCGCAACACCCGCCTTGATCACCAGCGTGCCGGGAGCAAAGGAAACATACCCTGCCAGCAAATCCGCCAGCATGGAGCCCAGGCCCGCCGCCGCCACAGCATAAACAGGCTGCATCAGAAAAGCTGCAATCAGGATCACGCCGTCCCCCAGGTTCACATAACCGCCGGTGGCAGGAATAGGAATCTGCACCAGCATGGTGGCCACGCAGATCAGCGCCGCAAACAATGCCACCAATACTACCTGAAAAGTGCCGAATTTTTTCATCTTCGTTGCTCCTAAAACAAAAAATCTCAGTAAATATAGCACACTTGCATTATGCTGTCAACATTCCTGATTTGTATATACACAAAAAGTACCAACCTATGCTACTGCCTTTCTTTCGTTCTTTTGTACGAATAAACGTTGAAGATTCACCTTTGAAATGATATACTGTACAGGAAAACAATGCCTGTGAAAAAGGAGGAATTCCTGTGAAAAGATATGCCATTTACGGTGCCGGCTCTTTGGGCACAGTGCTGGGTGCATATATCACCAAAAACGGCGGAAAAATTGACCTGATCAACCGGAACCGGGCCCACGTGAACGCCCTGAACGAAAAAGGCGCACACATCGGCGGCACCGTGGATATGACCGTTCCCGTCACTGCCATCACCCCTG
Source organism: Clostridia bacterium (assembly GCA_017437265.1). Classification (GTDB taxonomy): domain Bacteria; phylum Bacillota; class Clostridia; order Christensenellales; family Aristaeellaceae; genus RUG563. Next base: position 15,989 of record JAFSBN010000056.1, read on the forward strand.
ACCAGATGGAGGGCGCATACGATGTAATTTTGCTGCTCACCAAGCAGCTGCAAAATGCAGAAGTAGTTTCCATGCTGAAAAATCATCTGGCCGATGACGGCGTTATTGTCACGCTGCAAAACGGCCTGCCGGAACCCGGTATTGCCGAAATCGTCGGCGCAAACCGCACCATGGGCTGCACGGTGGAATGGGGTGCCACCCTGTCCGCCCCCGGCCAATGCATCCTCACCAGCGATCCCGCTTCGCTCTCCTTCCACATGGGCAAAATGGACGGCATCACCGATGCCCAGTACAATACCGTCAAAAGCCTGCTGGAAATGATGTGCCCCGTGCATGAGGAAGATAATTTGTTGGGGGCAAGATGGTCCAAGCTGCTCATCAATGCCACCTTCTCCGGCCTTGGCACTGTCATGGGCGGCACCTTCGGCACCGTCAGCGGCAGTAAAGAAGGCCGGAACGTGGCCATCCGCTGCATGAAGGAATGTGTGGACGTGGGCCGTGCTCAGGGCGTCACCTTCGCCCCGGTACAAGGCAAGGATATTACTAAACTTTTCTACTATAAATCCCCTGTCAAGCGCACGCTTGCCACCCTGCTCATCCCCATTGCCATGAAAAAGCATGCCGCCATTGAGCCTTCCATGCTGCAGGATATCAAGCACCATAAGCCCTGCGAAATTGATGCCATCAACGGCGTGGTGTGTGCATACGGCAAAAAGCTGAATATCCCCACCCCCATCAACGACCGTATTGTGGAAGTGATCAAAAAAATCCAGGCAGGCGAAATGGAAGCCAAATTTGACAACATTCATCTGTTTGACGATCTGCTGAAATAAGAAAGAGGCTGCACCAATGAATGAAAAGAAAAACTGGCTTCAGGCCCTGAAATTCACCCTCTTTTCCATCTCCGCAGGGCTCATCCAGATCGCTTCCTTTGCCCTGCTGGAACTGTTCATCGAAAACTATTGGGTGTGCTACCTGCCCTCTCTTCTGCTTTCCATCCTGTGGAATTTCACCCTCAACCGCCGCTACACCTTCAAATCCGCCGCCAATGTGAAGGTGGCCATGCTGAAGGTGCTGGGCTTCTATGCGGTGTTCACGCCCCTGTCCACCTGGCTGGGGCACCTGGCAGAAGGGGCCGGCTGGAACGATTTCTTCATTCTCGCCCTCACCATGATCGCCAATTTTGTACTGGAATTCCTTTTCTGCAAGTTTGTGGTGTATCGAGGCCAGGAAAACACCCTCGTGACCGAACCAAAGTAAAATATATATGTAAAATCCCAAAACTATCCCGGTTTTGGGATTTTTTTCATTTTCTCCATCGTTCTATCAGTGAATCACCTTGAAAGGAGTACAAACCAATGAAAAAACTTGTGATAATATTGCTGTTGCTGCTTTGCTGCACCGACACAGCCCTTGCCGATATCCTGCCTGCCACCGGCGTGGATGAAGCGTTCAAGGCCTGGACGGGGCTGGAATGTCAGCAAGCGGTGGTTTTGTGCGAACGCCTGACCATTCTGGATAACCGGGGAGATCAGGGCGGACAAAAGGTGGGCAGTCTGAAATACGGCAATACCGTTCCGGTGATCGAAAGCTGGGATGGCTACGCAAAAATCTATTATGCAGACGGCAGCAAAACCGGCTGGGTGCGCAATGATTACCTGCTGATAGATCCTGCATGGTATATTTGCAATGAAGACATGCAGGTATATGCCTATCCCGATGTGATGGCACCGAAAATCGCCCTGCTGGATCAAGGCACAAAGCTGCCCATCCTCACCGAATACCAGGATGATACCATCAACGGCTGGGTGTGCGTCAGTTTACGCGGCGCTGCCGGATGGATCCGCAAAACCCCCAGGGATACGGCAGGAAACACCTGGTTCCGCCCGGATCAGCTGCAATCCATCACGCAAGCTCAGCTGCAGCTGGACGGCGTTTCTCTCCTTCAGTGTACGGATCCGGAAAGCTTGCGTACTCTGTCCGCCTTGCTCACAAACGCGGAAGACAAAGGCGGCCCTGTTTCCGGCTGCCCCTTCACCGCCACGCTGACCGTGTGGACAGCGGATGGCAGCATCATAAAGCTGCAACTGGCCACCGATTCCTGCTGCATTTACCGCATCAATGACCGGGATTATGCCTATGCCCGGCACTTGTGGAGCGAGGAAGACGGCAGCCCCACCAATGATGTGCTGTTCCGCATCTTTGACATCATCGACCTTCAGGCTTTCTATAACCGCAAATAATAACCCCCCCGGAACCGCACATTGTTCCGGGGGGTTTTATATGCCTGACCTTATTCAATCACTGTGTAGGAAAACATTTCGTAATGCAGCCTGGTACCCGCATCCACCTGGGCAGGAAGCAGTGCCATGGCCACAAAAAGCGCTTCATCTGCAGGCGCATGATCAGGCTGAAGATAAGCGTATTCCCCTTCGATTCTGATAACGGTATAGTCCTTCGGTTCCATAGGCAGCATCGTAACCTTTCACTAAGAATTTTCTTCATCATATCATAACATCCCCAGGATGACAAGCACTGCGGATGCCCCGGTAACACAGCCCATTCAAAAAGAAAATAAAAAGCCCGAAGGATTTCTCCTCCGGGCGATTTTGCTGTTTGGCAAGCAGAAATTACTTGATTTCCACCTTGGCGCCGATTTCGGTGAAAGCAGCCTTGACCTTTTCGGCTTCTTCCTTGGACACGCCTTCCTTGATGGCCTTCGGAACGGCTTCCACGAATTCCTTGGCTTCCTTCAGGCCCAGACCGGCAACGTATTCACGCACAGCCTTGATGACCTTGATCTTTTCGGCGCCGGCGTCAACCAGAACCACGTCGAATTCGGTCTTTTCTTCTTCAGCAGCAGCAGCGGCAGCGGGGGCAGCACCGCCGGCAACGGCGATAGCGCCGGTCACGCCGAATTCTTCCTTCATGGCGTCAACCAGTTCTTTGATTTCAAGCAGCGTCATGGACTTGATGGCGTCCAGAATTTCCTGATGAGTCATTGTACTTTTCCTCCATTATTTGTAGGTTGATTTTTGTTTTGTTCGCATTTTTCATGCGGCTTTGAGAATCAGGCAGCTTCCTTCTTTTCGGCGATTTCGTCCAGCACGGCCACCAGAGAGGAGATGGGAGACACCAGGCAGCCAACCAGGGTAGCCAGCAGTTCTTCCCGGCCGGGCAGGGCAGCGATAGCCTTGACGCCCTTGGCATCCAGCACTTCTTCGCCCATCAGACCGCCCTTGATTTCCAGAGACTGCAGCTTGTTCTTTTCGATGAACTGATTGATCACCTTGGGAGCGTCAGTCACGTCACCGGTACCGAACACGAAAGCGTTGGGGCCTTCCATCAGGTTTTCCAGGCCAGTGATGCCCAGTTCCTGCATGGCGCGAAGCACCAGGCGGTTCTTCAGCACGCAATACTGCACGTTCTTTTCACGGCACTGCTTGCGCAGCTCGGTCACCTGTTCCACGTTGAGGCCATTGAAGGAGCAGACCACCATGGACTGCGCATTCTTGAACTTTTCAACGATTTCAGCTACTGCTTGCTTCTTGATTTCAAGATTCTTGCTCATTTTCTTTTTCACCTTCCGTCCGGCCAGGAATAAAAGAAACCCCTGTGCATGGGCACAAGGGCATAATTAAATCAAGATCATGCTTCCTCGCACCTCGGCTGGCGGTTTTACCCTTTAAGCACCGGCGAATGTATTATGAGGTTTCCCCATCACTCGGCCCGGATACACCGGCTGTCTTTGGCACAGGCTCTTTCAAGCCGTAGGTAATCATACCACATGCGGAAGCACTTGTCAATACTTTCTTTTGCTTTTTTTCTTTTGATACACAAGCACCGCTGCCGCCACCTCCGCCGCATAAACAAGGACGAAAAGTGCCTCTACCCGATTCGCTATCAATTCTGCCATTTGCCAGCTCTCTTCCGTGGTTACGGTGACAGGCAGGCCGGTATCGTTATCCGCCGGGTGCACACTGGAAACTTTCTGGTTTTTCCATAGATAAGTGCACATCAGTTTTCCTTCCGGGGTTCCGTCGGCAATGCGCACCTCTTCCGTTGCGTAATAATACAATTCTCCCTCCGGAGGCCGAACAGCCAGCACATTCCCTTCTGCATCGTATTCCACATGTTCAATGGCAGTAAAACCTACTACCCCATAGGAATCCGTAGTTTCCCTGGTTTCCATATAGTTTTTGAAAGTTTCGTAATCTTCAAAAGTTTCGCCGTATTTTAGGGCCCACCTTTCCCGATTGATTACCAATTCCCTCACCACCGTGGTGCCCAGCATCACCAAGGCCAACAGAATGGCAATTTGCCCTTTCAGGCACCACATGCGGCCTTCCCGGCTATCCATCTGCCCCTGCTGCTTCATGCGCCAGCCATCCACCAGATAGCAAACACACAGCCACAGCAAAGCGGCCGCCAGCCCCAGCAAGGCACCAAAGGACAGCCATGTACCTGCGTGCAGCCCCCAGTTGGGATCCGCACCGGAAAGCACCAGCGGCAGCGTGAAGGCAAACAACACCGCCGTCAGTCCCAACGCTCCCTGGGTCAGGCGAACCATGTGCTGCTTGCACTGAAGCAACGCTTCATCTTCTTCCTCATCCGTCAGGGCCAGCATGGCACCGTTCAAAAACACCACCTGACACACAAACGCTGCCAGATAGAATATTGCTGCCACGAAAAAACCCAAGTAGGATTTGTGAAAACCCAGATTAAACAGCATGGCGGCAATCAGCCCGGCCACAGTGATACCCACGGAAATCAGCGTTTTGGAACGGTATTTGGCCAGCCCGGCTCTCAGCAGCCTCTGCCGCTGCTTCTCACCCTTTGGGCTGATTTCCCTCTCTTCCTCTGTTTCGGTGCGCTCCGCCTGGGGCTTGCGTTCCCCACGCAAAAGCTCGTCGCAGGTAACGCCAAATATTTCTGCAATCACCGGAATCAGAGAGAGATCCGGTGCTCCCTCATCCGTTTCCCAGCGGCTGACGGATTTATCCGATACATGCAATTTTTCGGCCAGTTCTTTCTGTGTCATGCCGTTGGCCTTGCGAAGGGCGGCAATGAACTTGCCCATGGTTTTTGCTTCCATATAAAGAATGCTCCTTTCGTGTTTTGCAGCACTGCATCCACCAGCATTCTACGATTGAGAGAGTGAGAATGTCACCCAAAGAGGCTGGAATCACTCTCGTAATTCGAGAATTTTGGCTTTTTTCCTGCCGAAAACACGAAAAGAGCATTCACTTGGTTCCGATTTGCTCATTCAGCACTTATTTCTTCCATAGCGTCGTAGCACAGATCCTCTGCCCGCTCCCGGTCAAAATACATCTCTCGGCTCTCGTTATAGGCATTGAGCGCCGCCTGAATAACGCCCTGGTAACGATGGTGCAGGTTTTTGATGGCCCATTCGCCGCCGCTCTTTTTCGTCAGCACCAGCCCTTCCCGGAAATAGGCCAGCGCCCGGCACAGCGTCAATACCACATACACCGGATTTTTATCCAGGCTTTCCGCCGCATCGGAAAGGTCTGCCCGGATGGCTTCCATGGCATCTTCCTTTTTGATGGAGCCGAACACCCGGTTCACCCCCGGGCCCAGTACCGTTTCGCCATAGGCGTGCAGGGACAGGATGTGCGTTGTCAGATCCGGGTCAGTGCCGTGCATCCTTTCGCAATAGCCCCTGGGGTCTTTTTCATATTCAGCCGTCCACATTTTGCTGTAATGCAGCACGTAGGGCATGGGCGGCTGCGGCGCTTTACAATCTGCTGCCAGCACAACGCTCATTTCAAACCCGGCAGGAGGAGCATCCTTTTCCAACGCGTAAAGCGTTTCCACCAGCGCAATTTTCTTTTCCACAGAAGGCTCTTCATTCACCACCACCAGCAAATCGATATCGCTTTTTTCCCAGTGGAAGCAATTGGCCGCCAGCGACCCGTGCAAATAAATGCCCGTAATATTTTCTTTCAGTATCTCCTGATACTTTTCTTTGATGTACTGGACGAGCTTATCCGCATCGCTCATATCCTTGGGCGGGGCCACCCCTTCTTCCAGCACCTGCCGCAACGCATTGGCAGCGGCTTCTTCGTCTTCCCCTTCCACCGTCAATATCACCTCATCCATGCCTGTCACGCCCATGGAAAGCAGGCCCAGCATGGATTTGCCGTTGATCTGACGGTTTTTGTGTTCGTAAAGAACACGGGAAGAATAACGCCCGGCCAAACGCACCAGCCTTTCAATCTGCAGCCGGTTGAGGGGCGTGATCTTCGATAAATCCATAGAACAGCGGATCATTTTTCTTCACCTTCGCTATTTTCATTATCCGCAGCAATAATGTGCATCAGTTTTCGCATTTTATGGTTGGCGCCGGATTTTCCCACCGGCGTTGTTAACATTTTGCCCAGTTCTTCCAATGATACATCCGGGTTCAGCATCCGCAGTCTTCCGATCTCCTGCAGTTCCTTTGGCAGTCCACCCAGGCTGTGCTTCAACGAATAGGCGGTAATGGCTGCCGCCTGCTTTGCCCCGGCGGATAATTGCTTGTTCAGGTTGGCCTGGTCGCAATTGGTGGCGCGGTTGGCCTGGTTCCGGGAATCCCGCAAAATCCGTACGTTTTCCATTTTCATCAGGGATTGATGAGCGCCCATCAGCGCCAGACAGCTGACCACGTCGTCACCTTTGCGGATGTACACCAGCTTATTCCCCCGCCTGTCCGTCACGCCGCAGGAAAGGCCGCTCTTTTCCAGAATGCCGGTCAATACTTCCGCCCGGCTTTGGGAGGAAACAAACTCCATGTGATAGCCATTTTCCGGATCACTCATGGAACCTGCCCCCAAAAACGCCGCCCGCACAAACGCTGCCCGGCAGCACCTTCTGGTCATGGCCGCCCGGGGGATGCCCTTGAATACGGAGCCCCCCTCCTCTTCCCTGAGCATCCGCAGCGATACCAGCAGATGACGGCTGTCCTGTTCATTCACGGTCAGCAGGCAGGCGCGCCTGCCCCCCAGCCTTGCATATCTTGTAAAGGATAACGCCGCCGTAATTTCCAGCCGCTTCTTCAACAGGATAAAAATCCGCTTGGCCAGGGCCGTGTTTTCCGTTTCATAAACCACCTTCACCCTGCCGCCACCGGCAAGGCGAAGAGAAGCAATGCTTTGGGTGTAGGCGCTGATTTCGCTCAGCATGCAGCAGCTCTTCTCCGGCTGTGCCCGAAGCAGTTCTTCCTTCACCCCGGCAGAAAAGCTCATTCGTCATTCCCCACAATGCGCACTTCACATTCCAGCTGTACGCCGAATTTTTCGTATACTGTATCCTGCACCTTTTTCATCAATTGCAGAAAATCGTCCGCCGTGGCGCCGCCTTTATTGATCAGAAACCCGGCATGCTTTTCGCTCACCTGAGCGCCGCCCACCGATACGCCTTTCAGCTGGCTCTGCTCAATCAGCGCACCGGCAAAATAACCTGCAGGGCGCTTGAAAAAGGAACCTGCGCTGGGATATTCCAGAGGCTGCTTTTCCCTGCGGCGCTGGGCGAAGTCCCGCATTTTGGCTTCAATTTCCCCTTTATCCCCTGCCTGCAGTGCAAACGCAGCTCCCAGGATCAGCCAATTTTCCTCCATGGCCCGGCTGTGGCGGTAAGCAAAGGCCATTTCACTTCCGGGTATATCCACAATCTCCTCGCCGTTATACACCCGCACAAACCGGACCACCTGGCTCATTTCCCCGCCGTAGGCCCCTGCGTTCATATACACGCCGCCGCCCACGCTGCCGGGAATGCCGTGGGCAAATTCCAGCCCGGCAAGGCCATTTTCCAGCGCTGTTTTGGCAAGTACGCTCATCAGCGCACCAGCCTGGGCATACAGCCCCTCTTCCGTTCTTTCAATGCGGCCAAATTCCTTGCCCAGCCGCAGTACCGCGCCCCGGAAGCCGCCGTCTTTCACCAGCAGGTTGCTGCCGTTGCCAAGCACCAGAAAAGGAATATTTTCTTCCTTCAAAAAGCGCAGCACACCGCAGAAAGTATCTTCCTTTTCAGCCGTCAGCAAATAATCCGCCCGGCCGCCCACACGCAGCGTGGTATACCCGGCCAGAGGCACATCTTTTTGTATTTCAAGATCGGAATACGTCTTTTGCAGCAGCTTCATTTTTTCCACAGGCCCATACGCTCCTTGTTTATACTACATCATACCAAATCATTTCTGATTTTTCAAGCAGGAAAACGCCACAATTTGTACATTATGGCGTATTTTTTTCTGTTTTTGACATTTTTACACTGTCGGATAGCTCATCAGTGCTTCATCCGTATCCAGCACCAGATCATGCCCGTCTGCCGGCAGCAACACCGTTTCGCCGCCGTCCAGCATCATTTCGCCGCCTTCCCAGAAAAGCCGGGAGGGCTTGAGTGCCGTCAGGATAGCAAAGCGTCTTTCATCCTTTTGGATAACACCCTGATAGTTTTTGAACTTTTCCAGCGAAAAATACCTTTCGTTCAGCAGTTTTTCCCTGCCGGGCTCCATTTCAACCCCCACAGCCTTATCCAGCTGTGCGGAAAGGTCGGTCACGTCCACTGCCTTTTCGATGTGCAGTTCCCGTTTTTTGCCCTCCTTATCCGTCCGCTCCCAATCGTAAAAGCGATAGGTCACATCGGAAGACTGCTGAATTTCATACAGCACAATGCCGCCGCCGATGGCGTGCACCATGCCGGCGGGAATGAAATAAGTTTCCCCTGCCTGCACCTGCACCCGGCGCAGATCCCCTTCCACAGCCTTGCCGGCCCGGGAATGGGCCATCAATTCTTCCTTTGTCAGGCCGGGGTTCACGCCGTAAACCAGTTCCGCACCGGGATCGGCATAAAGAATATACCAGGCTTCCGTCTTGCCCAGTTTATTTTCCACTTTGGCGGCATATGCATCATCGGGATGCACCTGCACGCTGAGAGTGTCTTTGGCATCCAGCAGCTTCAAAAGCAGCGGAAACACACCCTTCACCTGGGTACCCACCAGCTTTTCGCCGTATTTTTCAATCAATTGCGGCAGGGTATTGCCCCTTTCGTCCCTGCTTTCCAGCCCGGGGATAGCACTCACTTCCAGGCATTCGCCGGTGCGCTCGTCCGGAATATTCTTGCCAAAGATCAATTGCAGTTTATCACCGCCCCAGGGCGTCATGGCGCCGTGCCGGTAAGCAGGGCGCATCCGAATAGGTGTAAGAGCCATTTTATTTTCCTCCTTCATGCGCAATAAAGCGCCAGGGAATGTTTTTCCAGTAATCACCCGCATAATCAATCCCCACCCGGGGTGCAACGATGATATGCGGACGGCATCCGTCATCCTCCAGCCATATTTCGTCACTGTCCGGCAGATACAGGCCGTTTTGTTCTCTGGTAACGGAAAAGGCTTTTGTCCATTTTCCGGGGCCGTCCAAAGGCTTTTCCAGCGCCCGGATCAATACCGCCTGAGGCTCATCTTCCTTGCCGGTCACGATATTGAACAATTCATGGATGCCGTATATCAGGTAAATATAGGCATGGCCGCCTTTGCGGTACATCATTTCCGTGCGCGGTGTTTTTCCTTTGCTGGCATGGCAGGCCCTGTCTTCTTCCCCTCTGTATGCTTCCGTTTCCATGATTCGGGAAGAAATAATCTGTCCATCCGGCAACCGCCTGCAAAGTCGCATGCCCACCATCTGCGGCGCCGCCTCCAATACGTCCTGCTCAAAGAACGTTTTGTCCGGCCGCATCTTATTTCCCTGCCAAGCGCACAATGGCCCTGGCAAAAATGCGCGCGCTTTCAAACATGGATTTCAGCTCCAGATATTCGTCTGCCTGATGGGCCATTTCCACTTCGCCGGGGAACAAGGCGCCAAAGGCCACCCCTTCTTCCATGCTCTGGGCATAGGTACCGCCGCCGATGGCGATGGCCTTCTTCTCCAGGCCCGTCACTTCATGATACGCTTCCAGCAATTCCTTGACAAGCTGCGTATCTTCGCTGACAAAATGGGGCGCACGGCTGTGAATGTTCACCACTTCACAATCGCTCAGGCCGCTTTGCAAAAGGGCAAGAGCGGCATCCAGATTGAACAAAACAGGATATCGGATATCCATCACCGCAGAAACGGTATCCCCTTCCGTGCGGATAATGTCCATGGAGCAGGTCAGCTTGCCGCTCACCTTGTCTTCCATGGCAATGCCCAGGTTTTCGGCATAGCAGGTCATGCCGATTTTATCTGCCAACGTTTCCACAATACCCTTTGCACCAAGCTTTTTCAACACCAGCATCAGCTGGCCGATGGCGTTCCTGCCGTGCTCGGGCATGGCGGCATGGCCGGTGACGCCGATGGTTTCAATGCGCACGGCGCCCATTTCCATCTTCGCTTTCACAGGCCAGGGCCAAGCCTCCTCCTGCACCTTTTTCAGCAGTTCTTCATCGCCCTCCACCAAAGCGGCTGCAAACCCCGGCACCACATTGGGCCGCTCACCCACGTTCATTTCCAATACTTTCAGGCCCGCCTGCCTGCCCCGGATCATCAGGTTGCAGCCGCCCTTTTCGATATTGATCACCGGGTATTCGGCATCCGGGCTGAAGCCGGACCGGGGCATGACGGCGTGTTCCTTATAATACGCCATATCGCTGCTGCCGCATTCTTCATCGCAGCCAAGAATCAGCCGCACCTTCCTTTTCAAAGGCACGCCGGCTTCCTTCACCGCCCGCATGGCATACATGGCCGCCACTGCCGGACCCTTATCGTCGCTGGTGCCCCGGCCGAAAATTTTTCCGTCCCTCACTTCTCCGCCGAAAGGTTCCACCGTCCAGCCATCTCCCACCGGCACCACGTCCAGATGCGCCAGAATGCCCAGCGCGTCATAATCGTCCCCTTCGCCCAGATCTGCATGGCCGGCATAGCCGTCAAAAATTTCGGTAGCAAAGCCCATTTTTTCGCAGTCCGCCATGGCACATTCCAGAGCCTTACGATTTTCCGCACCAAAGGGCGCACCGGGAATAGCCTCCCCCTTCACACTGGGGATGCGTACCCATTTTTGCAGCGTTTCCACCATTTCCTGCTGATAAGAAAGCAGCAGTTCGTCAATTTTTTTCATCATTTTTTATTCCTCCAGCGCCTTGGCCATCCGCTTTACCCCCTCCAGAATCCAGGCTCTGGGGCAGCCGATGTTCAGCCGCATAAATCCTTCGCCTTCGGCACCGAAGAAGGTGCCGTCGGTAAGAACCACGCCGGCCTTTTCAAACAAATCCTTCAGTTCTTCGCAGTTTTTGCCATAGGCCCGCAGGTCAATCCAGCCAAGATAAGTGGCCGTGATGGGGGTCAGCTTTGCCTTGGGCAGATATTCCTGCACATATTCCGCAAGCGCCTTTCTGTTTTCGTCCAGATATGCCATCAGCCCATCCAGCCAGGCATCCCCTTCGTTGTAGGCCGCCATGGTGCCAACCAGGGCCATGGTGTTGCCGGAGGTGACGCCGTTGCGGTTGAGCACCGCTTCTGCCTTCCTGCGCAGTTCCTCGTCCTTGCAAACCAATTGCGCCTGCTGCAGCCCGGCGATATTGAAAGTTTTGCTGGCGGCAAACAGCGCCACCACGTTCTTTTCCCTGATATGCAGCATGGACGTGAACCGATGCGGCTGATACACAAAATCCGCATGGATTTCATCGCTCACCAGCGTCACCTGATATTTTTCCGCAAGGGCCGCAACGGCCTCCAGTTCTTCCTTTTCC
>JAFSBN010000057.1 GCA_017437265.1 Clostridia bacterium
ACACCGGTGGATTTCATAAATGTTTTCCTCCTGCACATTGGTTCAATGTGGCTATATCAACTTCTTTACCATTGTACAGCATGAAAATACCGTTTGTCAAGGAAATAATACCGTTTATTATCAAAATAATGGGGAAAAAGGGGAGAATTGCCGATGCAAGTATGCTTTTGTACTATGCTGGCCGGGGCCCTTTTGTTTGGGGTGTTTGAGGGGCGGGGGGACGCCGTTTTTGCTGCCCTTTTGCAAGGGGCCGGGGCGGCGGTGGAAAGGGCGCTGGGGCTGATGGGCAGCTTCGGCATTTTTTGCGGCTTGATGAATGTTTTGTCTCAGGCCGGGGGCGTGGAGGGGCTGAAGAGGCTGCTGAAAAGGCCGCTGAGGTTTTTGCTGGGGGAAGTGGAGGAAGAGGCCCTTTCCTATGTCACGCTGAACATGGCCGCCAATATGCTGGGCCTTGGCAATGCCGCCACCCCGGCCGGGCTGAAGGCCGCCGCCCTGCTCTCCGATGGCCCCCGGGCCGGGGCCGCCCTTTCCATGTTTCTGGTAATCAATACTTCCTCCGTGCAGCTGCTTCCCTCCACCGTGATCGCCCTGCGCACGGCCCACGGGGCGGCCCACCCGGAGGCGGTGATTTTGCCGGGGCTTGCGGCCACGGCGCTGTCCACGGTGGTGGGCATTTTATGCTGCAAGGGGATGGAGAAAAGGCGATGATTTTGTGCCTGTTTGCTTTATTTTGCCTGGGGTGCGGCCTGTGGAAAAAGGTGCCTTTGTATGATGCCTTTTCCGCCGGGGCAAGGGAGGGCCTGCAAACGGCGGTGCAGGTTTTGCCGGCGCTGCTTTGCATGTTGGCGGCCTTGCAGGCCCTGGATGAAAGCGGCCTGACGGCGGCGGTGGAAAGGCTGATGGGGCCGGTGATGGAAAAGATGGGGGTGCCATCGGCCCTGCTGCCCCTGATGCTGCTGCGGCCCCTGTCCGGCGCCGGGGCCTTGGCGGCATTGGAGCAGGTGATGGAAAATTGCGGCCCGGACAGCCGGGAAAGCCTGCTGGCCGGGGTGATGGTGGGCAGCAGCGAAACGGTGTTTTACACGGTGGCGGTGTATCTGGCGGCGGCCAGGGTGAAGCATACCGGGTACATCATTCCCTGCGCTTTGCTGGCCTGCCTGGCCGGGTATGTGGGGGCCCTGGTTTTTTGCCCATAGAAAGCGGAAAAAATACAGCCGCTTCGTTGACAAAGCGGCGTTTCCTTGCTATTCTTGATGTATTATTCTGTAAGGAGGCGTCTTTTTATGAGCCGCACCGTGATCCCTCAGGGGTATCAATCCACCCTGACATTGTACGAAACCCAGGAAGCCATTGCCCTGATTAAGAAGCTGTTTCAGGGGAATCTTTCCCATGCGCTGCATTTGAAGCGTGTGTCCGCCCCCTTGTTTGTGGATGGTGCGTCCGGGCTGAATGATGATTTGAGCGGCGTGGAAAGGCCCGTTTCTTTCGATATGCTGGAAACCGGGGAGGAGGCCCAGGTGGTGCATTCCCTGGCCAAGTGGAAGCGGCTGGCCCTGGCCCGGTACGGCTTCCAGGCAGGGGAAGGCATCTACACCGATATGAACGCCATCCGCCGGGATGAA
>JAFSBN010000058.1 GCA_017437265.1 Clostridia bacterium
GGCCCAGTTGATGGGTGAAGACCCGCGGTACTTTGGCAAAAGAGAGGAATGCACGTTCACCGTGCCATACTTTGGAGTATCCAGTATTTCCTGAGAAAGAATCTGCCCGAAGGCGGCCGTCACGCAAAGATCAGGAGCCAGTGCTTTTAAGTCTTCCACGCTTTCCATGCGGATTTTCACCGGCTGATAAACAGGAATATCATGGGCCATGGCACACACCTTCACCGGGCAGCATTCCAGCTTTTTGCCCCGTCCCTTGGGCCTGTCCGGCTGAGTAAAGACCGCCGCCACTTCATGCCCTTCCTGAATCAATGCTTCCAGGGAGGGGACACCAAAATCAGGCGTTCCGAGAAATACGATGCGCAAGTTTTATTCCTCCTCTTCCTGTTCCGGGAAAATTTCGTGATCCATAATGTCCACGTACACACGGCCGGAAAGATGATCAATTTCGTGGCACAATGCTCTTGCCATCAAGCCTTCGCCGGTGATTTCAAAAGGCTTGCCCTTTCTGTCAAGCGCGCGGACGGTTACCTTATTGGGCCGGCGCACAAACCCCTGACGTCCAGGAACACTCAGGCAACCTTCGGGACCGGCCTGCTCCCCTTCTTCGGCGATGATTTCAGGGTTGATCAATTCCACCAGCCCTTCACCAATATCTATCACCACCACACGGCGCAAAATGCCCACCTGCGGGGCAGCCAGCCCTACGCCATCGGCATCGTACATGGTATCTGCCATATCACGCAGCAGCAGCCACAGCCGCAAATCGAACTTCTGCATGGGCTTGCTTTCTTTTCTCAAAGTTTCATTTCCAAGGGTGATGATTTTTCTGATCATTGTTCTTTCCTCCAAATATCAAGCAAGGGAAGCAGGATTGATTTCCAGAACGGTGTGGGCCGCTCTTTCTTCCCTGGCCATTTCCTGCATCACGGCGATCAATTGATCGGTATCCGGATGGTTTAGCAGCTTCATCAGCACTTGTGCCCTGGCACGCTCCTGTATTCTGGCAATGGGTGCTTCATCAGCCCGGATGTACAAAATTCTCCGCCAAAGGGGCGTGCTGCCAAAGCGGCAGGTGATCTGGTTTTTGATTTCCTCCGCTGTTGCCATGGCAGTTTCCCTATCTTTGGCATCACACAGAAAACGCACCATCAGCGTAAATGGCGGATAGAGGGATTTTTTGCGCCTGTCAAATTCCTGAGCAAAGAAGGAGCGATAGTCCTGCCGCACAGCGCTTTCCAGAGCATAATGATCCGGCTGATATGTTTGAATCACAACTTCGCCGGGCTTTTCACCTCTTCCGGCCCGGCCGGCCACCTGTACCAGCAGCTGGAAAGTTCGTTCTGCAGCCCGGTAATCCGGAAAATTCAGCGACATATCTGCCATCACTGCGCCAACCAGCGTCACCTGGGGGAAATCCAACCCCTTGGCTATCATCTGCGTACCCAGCAAAATCTGCGCTTTTCCGGCCCTGAACTGGTTTACCAAATCAAAATGCGCATTTTTTCCGGCCGTTGTATCCATATCCATCCGGATCACCCCGGCATGTGGATACATTTTTTTCAGCGCCTCTTCCACCTTCTGGGTGCCGGTGCCCATGGCCTTGATATAGGTGCTTTCGCAGCTGGGGCATCTTTCAGGCATGGGCATCACGTTTCCACAGTAGTGGCAGCGCAGGGTCTTGTCCCAGCTATGGTAGGTCATGCTCACGTCGCAATGGGAACAGCGAATGGTTTCGCCGCATTTCCGGCAGTTGACGGAGGAAGCATATCCGCGCCTGTTGATAAACAGCATGGCCTGCTGGCCGGATTGAATACAGGCGTCCAGCTTTTCCTGCAACGCCCTGGAAAACATGCTCTTATTTCCAAGCCGCAATTCTTCCCGCATGTCCACCAGTTCGATCTTTGGCAAAGGACGGTTCAGAATGCGATGGGGCATTTCCAGCAGCGTGTAATCCCCCCGCCTGGCCATGGCGTAGGAATAGATGCTGGGCGTAGCACTGGCCAGCACGCAAACGGCTTTTTCTCGTTTACATCTGGACAATGCAATGTCTCTGGCGTCATACTGGGGAAAGCTTTGGGACAGATAGCTCTGTTCGTGCTCTTCATCCACAATAATCACGCCCAGATTCTCCATCGGCGCAAAAACGGCGGACCGGGCTCCGATCACAATCTTTGCATTGCCAAAGCGGATGCGGCGCCACTCGTCAAACCTTTCCCCTGCTGACAGCCTGGAATGAAGCACGGCCATGGTATCGCCAAAGCGGGATTTGAACCACTGGATCATCTGCGGTGTGAGCACAATTTCGGGCACCAGAATAATGGCACCCTTTCCCTTTTTCACCGCTTCCCTTACCAGCCGAATGTATACTTCCGTTTTACCGGAGCCTGTAACGCCGTGCAGAAGAAACGGCTTGCACGGCTTTTCAAGGGCAGGCAGCATTTCCGAAAGCACTTCCTGCTGCTCCGGAGTCAGCGTTCTGTCCTCTTTTTCATCCACCTGGCCGGTATAGGGAGAACGCAACCTTTCCACAGAAACACTTTCGATTATTTCCCTGTTTTTCAGGTAATCCAGCGCAGCCTTTGCATCCTTCACAAGAATACGAATCTCATCCACCGGATGCATTTCACCGTCTGAAAGCAGGGTCAATATCAGCTTGCGCTTTTTTGATCGTGTTTCCTTGGCGATGGCTTCGTCTACCAGATCTGGCGAAATGGCAAGACGCACATATTCTTCCGTCTTGATTTTTACCCGATTGCCCCGCATTTGGGCGGGCAGCATCAGGCGGATCGCTTCACACAAAGGGCAATGATACCTTGCGCGCATTTCTTCTGCCAGTGCCATCAATTGCGGCAGCAGCACCGGGTAATTATCCGGTGCTGACAAAACGGTTTTAATTTTTTCAGGATCATAATCCGGCGTATTTTTCAGCCGGATTACAAACCCTTCTTTTTTCATTCTGCCAAAGGGCACTTCCACCCGCATGCCGGGCCTGAGCTGCATATCTTCCGGAACGGCATAGGTAAATACACGGTCGACCTCTTCCGCAGCAATATCCACGATGATCTCCGCGTACACCTTTTCCCCTCCTTATTTTCTGTACAGCTTCAAAGCGCGGTCCAGCAGCATTTCAGCCACATCTGCCTTGGAAAGCCGGGGCATATCTTCCATGCCTTCTTCCGTGATAAATGTGACAATATTGGTATCCACATTAAAACCGGCGCCGGGCCTGGTTACATCGTTGGCTACGATCATATCCAGGTTCTTCTTTTTCAGCTTTGCTTTGGCGTGCTCTGTCACTTTTTCCGTTTCGGCAGCAAAGCCCACCAGCACCTGGCCCATTTGTTTTCTTTCACCCACGGCTTTCGCCACGTCCTTCGTTTCCTTCAGGGCAATGGTCATGATGCCGTCGCCATCTTTCTTGATTTTTTCCTCGGCAAAGGTGACCGGGGTAAAATCGGCAGGCGCAGCCGCCTGAATGATGATATGCTGGCTTTCGCAGCGTTCCATCATCCGGTCATACAGATCCTGGGTGGAAAGCACGTCCACCACTTCCACGCCTTCCGGCGCTGTCAATTGCACCGGCCCGGAAAGCAGCGTCACATGAGCGCCGCGCCTCTTCGCTGCCTGTGCAATGGCATAGCCCATTTTGCCGCTGGAATGGTTGGTAATGTAACGGACGGGATCCAGGCTTTCTCTTGTAGGCCCGGCCGTAACCAGTACATTCAGCCCAGCCATATCCTGGCAAGGGCACAAAATGCCGCAGATGGCATCAAAGATCGCTTCCGGTTCACTCATCCGTCCGGCACCGCTGTCGCCGCAGGCAAGATAGCCGCCGTCCGGCCCGACAAAGTGCACGCCCCGCTTTTTCAGCGTTTCCACATTGGCTTTTGTGGCGATATTATCCCACATGCCGGTGTTCATGGCAGGGGCCACAAGCACGGGGGCCTTGGTGGCCAGCACCGTGGTAGACAGCATATCATCCGCAATGCCGCAGGCCATCTTGGCCATGATATTGGCAGTGGCCGGCGCAATCACAAAGATATCTGCCTTCTTGGCCAGCGCCACATGCTCCACTTCCCATGTTTCGGGACGGGCGAAGGTATCTGTCACCACCGGATGATTGGTGAGCGTTTCAAAGGAAAGCGGCGCAACAAATTCGCATGCGTTTTTTGTCATAATGACATAGGTTTCCGCCCCTGCCTTGCGCAGCCGGGAAGCCAATTCGCATGCCTTATATGCCGCAATGCCGCCGGTGATGCCCAGCACCACCGTTTTTCCTGTCAATTTCATCTTTTACGCCTCTTCGTCTTCCAGACTGCGATGGTAGGTCAGCAGCCCGCGGTCGATTTCTTCCACGGCGATGGAAACGGGCTTTTTATCCTTGGGATCGATCAGGGGCTGAGCGCCGCTCACCAGTTCACGGGCACGTTTTGCAGATTCCACCACCAGGGTGTAGCGGCAGTCAACCTTCTTGCACAGATCATCAATAGCAGGCTTGTTCACAGACATAGGGTTCTTCCTCCTTTATCATTCAACCACGGGGAAATACCGGGTTGTACGCTGTTTTTCTGCGGCCACAATAGCCGCCACCTGGGCATAAGCCGTTTCCAGTTTATCGTTGACAACGGCGTATTTGTACAGACTCACCTGATCAATTTCACCTTTGGCATTGCCAAGACGGCGTTCAATCTCCACAGGATCATCGGTATTGCGGGTGTAAAGGCGTTTGCGCAGTTCTTCATAGGAAGGGGGCAGAATGAATACCGAAACGCTTTCCGGCCATTTCTTTACCACTTCTTTTGCACCCTGAGGGTCAATATCCAACACAACGCTCTTGCCGCTTTCCATGATTTTTTCCACCTGAGATTTCAGGGTGCCATAGCGGTTTCCATGGACAGTGGCCCTTTCCAGAAAAGCATCTTCTTCCACCAATTTATCGTATTCTTCATTGGTGATGAAGAAATAATCCACCCCGTCCACTTCCCCTTCCCGGGGGCCGCGGGTGGTGACGCTGACGGAAAACGAGAGGCTGTCGTCATTGGCCAGCAGTTTCTTGAAAATGGTGCCTTTCCCGGCACCGGAAGGACCGGAGATTACCAGCAGCATCCCTTTACGTTCTTCCCTCATGTTTCTTCTCCTTTGTTGTTCTTTGGTTCTGTCAAAGGGTTTCGGGCGTATTTTCCGCCTCTGCAGCTTTGTGATCCACCAGCTGCATCAGTTCCTTTTCGCCCTCAATTTCACACGGATGGGGATAAGATTTGGACATTTTATCAAAAGCGGCTTTTATTTTTTCCGCTTCATCACGGTTTTTGTCAAAAAGCAATGCTTTGGCATATTGCCAGCGCAGGATGCTGGGGAAATTCTTCATGGCCTTGGCAAAGGCTGCAATTTGTCTTTGGTTCGTTTCTTCTGTATATTCAGCAGCCTTCCCTTCCAGCAATTCAAGGAACGAAAGCTCAAATATAAGCAGGTTTTTATAAACGCCGGCAAGGTAATTTTCATGCAAAAGCGCCAGCATCTTTTCTTTTGCTTCATCCAGCGCCATCTGATCCATCAGGCGGTTGCAGCATAGCACATCAACAGAAGTGACCATGATGTTCTTTCTGTTTTCTTCAAGCCTGGCAAACCATTCTTCCGGCATATCCTTCATCCGAACGCCTTTTGCAATTTCTTCATTGACCCGCATCTGCAGCCAGAAGGCTTTGCGGGCAGCTTCACTTTTTCCGATTTCCACCAGATTGCTGCCGTCGTTGTTCACCTTTTTGACAGGGATCAGGTTCATTGCACCAAGGACAACGCCTGAAACCACCATCATTGCCAGGTACAGCTCCGTCATTTCCCCCAGGTTCAGCAAAAGCATCAAACCGCAGATGCCGGACAAAATGAAGTTCGCCAGGCCGCCGCCCAGATTATACAGCCTGTAAGGATAATGGCCGTCGTTATATGCTGGCGGCGCCATCAGGCACTGCCCGCCGGTACCGGCCAGCGAAAAGCGGCTGAAGCGGATTTGGCCGTTTTTCTGCTTTTCCCACATCAGGCTGCCCACACGGAAGCTGACAAAGCGATAGCCGGTTGCAAGGCCGAAAAGCATATGTCCGCCTTCATGAACGATGATGTGCAGGAAATAGCTGATGATAAAGAAGAGTATGGCGGGCAGGAAAATGCGGCCAAATTCCTCAAACGCTTCTTTTTCCAACACAGACCCAAGCAGGACA
>JAFSBN010000059.1 GCA_017437265.1 Clostridia bacterium
GCCTGTGCTGCGCACAGATGTGCTGGATATGAAAGATTTGCAGCCTGGTATGGAACTGACGGGCACCGTGCGCAACGTGATCGACTTTGGCGCCTTTGTGGATATCGGTGTGCATCAGGACGGCCTGGTGCATATCTCTCGGCTGGCGGACAAGTTCATCAAGCATCCCTCCGAAGTGGTGAAGGTGGGGGATGTGGTGAAGGTCTGGGTGGTGGACGTGGATATGAAGAAAAAGCGCATTGCCCTGACCATGGTGAAGGACAGAAAATAAGCTGATTTTTGAGGTGAAGAAAATGGACAGGCTCAGCGAAAACAACCTGCTGGTGATGGAGCTTTTTTCCGCGCTTTTGCATGAGCGTGCCTGTCCCTTCACCAAGGAAGAAGTGGAAGGCTTTGCACGGGATGTGGGCATGGACTGCCATCAGGCATTCTGTGCACTGGTGTGCGCTGTGTGCGGGCTGGACAGTGACCTGAATCCCCGTCACCGGCTGATTGTAGAAAAGTATATCGGCCCGGCGCTGAAGAAAATGGATACGTTCCCCTATAAAAACGATCCTTTTTATCAGAATGTACGCTTGCCTGAAAAAACATTGGGGGAATGGCAGCTGACTCACCAGCAGTATGCACCCTATGAAATGTTCTGCTATGATGATCCGATGGATTTGCCGGACGGACGTGAAATCCCCTGCATCGGGTATTTTACCGAAACCTTCCGCTATCCTGCGGTATTGCAAAAGGGCAGGCTGTGGATGGCCATTACCCCCAACGAAGTGGAAACCATGCGGGAGGACATTGCCGCCGCCCATGGCAACATTCTGGTGTTGGGGCTGGGCCTTGGGTATTATGCATACATGACGGCGCAGATGGAAAATGTGAGCCGGGTGACGGTGGTGGAGCTGGATGAAAATGTGATTCGTCTGTTCGAAGAGGAGCTTTTGCCCCAATTTCCGCACAGGGAAAAAATCCGGGTGATCCATGCCGATGCCTTTTCTTATGTGGAGAAGGAAGCGGCAAAGGAAAAGTATGATTTTGTGTATGCCGATATCTGGCACGATGTATTGGACGGCACGCCCATGTATGTGCGTTTCAAGGCGCTGGAGGGGTGGGTGCCGGGGGCGGAATGGCGGTATTGGGTGGAAAAGAGCATGCTGATCTGGCTGCGGGGCCTGATCCGGGAAGAAATGGCAGATGGGAAAGGAAAACTGTTTGATCTATTTGCCGGGGAGCAAATGGAAAACCTCTCTGACCTGGATGTACTGCGTCAATTGGCCGGCAGAATACCGCCTGATTTTCTGGCGCCGGAAAAATAAACCGGGTTACTTGACGGAGAAAATCAAGGGGATTATAATGTAATTGTTGAAAGCAACCATGACAGCATGTTCGTGGCTTGCTTTTTGTGAGTTTGGAAGTATGCAGAGGAAAAAAGCATGAAAAAACTATGGAAAGCAGAATCCTTTGCCCAGCTGGTGGATGATAAATACAGGTATTATCTGCAGATGCAATTGGCCTGTGTGGTGCTGGGGGCAACGGGTTTGTTAATGAGCCTGATGAACGTGCTGACCGGCAAATGGGAAATGGCTCTGATCACATTTGCGTTTTTTCTGGTTTGTTTTATCAATTTGTTTTTGCTGCGGCAGTATAAACACATGTCCTGGGTGAACAGCCTCATTTTTGAAGTGTCGGTTTCCCTGATATGCGGTTATTTTCTGATCACCGGCGGCGCAGATGGCTTCAGCCCCTATTGGATTTTGATTTTGCCTTTCTGTGTGATGCCGCTGCTGGGCAGAAAAAGGGGCGGCTTGCTGCTGCTGTTTATGCAGGTGATGATCATTTTCTTTTTGTGGACCCCCTGGGGAAGAGAATTGCTGACCTATCCCTATTCCGGCACGTTCTGTTCCCGTTTTCCGGTTGTGTTTCTGGTGTCCGCTTTGTTTGGCCTGGGTTTTGAGGCCAGCCGTTATATGGTAATCCGGCAAATGTTTGCCAATCAGGAAAAGGTGCAGCTTCTGTCTGAAACAGACAGGCTCACCGGCCTGAAAAACCGCTATTGGTTCCAGGAACAGCTGGGCAAAATCAACCGGGAAGATAAAGAAGAAAACAAGTGCGCCGCATTTCTTTTGATGGATATTGACGCCTTTAAGGTCATCAACGATACCTGGGGCCATCAGATCGGCGATCGGGTGCTGGTGGAGGTTGCCAAGTCACTGAAGGAAGCTTTCCACCAGGAGGATCTGCTTTGCCGCTGGGGCGGAGAAGAGTTTCTGGCCTATCTGCCGGCATGCACGCCGCAAGAGGCTGAGCGCGCCGGAAATGTCATTTGTGATCTGGTCCGAAATGTGAAGGTAAAGAATGAGGAAGATGAACAGATAAAAGTGACCATCAGCGTGGGCGTGGTGATTGTTCCCTACACGGTACAGGTGGAAAATTCTGCGGCGTTCATCGAAGCGGATAAACAGCTGTATACGGCCAAGCGCAACGGCCGGGACTGCATCAGCGTCAAAACGCTGGAATAAAACATATCGTCATTGGGCAGGATGAAATCCTGCCCGTTTTCTTTGTTTTTCCTCTTCCAAAATGCGAACATATGTGCTATAATTGCACCGTAAACCGATACCGGGAGGATATGATGGAAAAGAAAATTATCGTGCGGGGTGCACGGGAACATAATTTGAAAAATGTGGATGTGGAAATTCCGCGCAATCAGCTGGTGGTGTTTACCGGGCTCAGCGGCTCCGGCAAATCTTCCCTGGCTTTTGATACCATTTATGCAGAAGGTCAGCGCCGGTATGTGGAAAGCATGTCTTCCTATGCCCGGCAGTTTCTGGGCCAGATGAACAAGCCGGACGTGGACGCCATTGAAGGGCTGTCCCCGGCCATTTCCATTGACCAGAAAACCACCGCCCGCAATCCCCGGTCCACCGTGGGTACGGTGACGGAGATATACGATTACCTGCGTCTTTTGTATGCCCGGGTGGGGGTGCCCCATTGCCCGGAATGCGGCAAGGAAATCCGCCAGCAGACGGTGGACCAGATGGTGGATGCCGTAATGGCCCTGCCGGAAGGGACAAAAATGCAGTTGATGGCGCCGGTGGTGCGGGGCAGGAAGGGCGAGCATGTGAAGCTGCTTCAGGATGCCGCCCGGAACGGCTTTGTTCGGGTGCGCATTGACGGCGAAATGTACGAGCTGGATGATGTGCCGGAGCTGGACAAGCAGAAAAAGCACCAGATCGATATTGTGGTGGACCGTCTGGTGGTGCGTCCCGGCATTGAGCAAAGGCTGACGGACAGCCTGGAAACCGCTATGCGGGAATCCGGCGGGCTGGCCGTGATTCAGTTGATCCAAACCGGGGAGGAAATGACCTTTTCCCAGAATTATGCCTGTCCCGATTGCGGCGTGAATATTGAAGAACTGGCCCCCCGGATGTTTTCCTTCAATAATCCCTATGGTGCGTGCCCTGTGTGTTCCGGCCTTGGCGAAACCATGAAAATCAGCCGGGAGATGGTGATTCCCGATCCCGGTCTGTCCCTCAATCAGGGGGCGGTGAACTGCATGGGCTGGAACAGCGGCGAAGGCCATTCCACCGCCCATGCCATGTTTTGTGCCCTGGCGGAGCATTATAAATTTTCCATGGATACCCCGGTGAAGGATCTGCCGGAAAAGGTGATGGACAAAATCCTCTACGGAACCGGCAGCCAGAAGCTGAAAATCAAGTTCGATTCCGGCACCTACCAAACCACCTTCGAAGGCGTGATTGCTTCTCTGGAGCGGCGTTATCGGGAAACCCAAAGCGATGGGATGAAGGCGGCTTACGAAGAATACATGGCCCACGAAACCTGCCCGGTGTGCAAAGGAAAAAGGCTGAAGAAGGAAGCCCTGGCCGTGACGGTGGGGGATGTGGATATTGCCACGCTTTCTTCCTTCAACATCCGCAGGGCTATGGATTTTTTGAATGCCCTTACGTTCTCTGAAAAAAACCAAATGATCGCTGCGCCCATCTTACGGGAAACAGATGCCCGGCTGCGCTTTTTGTGTGATGTGGGGCTGGAATACCTCACCCTTTCCCGGGGGGCAGCCACCCTGTCCGGCGGCGAGGCCCAGCGTATCCGCCTGGCCACCCAGATTGGCAGCGGCCTGACGGGGGTATTGTATATTCTGGATGAACCTTCCATCGGCCTGCACCAAAGGGATAATCAGCGGTTGCTGAACACCATGCGCCATCTGAAGGATCTGGGCAATACGCTGATTGTGGTGGAGCATGATGAGGAAACATTGCGCAGCGCCGATTATGTGGTAGATATCGGCCCCGGCCCCGGTGAGCACGGCGGCCATATTGTGGCCCAGGGTACGGTGCAGGATCTGATGAATGCAAAAGATTCCATCACCGGCCAGTATCTGAGCGGGAAAAAGTGTATCCCGGTGCCCCATCAACGCAGAACGCCCACCGGCTTTTTGACGGTGAAAGGCGCCCGGGAGCACAACCTGAAAAATATCGATGTTCATTTCCCGCTGGGAGTGCTCTGCTGCGTGACCGGCGTTTCCGGCAGCGGCAAGAGCAGTTTGGTGAACGCCATTTTGTATGGCGCACTGGCCCATGAACTGAACCGTGCCCGTTTCCGGAAGGCGGATTATGACGCCATTGAGGGAAAGGAGCAGTTGGATAAGATCATTAATATAGACCAATCTCCCATCGGCCGCAGCCCTCGTTCCAACCCGGCCACCTATACCGGCTTGTTTGATCAGATCCGCCGGGTGTTTGCCCAACTGCCGGAAGCAAAAATCCGGGGGTATAAGGAAAACCGCTTTTCTTTCAATGTGAAGGGCGGCCGGTGCGAAGCCTGTGCCGGGGACGGCCTGCTGAAGATTGAAATGCATTTCATGGCAGATATTTATGTACCCTGTGAGGTGTGCCACGGCAAGCGCTACAGCCGGGAAACCCTGGAAGTGAAATACAGGGGGCTGTCCATTGCGGATGTACTGGATCTGACGGTGGAAGAGGCCATGGGGGTGTTTGAAAATCATCCTGCCATCATGCAGAAATTGCAGACGCTGTATGACGTGGGTCTTGGTTACATGCATCTGGGCCAGCCCAGCACCACCCTGTCCGGCGGTGAAGCCCAGCGCGTGAAGCTGGCCACGGAGCTCAGCCGCCGTGCCACCGGCAAAACGGTGATTTTGCTGGACGAACCCACCACCGGATTGCATATGGACGATGTGAGCCGGCTGGTGAAGGTGCTGCAGCGGCTGACGGATGCCGGCAATACGGTGCTGGTGATTGAACACAATCTGGACATGATCAAAACGGCCGATTATATCATTGACCTGGGGCCGGAAGGCGGCGACCAGGGCGGCATGGTAGTGGCCCAGGGCACGCCGGAGCAGGTGGCCCTGGTGGAAGAAAGCTACACCGGCCAATTTCTGCGGGATATACTGTGAGGGATACGCATGACGACCAAGATATTGCCTCTGGGCAGCCTGGACAGGTATACCTATGTGGTGGTGCTGTCCAAAATGGATGGAAAAATCCTGCTCAGCCGGCATAAGGAAAGAAATACATGGGAAACCCAGGGCGGCCATATCGAAGAGGGGGAAGCACCTTTTGCTGCCGCACGCAGAGAACTGGTGGAGGAAAGCGGCGCCGGGGTGTATGAACTGACCCCTTTGTTTGATTATGTGCATACGGGCACCGGCCTTGGCGGCATTGCTTACCGGGCGGATGTGGCCCGGCTGGACAGGCTTCCGGATTTTGAAATGGCAGAAGTGCAGCTGTTTGATTCCCTTCCGGAAAACCTCACCTATCCTGAAATTACCCCTGTGCTTTTTGCCGAACTGGAGCGCATTGAACGGGAAAAACCCACCCGCCGCATTTTGCTGACCGTCAGCTATGACGGCACCAGCTATTCCGGCTGGCAGTATCAGGACAATGCCCCCAGCGTGCAGCAGGCATTGGAAGAAGCGCTGGAAAAGGCGCTGGGGAAGTTCACCCGGGTGACGGGTGCCAGCCGTACCGATGCCGGGGTGCATGCCCTGGGCCAGCGGGCGCATTTTGACACCGATGCCACCATCCCGCCGGAAAAATATCCCTTCGTTCTGAACCGTTTTTTGCCTCCGGATATCCGGGTATGGGAAGCAAAGCAGGTGCCGCCCACCTTTCATGCCAGATACCAGGCAGAGGGCAAATGGTACACCTACCGCATCTATAATGCTCCCCACGCCAGTGCCATGTATCGTAATATGACGGCCCATGTGCCGGTGCATCTGGATGAAAAGAAGATGCACCGGGCGGCGCAGCAGCTGCTGGGCACCCATGATTTTGCGGCCTTTGCGGCGGCGGGCGGCAGCGCCAAGACCACCGTGCGCACCATTGACCGGGTGTCTGTGGAACGGCAGGGGGACATGGTGACGCTGAAAATCCACGGCAATGCCTTCCTGTATAACATGGTGCGCATCATCGCCGGGGCGCTGATCTATATCGGTCAGGGAAAATTGGACGAAGGATGTATCCCCCGGGCCATTGAAACGGGAAACCGGCTGGAGCTGGGCATCACGGCCCCTGCCGCCGGGCTGGAACTGACCAGAGTGGAATATGCGCTGGATGAGGAATAAGAGATGCATTTTGTAAAGGCCAAAAGCATTCTGACGCCTACATCCATGAATATTTACCGGGGCTGTCAGCACGGCTGCATCTATTGCGATGCAAGAAGCCATTGTTATCAGATGCAGCATGATTTCGAAGACATTGAAGTGAAGGAAAACACACTGGAGCTGCTGGAAGATGCCCTGCGGCGAAAGCGGCAGCCCTGCATGATCGGCACCGGCTCTATGGGGGATCCATATATCCCTCTGGAAAAGGAACTGTGCATCATGCGCAGGGCGCTGGAATTGATCGATCAATATGGCTTTGGCGCGGCATTGCAGACAAAATCTGCCCTGGTGCTTCGGGATATGGATATTTTGCAGCGGATCAATGCAAAAACCAAGGCAGTGGTGCAAATGACCCTTACCACCTGGGACGATGAGCTGTGCCGGATTGTGGAGCCCAACGTCAGCGTGACCAGCCAGCGGTTTGAAGCGCTGAAACGGTTTCGGGACGCAGGCATTCCCACTGTGGTGTGGCTCAGCCCCCTGCTTCCGTTTATTAATGATACGGAAGAAAATATCACCGGCATTTTGGGCATGTGTGCAGAGGCTCAGGTGCAGGGCGTGATCTGCTTTGGCATGGGGATGACCCTGCGCAGCGGCAACAGGGAATACTACTATCAGCAGCTGGACAGGCATTTTCCCGGGCTGAAGGAAAAATACATCCGCCGCTACGGTGACAGCTATGAGGTGGGCAGCCCGGATGGCGAAAAACTGATGCGTCTTTTCCATCAGATCTGCAGAGAAACCGGCATGATGCACCATAACGAACAGATTTTTTCCTACATGCATCAGTTTGAAAACAAACAGCAAACCAGCTTCTTTGGATGAAAGCAGCCTTTCAAAAAGGCTGCTTTTTGTCTTATTGGTGCAGACGACAAAGAGCGGTTCCCTAGGATAAAAATTTGGCAATTGATGGAAGGTAAAAGCGTGTCAAGAGGAAAATGTTACAATTATGTTACTTTGTGATGATATTTTGAAAAGTTTTTTATCCACTGTCGGATGTGGAAAAACAGGGGCGAAAGAGCGGGCTTTTCCACTGTGGAAAACTTGAAAAAAGGCAGAGTTATCCACATGAGGACGAAGGAACAAGGGTTTTGAGGCCATTTTTGAGTGGAAAACTGTGGATAACTCTGTGGATAATGGGGAAAACATCGGTTTTGCATATATGCGCCCCCAAGACTGCATATACAGCTGAAAAAGCCTTGTTTTCCGTCAGAAAACACAAAAAAGGACTGTATATGCTGTATAGAGAATGAATATGTTAAGAAAATGATGTGGATAAGTGGAGAAAAAAAGATTTAACAAATTTGTCGCTTGACAGTCTGATGACAGGCCTTCCGGCATAGGCTATTTCCGGAGGGAAAAGCATGCGGAAAATTGTTTTGTATGTGTCAGTTGTGACATTATTGGTGGGGGCCGTATATTTTTTGTCGTATGGACAGGAAAAGGAAAATGCCATGCCTGTTTTGCCAAAAGAAAATGCGCAGCCGGGGCCGCTGCAGGGCTATACCATCCTGGTGGATGCAGGCCATGGAGGCTATGACGGCGGTGCCCGGGCAGGGGTAAGCAAGGTGTGGGAAAAGGAAATCAATCTGCAGATGGCCGGGCAATTCAGACAGGCGCTGGAAAAGGCCGGAGCCAGGGTGATTATGACAAGGGAAGAAGATAAAGCCTTTGCGGATAAAAAGCGGCCGGATCTGGATGCCCGGCTGCAAATGGCAAGAGACGGGCAGGCGGATATGCTGTTGTCTGTACACATGAACCAGTATCACAGCGCCATGGAATCGGGCCCCCAGGTGTTTTACAGAAAAGATCAGGAGAACAGCCGCCTGCTGTCCGGCTGCATTCAGGCGGCGATGATCAGCCGTCTGCAGCCCAGGAAAGAACGAAAGGCCATGGCAGGAGATTATTATATGCTGTCATTGGATATACCGTCGGTGCTGGTGGAATGCGGCTTCCTTTCCAATCCGGAGGAAGAAAAAATGCTGCTGGATGATGCGTATCAAAAGCAGCTGGCAGAGGCAGTGTGCGAGGGTGTTTGTGAATATTTTGCGCTGAAAAGCACAGAAAAGATGGAATAGGATGAGGCAGGGGCCTGTGCAGCCCTGTACATTCATTACGAGGCAGGGGCTTA
>JAFSBN010000060.1 GCA_017437265.1 Clostridia bacterium
CTTTTGAAATAGAAAGCCCCTCCCGCACCCTCCCAAAGAAAACCGCCCCGGATGGAGGAAAACAGTCCTTCCCTCCTTTGTGCCGGTGAAACAACATTTTATCGATTTCCGGAGGTAAAGCCCTATGCTGAAAACCGTTGACCTGTTTGACCTGACCCATACCAAAGCCGCTCCCCTGCTGGAAAAGGCAGAATATCCCTGGGAAGCGCTGGACGGCATCAAGAATTTCATTGTGGAGCTGGGCAAAACCCTCTCTCCCGATGAATACGACCATCCCTCCGAAAACGTGTGGATTGCGAAAGATGCCATCATCTTTCCGAATAACTACATCGCCGGCCCCTGCATCATCGGCCACAAAACCGAAGTGCGCCCCGGTGCTTTCATCCGGGGCAGCGCCCTGATCGGCGACAACTGCGTCATCGGCAATTCCACAGAGCTGAAGAACTGCATTATCTCCGATAACGTGCAGGTGCCCCATTACAACTATGTGGGCGATTCCATCCTGGGCTACAAGAGCCACATGGGCGCCGGCTCCATTACCTCCAACGTAAAGAGCGACAAGACCCTGGTCACCGTTCGCTGCGGCGAAGAAAAAATGGAAACAGGCCGGAAAAAGTTCGGTGCCATGCTGGGGGATTATGTGGAAGTGGGCTGCAACAGCGTGCTCAACCCCGGCACCATTCTGGGCCGCCGTGCCAGCGTATACCCCCTTTCCTGCGTGCGGGGCACCGTGCCGGAAGACCATATCTTCAAGGCCCCCGGCAAGATCGTCCGCCGCACCTGATGGATAAAAGCAAAAAGCAGAGGCTGCAGCGAGAGGGATGGAAAGGATAGAGTTACCCTTCGCTTTACAGCAAAGAAATACCGAAACAGCAAGCCCGTCCAGGCTTGCTATTTCTTGTTCTGCGTGATAGAATGAAAGCGCAAACTTGAATTTGACGAGGTATTCAAATGAATGAGCAGGTAAAAGAATATATAGATAAATATCCAAATAACATTATCGAAATGTACAATACTTTAAGAAAACTAATTTTTGATAGTGTTTCATCTGAACCACAAGAAACAATGTGGGCTAAACTCCCAACCTATTATGTTGGGGAATCTTTTGTAAGGCTTATTCCTTTCAAAGACCATATTAATATTGAAGCGAAGGCTGTGTTGGCAAATACGGAAATGTTATCAGGCTATAAAGTAACGCCTAAAGGAATGTTGCAAATTTTCTTAAAACAAGATATTCCTGCTGATGTGTTGAGGAAGATATTTGTCGAAACATTAGGCTGAAAAATTCCAATTTGTCAAGCATCCGAAAACTCACTTACCTCCCATTCAAGAGGGCGCAATTATACGCACCGTTCCGGTTCATTGTGTTTACATAAGCACATAAGCAAGCGAGCATCCGAATGTTGGATGCTCGCTTGTTTGCTATTGGATAAACTGTTCCTTAAGAACCCTCCCCCCATAGCCCCTGCTTTTTTGTCTTCCGTTTTCAGTTTACGTCTTCGAAAAGGAGACGCTGGGTGGCCGGCCCTGCAACGCCGTCCTCATCCAGGCTATTTTGCCGCTGGAAGGCCTTCACGGCTTCGGTGGTTTCTTCATCGTAGTATCCATCGGCAACGCCGGAATAGAAACCCTGATTTCTCAATTCTGTTTGCAAATCCTTCACCAGTATACCGTAGTGGTCCTGGCGCAGGGTCGCATACGCTTCGCCGGGCGCAGCCGTTGCCAGCATCCACTCCCGTCCAACCTGAAAAGCCGTTCTGCCGTAAGGCAATGCCATGCCGTTATTGTTATAGTAGATTTCGTTGCCGGAGCCCAGCTCAATCATGTAGGCACTGGCAGCTGCCACCATTTCATAGTCCGTGGCGTTCTTTTCGTCCATTTCGTCCATCATCTGTTCCAGATGCAGGAAGCTTTCGTGGAATTTCAAAAGCTCGTTGTTGTTCCACTGCAGATGCCGGTTCAGCAGCAGGCCGTGATCGGTTTCCACCGCATCCTCCGCGACAGGTGCTTCATAGTCCAGGCGGATCCGGTTCACGATGTGGGTGGTGTCCTTTTCAAAGCTGATCAGGAACATACCAATCCGCTGTACCTGGGGATACAGGAACCAGGAGCAGGGGTCCATTTCACCGAATGCATGCTTTGTCACGGCAGAAGGAATATTGTAAGCAATCACAATATCATCGGTGTCGCTTTCCCAGGGGGCCCGGGTGGCGATGAAGCTGTAGGACTGCAGGACGGTAATATCCAGCTTGTTCCTGTCCTTCAGCGCCTGCCAGGCAGCCTGGGCCTGGGGATCATCTTCCGGAAGCGCCGTGTCCGGGTCGCTCAGCAGGATATGCGCCCTGAAAGTGCGCAGCAGGGAATGGCGGCTGGAGTCTGCCTGGACGGCATAGCCCTTTTCCTTCAGCAGGCTGGTGAAGTAGGCTTGTTCTTCCTTGGGCAGGGACTGGAAATCATCCGCGAAATAATGGCGGTACACTTCGTCATAATTCCCGGCCGCCCAGATACGCCGGGCATGTTTCCAGAAATCGCTGGTGTACCATTCGCACAGTTCCACATCCCCCGTTGCGGCGTTCAGCACCACCCGGTATTCCCCCAGGGAGCCGGCGTATGTATCCTGGCTTTGGTCAAAAACGCGGTTCAGGTTGGAATAGAACACCATGGTCCATTGGCCGGTGCCGTCTGTATTCATAGCGTCATAGGGATACAGCAGCAGCTGCTCCATTTCTTCATCTGTCACGCCATAATACGTCCGGATGGCATCCCGGGCTATTTCACAGGCCTGGGAGAGGGGGATTATGTCATAAAGCTTCTCTCCATCCAGTTCCACAGGCGACAGGGTAACGGCAGGCTGCAATACCTGCTTATCCGGGTTTTCGGTTCCGATGCTGACGGCAAAGGCGGTGACGGCAATGAGCACAAGGGCGTTTGCCAATATCAGGGCGAAAGAAATTTTCTTTTTCACTTTTTCTTCTCCTTTCGTTTGAGACCGGATGATTTTCTGCGCCAGATACGGATCCGTCTTCAGGCCGGAAAGAGTCATATCAAACGTGTTTTTCAGGATGCGCTTTTCGTTTTGTTCAGTCAAGATAATGCCCACTTTCCAGTTGCCTTTTCAGCTGCGCTCTGGCCCGCCGCAGGCGGTTGGACACGCTGCCCTGAGTAATTTCCAACAGTTCCGCAATTTGCTGTACGCCCATCTCCTGCCAGTAGTAAAGCAGCACCACTTCCCTCAGTTTCGGGGAAAGCTGCATAATTTCACACATCAGCGCCCCTTCGTCGCTGTTTATTTCATGGGCGATGGGCAGTTCATCCGGGGTGATGCGTCTATCCATGAAGCGATACCATGGTGTGCGGTGCATATCGTTACAGGTATTTCTTGCAATGCGGATGAGCCAGTTCTTCTCGCTGCATTCATGGCGGAAGCGTGGCAGCGCGCGGTATGCCTTCAGAAAAGTTTCCTGCACGGCGTCCCGGGCTTGATCCGCATCCCGGAGGTATACATAGCATATTTTGATCAGCATGGGCTGGTATTTATCTACCAGCCGGACAAAATCATCCTGATGGAGGACAGGGCCCTTTGTCGTCTCCATTTCTTCTGTACACCCCTTTCTGCCTATATAGACGAAAAAATATGGAAATATATTTCATAACATACGGATAAGTTTTTCCTGATGCACCTCTTCATTCACAAATCGTTTACCGTTTGTCCTTGAGAAAGATACATTTTCATGATACAATATACCGTACAGTGAAACAAAAAGGAGGGGAACGTACATGGCCTATCAGGCGGTATTCAAACGGTATGAGCTGAAATACCTGCTGAATGATGCGCAATTGCAGCATGTGATACAGGCCATGGCCCCCCATATGCAGCTGGACGCCTACGGCGATTCCGTCATCCGAAACCTCTATTACGATACCGACGATTTCCGGCTGATCCGCCATTCCATTCAAAAGCCGGTATACAAGGAAAAGCTGCGCATCCGTTCCTACCACCGGGCGGTGGAAGGCGTACCGGTGTATGTGGAACTGAAAAAGAAATACAAGCATGTGGTGTACAAACGAAGATTGCAGATGAAGGAAGAAAGAGTGCAGAAATGGCTTTCCGGCGGCGATGCCCCGGAAGACAGCCAGATCGCCAGAGAAATCACCTACTTCCGGGATTTCTACCCCAACCTGCACCCCACCATTTATCTTTCCTATCACCGCTTAGCTTATTACGATAAGGAAGGCTCCTCCTTCCGGGTCACCTTCGATACTAAGATCCGGGCCCGGAAGACGGATTTGACCCTGGACAGCGATCATTCCATCGGCACGTCCCTTTTGCCGGAGGGCATGACGCTGATGGAGCTCAAATGTGCCGGTTCCATGCCGCTGTGGATGGCCCATGCACTGACGGAAGCCAGAATATACAAAACTTCCTTTTCCAAATACGGCACCGCCTACGCACAAATGATTTTTCCGGAAATAAAGGAGGAACTATTCCATGTTCGATAATCTGTTCAAAGGCCTGTTCGATACCGCCGCCATCAAGGTGATTCCTGTGGAGCAATTTCTTTTGTGCCTGGGCATCGCACTGGTATGCGGCCTGCTGCTTTCCCTGTGCCATATGTACCGCAGCCGCTACACCCGCTCCTTCGTGGTAACGCTTCTGCTGCTGCCTGCCGTTGTGTGCGCCGTGATCATGATGGTGAACGGCAATGTGGGGGCTGGCGTGGCCGTGGCCGGCGCGTTCAGCCTGGTGCGCTTCCGCTCCGTTCCCGGCACGGCAAAAGAAATCACCATGCTGTTCCTGGCCATGGGCGCCGGGCTCATCTGCGGCATGGGGTATCTGGCCTTTGCGGTGCTGTTTTCGGTGGTGCTGGGCCTTGTGTTCCTGCTTTGCAACCAGTTCCGCTTTGGCGGCACCCGGAAAAACCTGCTGTACAAAACCCTGAACGTTACCATCCCCGAGGATCTGGATTATACCGGCATCTTTGCCGATCTGTTTGAAAAATACACCAGAGAGCATGATCTGGTTCGCGTAAAAACCACCAACATGGGCAGCCTCTTCCGTCTCACCTACAACATCACCTTGAAGACGGATGCCAACGAAAAGCAGTTCATTGACGAGCTGCGCTGCCGCAACGGCAATCTGGAAATCAGCATTTCCCACCAGGAAGCCGCCGCCAACGAACTGTAAGCCCAAGGAGCAAATTTTATGAAAAGAAAATACCTGCTTGCCTGTCTGCTGCTGTGTACCATGCTGACCGGCTGTATTTTGTCTACCATTGCCGAAGAAATTTCCATCACCCCCATGGACCCGGACACCCTTTTTTCCGTCCGGGATACCGATTTTTCCTGGCAAGATAGGGCTGTGACGGAAATCCAACTGCAAAATGAAAGCGTCACCATCACGGAAAAAGGCGTATATCTGCTTTCCGGCAGCATGGAAAACGGCCAGATCATCGTGGATGTTCCCAAAGATGACAAGGTGCAGCTGGTGCTTGCTGACGTATCCGTTCACTGCGATACCCACGCTGCCCTGTATGTGAAACAGGCGGACAAAGTTTTTATTACGCTGGCACCGGATACGGAAAACAGCCTGTCCTGCGGCGAAACATTTGTTCAAACAGACGAACACAACGTGGACGCCGCCCTTTTTTCCAGGGACGATATCACCCTGAACGGTGAAGGCTGCCTTTCCATCCGCTCTCCCGGCGGGCACGGCGTGGTATCGAAAGATGAGCTCACCGTTACCGGCGGCAGCTACATCATCCATGCCGCTGCCCACGGCTTCTCCGCACAGGACAATATCTGCATTTCGGGCGGTGCATTTCACGTTACCGCCGGCAAAGACGGCTTCCACGCCGAACATGACGAAGACTCTTCTCTTGGTTTTGTGTTCCTTTCCGGCGGCGCATTTGATGTGACGGCCCAGCAGGACGGCATCAGCGCATCCGGTGCCATGGAAATTACCGGCGGCACCTACACCCTTCTTTGCGGCGACGGCAGCGAAAACGGCGAAACCCACCAAACCGGCATGATGAACGGCCCAAGAGGCGGTAGAGGGCCCTTTGGCGGCCGGCCCGACGGTCAGGGAAGTTTTTCTCCCTGGGACAATAACGGTCAGGCTGCCGAAGATAACGCCGCTTCCGTCAGCAAAAAGGGCCTGAAGGCCGGGAGCACGATGCTGCTTTCCGGAGGCACCTATTCCATTGACAGCGCCGACGATGCCCTGCACAGCAATCAATCCATGCTGCTTACCAGCGGCACCTTCACCATCCGCACCGGGGACGACGGCGTCCATGCCGAAGATACTCTGCAAATCAACGGCGGCCATATGCTCATTGAAAAAAGCTATGAGGGTCTGGAAGCCCTGCATATTCGCCTGAACGGCGGCGACATTACCCTCATTGCCGATGACGACGGCCTCAACGCCGCCGGCGGTACCGACGAAAGCGGCTATGGCAACATGGACGCATTCGGCGGTTGGGGCGGCAGAGGCCAGGGCGGTATGCATGCCGGAAACGGCAGCATCATCATTTCCGATGGTATCCTTTCCATTACCGCTTCCGGCGATGGTATTGATGCCAACGGTTCTTTCCGGATGGACGGCGGATATGTGACCGTCTGCGGCCCCACCCGGGGCGATACCGCCACGCTGGATTATGACACCACCGCCGAAATCAACGGCGGCACCTTCATCGGCACCGGTGCCATGGGCATGGCGCAAACCTTCTCCGGCGGCACCCAGGGAAAGCTGGCCGTGCAGGTGGGAAATGCAAAGGCAGGCTCCACCATCACCCTCACCCATGAAAACGGCCGGGAAATCCTTTCCTATTGCGTACCGATGGATTACAATCTGGTCATCCTCAGCTCTCCCGATATCATTCAGGGAGAATCCTACACCATCCAGATCGGCACTGCCAGCGGCACCTTCGCTGCACAATAATTCCCCGCCAGGGGCATTGCCCCTGGACCCAGTAGCGGAAGTTTCTCGTCTTATCTGACAAACATTTTTCCGCTGAAACAAGAAAAACCCGCTGATGCGAGTGAAAAAAGGCTCCCTTGTGTAAAGGGAGCTGGACCGTAGGGTCTGAGGGGTTGTTGTCTTCTCTTCAAGAAACACGCAGAAATCCCTTGGCAAAAGCAGATTGCAATATTGCGAATTGGCTGCGGCACTGCCGCCACCACGGGCCGGCGGCGGAACGCCGCCAACCGGATGCAAAGCATCCGGGGAAAACGACAAAAAGAAGCGGTGAGAGAATTCATTCTCTCACCGCTCTTTTTTCGTTTTCATTGTGCCCGTGGTGCTGGTTTTCGTCTCTTCACCTTTCATGCGGAAACAACCCTGTTCGATCAAATTGTGTGTCGCATTCCGGGTGCAGGGACGATGTCCCTGCCGCGGGGTACAGGGGCTGCGTAAGCCCCTGCTTCGTAATGGGGGGGTACAGGGTGCGAGAAGCCCCCACTCCGGTGAACCACACAGGCCTCTGCTCACCCATTATTCATCAATATTCAGCAGTTTCACCGCCTCCCGCCAGGCGGAAAGGAAGGCCCGCACGGTGGCATAGCGGCGGAAGGGGTTTTCATCCGTGACACGGGCGGCCACATCGAAAAGAACGGACGGACCGTGCCAATTTTTCTTTTTCCGGTCCATATTATCGCCGAACGCTTCAAAGGCCAGGGCACCCAAATTAAACACAGTAGTGCTTTCCGTCAGGGGTGCGCCCAGCTGAAATTCTTCCGGGCTCATGAACCGGGAAGAACCGGGCATGCGTCCCCGGTCGTTATAGGCAGGCTTATTGCGATACAGATCCACATCGCACACCCACATTTTCCCGGCAGCCATATCCACCAGCAGATTGCCGTCATAAAAATCCACGGCAATATAGCCCTTTTCCGCCAGATGCTGGTGCAAATCATACACCCCATCCAGCATGGAAAGAATTTGCCACCGGGGCAGGATGCGCAATTGATGGATATTTTTTTCGCCGTTTGCACCCCGGAGCGGCAATCCCTCCTGCCAGGCAAAAACGGCGGCATAGCCATTCGCCACCGGGCCGTGGGCCAACAGCTCCGTCAGCGCCGGGTGCTTTGCTTCATAAAGAGGCATGGCCTTTTGCAGCGTGATGGCCGCATCCACCGGATGCCCGGCATAGTTCACCGTGTGTGCCCCGGCATATTTAATAAACAGCCTGCCGTAGAGGCCGTCCACCCCAAAGCACAGGTTGCCGCTGGTCTGCTGATCCAGCACCTGAAAAACAGTGCCGTATTTTTGCAGCCAGGAAAAATCCTCCGGCACCCGCAGCTGAAACGAAATGCCGTCAATCCGGCAATTTACCGGGTTACTTTTTTGATCCATTTGTTCCCCCTGAGCCTGAAAAAGGCAATGATCCACTTGAAGCACTGGTCAATACGGGTACACAGAAACACCACAGGCAGCGGCCAACGGAACACGAACGCTGCCAGATACGTAACCGGCAGCACCACCAGCCACCCGCAGATCAGATCCACCATCATCACAAACCGGTTATCCCCGGCTCCCCGGTTGATGCCGGTGAAGCAGGAAGCATGATAGCTGGTGCCCATCATGGTAATGGCCCCGATAAATATCATCAGCCCGGCCAGGCTTTCCACTTCCTGCGGCTGTCCGTACAGCCCGATGAATACACGGCGCACCGCAATAACGCTCAGCGCCATCACCACGCCAATCACCGCAAACATGCTCTGAATGGTGCGGGAATAGATGCGCACCTTTTCCATGTCCTGTTCGCCCACCGCTTTGCCCACCATCACGCAGGCGCCGCCGGCCAGGGCGAAGGTGAACATGGTGCCCAGGTTCATCATGGTATCGGTCAGGTTCATAGCGCTCATCATGGTAGCCCCCAGATGACCGATGATGGCCATCTTCATCATCCCCACCAGCGCCCACTGGGCATCGGTGAGACTGACAGGACTGCCAAAGCGCAGATAATCCTTCCAGGCCCATTTTTCATGGCGCAGCAGATCCCGGGGACGGATATCTACCGCCTTCTGCTTCCTGAAGCAATACACCCACACCACCACCAATTCAATCACCCGGGCCAATACGGTGGCGATGGCGGCCCCTTCTGTTCCCAATGAGGGAATGGGCCCTGCCCCAAAAATCAGCACAGCATTCAGGCAGACATTGGAAAGCAAACTGATGGCA
Organism: Clostridia bacterium; assembly: GCA_017437265.1. Classification (GTDB taxonomy): domain Bacteria; phylum Bacillota; class Clostridia; order Christensenellales; family Aristaeellaceae; genus RUG563. Next base: position 9,179 of record JAFSBN010000060.1, read on the forward strand.
GCTGCATATAGCGTCACTCTCACCACTTCCACGCCCTTCAGCCCGCCCACCAGTGCGCTGGTAAGCCCAAAGGGCAAAAAAGAAAGGCACACAATGCGCAAATAGGACACCGCCACCGGGGTCAGATGAGACAGGGAAGGATCCAGCACCAGCGAAACCACCCAATGCGGGAACAGCTGGATAACAGAAATAAACAACAGCGGCAGCGCCACACCCAGCGCACACACCACCGAAAACACCCGCTTGATGGCCGCCATATTCTTCTTTCCCCAATACTGAGCCACCAGCACCACCGCCCCGCTGCCCAGGCCGTTGAGGGCCGCCAACATGAAGGTGGACACCGAATTGGCCTGGGATACCGGGGCCAGGGCGCTGGGATCAAAGCGGGACACCATCACATTATCCGCCATCTGCACCAGCATGGACAGCAATGTCTGGAAAGCTGCCGGCAGGGACAGGCGCACCATGGTTTTATAAAAATTCCGGTCACGTACAAAAAGCTGTTTCATTCTTTTCTCCACAGTTCATTTTCATTTTCCATTATACCGCATTTTTGTCCATCCGCAATGACAAAAGAAAATGAATGAAGCGTAAATTTTTGCTTATTTTCTGCTGAAAGGGAAGGAAATCGGCCTTTCATGTGTTATAATGAAGGAGAATTTACGGACTGTACCGGGGAGGGGGTAGAAAATGCAGAGAAAACATTGTATAATAGTATTGGTATGCATTTTGTGCATTGCTGTCCTTTTATGCTTCCTGCTGTGGCCGAATAAAAGCGCATCCTCTGCTTCCCCCTCTCTCAGGAAGGCGGCGGAAGGCCTGAATGATTATCAGGTGACCATGAAGCTGGACCCTGTCCAAAACACGCTTTCTGTTTCAGAGGAAATCCATTTCACCAACCGCACCGGCCAGACCCTTTCCTCCATTCAGCTGCGCCTTTGGCCCAACGCCTACGAAAGGCAGGAAACCAGCCCTGCTGCCATTGACGAATTGTTTGATGCCTGCTATTTCAACGGCTTCAATCCCGGCTATGTGAAGCTGCATGATGTAAAATGGAACGGCGAAACGGCCGCCCACAGCTTTACGGACGATGCATCCACCACGCTTTCCGTTTCCGTGCCTGAATTGGCTGACGGCGAAGCGGGCACGCTGTTCATCCGCTGCGTGGTGCAGCTGGGCAACTGCGCCCACCGCACCGGCTATATGAACAACACCTTCATGCTGGGGCAGGTGATGCCCACCCTGTCCGTATTTGAAAACGGTGCCTGGCGGCAGGACGCTTATTCCTCCATCGGTGATCCCTTCTATACCGAATGCGCCAATTACACCCTGATGCTGTATGCGCCGGAGGGATACACCCCCGCCTGCTCCCTGCCCCTTGTGCAGGAAAAAAGCGGCGCATGGACAGGCAGCGGCCTGGCAATGCGGGATCTGGGCCTGTGCATCAGCGCAGATTTCGAAACGGCTTCTGCTTCTTTGAACGGCATCCGCATTCTATCCTATGCCGAAGATCAAAAAAGCGCCGCCCAGGCAGCACAGTATGCCAAAAAGGCCCTTTCCACCTATCAGGCCCTTTACGGCGCCTACCCCTACCCCACTTTCACCGTCTGCTGCGCTCCCTTTGCCCCCGGGGCCATGGAATATACCGCCATGGCGGTTATCGACGACGGCTATTTTGCCAAGGACCAATGGGACACGCTGGAACTGTTCATTGCTCACGAAGCGGCCCACCAGTGGTTTTACGCAATGGTCGGCTCCGATCAGGTGAACAATCCCTGGCAGGACGAGGCGCTTTGCGAATACGCCCTGCTGCGGTACGTGGAAAAAAACTACGGCCAAAGCGCTTATGAAAACCTGCGCTTTTTCCGGGTGGACAGCCCCATGCAGGAGCGCATCCCCGGCGGGCTCACCCCCGGCAGCCCCATCGATTATTTTTCCACCCTTGCCGATTACAAAAGCATCGTGTACGGCCGGGGGGCAGCGCTGCTGATTTCCCTGGATACGTTCCTTCCGGGCGGTGTGGATGCCTTCCTTGAGCATTACGCCCAGGAATACGCCTTCCGCATTGCCTCCCGAACGGATTTTGAAAACGCCCTGAATGCCTGGGCCGGGCAGGATTTGCTGCCCCTTGTCCGGGATTATCTGGATACAAAAATGATGGAATGAACCCACGAAAGAAGGTTTTTTGAACATGAGACCTCAGGATTGCTGCGTATTGATCCCTTCCCTGTCCCCCGATGAGAGGCTGCCCCAGTATGTAGAAGAGCTGCTGAAAGCAGATTACGGCCTCATTCTTGTGGTGGACGATGGCAGTGCCCCCGAATATCAGCCCATCTTTGAACGCCTGTCCCAAATGGACGGCTGCCATGTGCTGCACCATGATGTGAACCATGGCAAGGGCCAGGCCCTGCGCACCGGCTTTGAGTTCATTATGGAAAAGACCAAAATCCAGGGCATCATCACCGCCGATGCCGACGGCCAGCACACCGTGCCGGACACCCTGAAGCTGACGCAGGCTCTTTCCGACAAGGAAGAACTGCTGCTGGGCAGCCGGGATTTTTCCCTCAAAAGCAAGCAGGTGCCCCCCAAGTCCCGTATCGGGAACCGCATCACCTCTTGGGTGTTCCGTCTTCTCTACGGACGGTGGCTGCCCGACACCCAGACGGGGCTTCGTGCCTTCCGCACCGCTTTGGTGCCCGCCATGCTGCAGGTGAAGGGCGATCGTTTCGAATACGAAATGAACCAGCTCATTTTCTGTGCCAACCAGAAAATCCCCATGACGGCCATCGGCATTGAAACGGTTTATCTGGACGAAAACAAGTCCAGCCATTTCCACCCCATCCGGGACAGCTGGCGCATTTATAAACTGCTGCTGGGCTCCTTCCTGCGCTACAGCGCCGCCAGCATCATTTCCTTCCTGCTGGATTATCTGATCCTCTCCCTGCTCATGTTCTGGATTTTCAAGGATCAGCCGGATATCACCTTCCTTGGCATTCCCTTCAGCGTGAAGGCCCTCATTGCGGCCCCCATTGCCAGGCTGTTCAGCGCCCCGGTAAACTACCTGCTGAACAAGAACTATGCCTTCCAGGTGAAAGAAAGCAAGGGGTCCGTAAAGCGCTACATCATCCTGGCAGCCTGCTCGCTGGTGGTTACCACGCTGCTGTTTGGTTATCTGGATCACTTCGTCAATACCGCTTTCCTGCATATTCTTTTGAAAGTGGTGATCGATGTGGCCATGTATATGATCAATTTCCGCATTCAGAAAGCCTGGGTGTTCCCGGCTGAAAAAGTGTAAAGGAGGCTGCAAATGAAACTGCCTGTACGCATTCTTCTGATGGTGCTGTGCGCCGCTATCATCCTTTCCCTGCCTTTTGCCATCTCCTCTCCTGCCATGCTGAGCGAAGCTCAGTGGGAGGCCACCATGGCCCTGGAAGGGGATGAAGCAGGGCTGCTGCGTTTCCTGGTGCCCACGGCATTTGCTGAGGACAGCGCCCCCGTCTATACTTTGCCCTATGATTTTTCCGCCGCTCCCGCCCCCAAAGCGGACGGCTATACCGAAAACGGCTATTCCGACGCCTCCATCACCGTGGAAATGGAAACCCGGGAAGAAGACAGCGTTATCTGGCGCATTGCCTGGGTGGAAATTCAGGATCCTTCCCAGCTGCGCGTCACCCTGGCCGGTGATTTTAACAAAAAAGGTGTTTACACCTCCACCAAAACCGCCAAGGTAAAGGCCATGGCGCAAAAGAGCAACGCCATCGTGGCCCTCAACGGCGACTATTTTGCCGACGATCAGGTGAAGCGTTCCTTTGAATTGCGTATGTTCCAGCCCGTCAACAGTAAAGTACCCAAGACCAACAAAACCAAAGACATCCTCATCATTGATGAATTCGGCGATTTCCACACCTTCATCAAATCCGAAGGCATCACGGTGAACAAAAATGCCAAGCTGAACGAATCCTTGCAGGATAACATCACCGCAGAGGGCGTGGAAGGCCGCATTCTGCACGCCTTCACCTTCGGCCCTGCGCTGGTACAGGACGGCAATCCTTTGGAAATGGACACCAAGTACGGCTATAACCCCAACGGCCGGGAGCCCCGCAGTGCCATCGGCCAGATGGGTCCCTTGAGCTATGTGATGGTGGTGGCCGAAGGCCGCGGCGAAAGCGTAGGCGTCACCCATCAGGAACTGGCAGACTTTATGTTCCTGCTGGGCTGCGAAGAAGCCTATAACCTGGACGGCGGCGGCACTGCTGCCATGTACTACAACGGTGGCTATTTCAACGACCTGGCCGGCAACGAGCGGGACGTGAGCGATATCATCTATTTCGCCAGTGCCGTGACGGAGGAATAAGCCATGTATATGTGGGAAGAAGCGGAATTCATTTCCGTTCTGGGCCGGGATGTATACGCATACGGTCTCTTCGCCGCCTTTGGCGCAGTGGGCATGCTGGTATTGCTGGCGATGCTGGCCCATGTGAAAAAGCTGCAAAAAGGGGCAGCATCCCTGATTTTTGTGCTGGCCATGGCCCTTGGCGCCGTTTGCAGCAAGGTATTTTTTGCCCTGTTCAGTTTGAATGTGGATGTTCCGCTCTTTGGCAAAATGCTGCCTCAGGTTTTCACCGGCGGCGGCCATTCCATGATCGGTGCCCTGTGCGGCGGCTTTTTGGGTGCCGGGCTGGCGGCGAAAATGATAAAAGAAAAGCCCTTGCGCTGTATGGACGTTTTTGCGGTTTCCGCTCTGGGCTTTGTGTTCTTTGCCCGGCTGGGGGAAATGTTTGTAGAAGATTTCGGCATCAGCCGCTCCCTCATTTACGAATTTTCCACCAGGCTTCCCTTTGCCATCAACGGCGAATACGACAGCTGCCTGGCCACATACCTGATGGAAGCAGCTTGCGCGCTGGTGATGCTGGGCATCCTGCTTCACGATGTGAAAAAGCAGGAAAAGGACGGGAGCACCTTCATCCTCTTCCTGCTGCTCTTTGGCGCCAGCCAGATCGTGATGGAAAGCCTGCGGTACGACCGGCACATGAGCTACACCTTTATCCGCATGCAGCAGGTGCTGGCCATTCTGGTGCTGACGGGCGGGCTGCTTTTTGCCGCCAAACGTGCCGGAAAAGACAAAAAACAGTTGCTTATGCTCTTTGGCATGATGGTGATCATTTCCGGCATCGGCGTGGCGCTTGAATTTGCCATTGACCGGACGGAAATCAACCGCTACCTTTTGTACCTTGCCTTTGTGGTGCTGGTATCCATCCCGGTGTACATGGGCGTAAAGCTGAGAAAGAAAGGAACATGACCCATGGAAAAAGCACAAGTGGACCGGATTAACGAACTGGCCCGGAAAAAGAAAACCGTGGGCCTGACGGCGGAAGAAGTAAAGGAACATGAAGCCCTGCGCCGCCAGTACATTGATGAATTCAAGGAAAACCTGCGGCTGACGCTGGATAATGTGTATATGCAGCAGGAAGACGGCTCCTATAAAAAACTGGAACAGAAAAAGAAACCTAATTAAATATGAAGCGGAGAGATGTAAAAATGAAAAAAATCAACGTACTGGCCCTGATGCTGGCCCTGATGCTGCTGCTTGGCGGCTGCGCTGCCAAAGATGACGCCGTGGTGATCGACGTCAACGGCGAAACCATGACCAAGGGCGCTATGAACGAACAGATTGACGCCCAGATTTCCTACAACCAGCAGCTCAACGCCCTCTATCAGGCCTACTACGGCTTTTCCGCCGGCTATCCCACCGACCGGGAGGAAGTGGCCCAAACCCTGGCCGACGCCTACATCAACACCCTGGTAGCCCTGCAAAAGGCCGAAGAAATGGGCCTGGATCAGTTTGATGAAGCCGAAAAGGCTACTGTGGAAACCTCGGCCAAGGCCCAGTTTGACGGTATCATTGCCGACGTAGCCGCCAGCTATTTTGCCGATTTCTCCGGCGATGAAGCCACCGAAAAGGCCATTGCCTATGCTGCGGAAAAAGGCGTGACCCTGGAAAGCTACATCGACAGCGAATCCAAAACCCTGATGCTGGACAAGCTGGAACAGGAAATGGTGAAGGATATCACCATCAGTGAAGAAGATGCCCAGGCCGCTCTGGAAAAGCGCATCGAAGAAGACAAGGCCTTATTTGACCAGAACCCCCTCTACTTTGGCGATTATGTCAACCAGGCATACGCCCGTCCCTTCTATGCCCCGGAAGGCTACCGTTTTGTGAAGCATATTCTGGTGCAGTTCACAGAAAGTGATCTGACCATCATCAACCAGAAGCGTGACGCCCTCACCCAGGCCGCCGGCAATCTGGGCCAGGCCAAGAACGAAGGAACCGACACCACCGCTGCGCAGGCCGCCATGGATGAAGCCCAGGCCGCTTACGATGCCGCCAAGGCCGATGCGCTGAAGAACATCCAGCCCCGGCTGGACGAAATCATGGCTCTGGCCACCGCTGAAGGCGCCGATTTTGATGCGCTGGTGGCCCAGTATAACGAAGACCCCGGCATGCCCGAAATGGGCTATGCCATCTGCGAGGGGTATCCCAGCTTTGTGGAATCCTTCGTCAATGCCGGTATGTCCCTGGAAAACATCGGCGATGTGAGCCAGCCCACCCCCTCCGATTACGGCTGCCATATCCTCAAGTACATTTCCGATGTTCCCGCCGGCGCTTATGAAACCGAAAAAGGGCTGGAAGAGATGAAGGCCGAAATGCTGGAAGATGCCCAGACTGCCGCTTTCGAAGAAAAGCTGACCCAGTGGATCAGCGAAGCGGAAGTGAAAACCTACCTGGATCGGCTGAAGTAATTTTTCCCCCAAGGCCGCAGCAAAAAATGCTGCGGCTTTTGTTGTATATTCTTTCTGTTTGTGATACAATGAACGAAATTTTTCCAAGGAAGGTGATCTTCATGGCGTCCCTGCTCAAATCCACCCTGAACACCCGTTTTCTGCCAACAGGCGATATGCGTTTTTTGCGCAGCGATGTGCCGCTGCAGCTGACCGATGCAGAAATCAACTGGCTGCTGGAAAACGGCATCACCACCCTTGTGGACCTGCGCTCCCCGGAAGAAACGGAAAGGAAGCCCTGCCCGCTTGCAGCGCACCCTGCCTTTTCCTATCATTCCCTGCCCGTTACCGGCGGCGGCGATACGCCCCTCTCCCGGGCCCACCTGCACGAAACCTACCGGAACATGATAGACGGCCGGATGGCACAAATCCTGGACGTTATTTTCGCCGCTCCTGCCGGGGTGATGTATTTTTGCACCGCCGGAAAAGACCGAACCGGCGTTGTGTCCGCCCTGATTCTGCACCGGCTGGGCTATGGCGAAAAGGCCATTACAGACGACTATATGCTCTCCAAGGATAATCTGATGGATATGCTGCTTTCGTATGCTGCCCACAATCCGCAGGTGGATCCGGACATCATCATTCCCCGGGAAGAGAACATCCAAAATATATTGGAACATATGAGCAGGCTGGAAAAATTCAGCCGTCTTGAAACGGAACGTCTTGTGTTGCGAAAGGCCCGGAAAGACGATCTGGAGGCCATCTGGCAAAATGTATGGAGCGACGCTGAAGTGGCTCAAACCATGCTGTGGCAACCCACCCTCACCCGGGAAGAAGCGCTTCGGCGTATGGAACGCACCATTTCCCTGCAATCCCTCCATTTTACCTACTTCGTCTGCCTCAAGGAAACGGATGAGCCCATCGGCTTTGGCGGCATCCGGGAAGTAGCCCCCGGTGTGTTTGACGAAATGGGCCTGTGCATCGCCCGGGCCCATCAGCGCAAGGGCTACGCCAAAGAAATGCTGGAAGCTCTTGTTTCGCTGGCCTTTGACAAGCTGGGCGGCCATACCTTCCTTTACAGCTGCTTCCGGGAAAATACCCCTTCCGCCAGTCTGTGCAAGGCCCTTGGCTTCCAATACACCCACACCGATACCGGCACCCGGGGCTGGGACGGCCATCCATACACCTGCGATCATTTTGAACTGAAACGGTGAATGCTGCCAAATAAGGTACGGAGACAAGGGGGCCTGCGCGGCCCCCACACCCCCACGGCAGGGCGATCCGCCCTGCACCCTTTCTGCGATTGAACAAACTGATTAAACAAACTTCTTTCCGCATGAAATTTTAGGTAACGGAAAGAGAGCCCACGGGCGCAATGAAAATACGAAAAAAGCCGTAGGAGAAAGTGTTTTGTCAAGGGTATTTTTATCTTTTAAGTATAGTGGCTTTTTGTTCTCCTGTTCTACCAGAAGGAAAGCAATGAAATTACAGCATTATAGGTGCTTACTCAACCTTTTCAGTTAATATTGTTAAAGAATTCACCCCATACCTGTTTTGCAAAAACATGTATGAGGTGAATTCTTTTATTTATTGAGTTGTTTGCGAAGAATGAGTAATCAGGTTTCTACCATTCATCTGAGGGATTGCTCCATACTCTCCTTCCAAATATGCCTTTCGAATACGCTTGTCAAAACGGGCACCAAATTTTTCAAGTTCGTAGATTTTGGATGTACCATCAGTGTCGCGTTTGCTAATAAAACTTATCTCGTCCTGTCTCAGTATGTCTAAATCCATTAGATCAGCTTCATGAGTAGTAACAATTAATTGGATGTTTCGTTCTGCTGCGAGAGAAAGAAAATCAACAATAAATTTCTTTGTAAGCAGTGGATGAAGGCAACGACTTACTTCATCAATAATGTATACAGTATCAGAGCTATTAGAAAGCAATACTTCGAGAAGGTCAAGCAAACGAATTGTTCCATCGGATTCTTCTTTAAGAGAATACAGTGATTGGCCGTGCTGATGTTGAAACTTTAATGTCTTGCATTTTATTTCGTCTTCTACCAATTCCAAAATATACATCGAATGATCTTCTCGGCTACGCAACATAATAGCAGGGACTCGCTCGGGATGGTTCTCAGCATACCGTTTTTTCTGTTCTGTCAAGTTATCGGTAAGTTCGGACCAAAGATGCTTCGACATTTGGGTTGTCAACTTTTCAATCGGTTCGTCGCACACATGTACTTTAGCAATGCCGGTTCCAAAGCGTGCCAGTAGCTCTTCAGCAGCAGCACTTCCTTGACTATCGAAGAAATAATTAAATTGAGTTATGGGTTCATCAGGAAAGTTGACACTTAATTTAAATTTGAACCAGTGGTATACACTTTTGTAAGCCGATAAAACAGAATAAGTGTCATAGAGAGTATCTTTATTCTTGTTCATAACAAGCAGGAAAAGGATAGTTCCATCGCACTTTACATCATCAGCATAGAAGTTTAGTCTTTCGGCAAGCTGAATATCGTCAATGTATGTTGCAACATCAAAGTATCCAGTAATAGTATCACGAAAAAAAATCGTTTTACATTTGTTTTGTCTTACTTCGTGCATCCATTCTTTCGTAAATTGCCCGGAAGATAGAATAGCTTCAAAGCCGTATATATAGCGAACTTTATTAATAACAAGTTCGACAGAAAATCTTGACGGCTGTTCCTCATTGATATCCGATAGGCGACAATAACTCATGTTGGTATCTTTGGGTATCCCGTGTAAAACGGAATTTTGCATAAAATCAATAGCTCGAACCAAATTTGATTTTCCTGATGCGTTCGCGCCATAGACTGCTTTAAATTTTGTTAATTTCACATTAGCACTTGGAATACGAATGGTACGTTCAGAGAAATTGCGTGTCTTTCCTGCAACCATCGAAAAGCGTTCTTCCTGTCCAAATGAACAAAAATTTCTTACAGTAAAATTAATAAGCATGCCATCACACCTTTTTTCTTCTCTTCTGCACTATTATACGTGATGTTTTCTCCGTTGTCAACAAGCACGGCACAGAAATATTCAAGCATTACCGATGTATATTTTGCTACGAATGTGATTTTTTCACATTCAAGCATTGACTAATGTAAGACAATATCGTATAATAAATGCTGTCAGAACGCCTTTTGTATCCAAGGCTGTCAAACAAACCCATGTGACAACGGGATCGAAAAAACACCGAGTTCCCTCGGTGCTCAAGACGACAAAGCCCAGCGAATGGTACTTCATCGATGCGACACATTGAGTTTACCATGATTCGAAGCTGATTTCAAGACCACAGTCGCCGGAAAGGAGGAAAAATTGAGCGTCTCCCACGAGTCCATGCTCCTATAGATATTATATATGAAAGGAGATGGAAAAATGTATATTTCCACCTACCTGGGAGTCCCTCGGGGACACAAAAATTTCGACTTTGTAGATATCACCACAAATACGGACACAGAACTGTTTATTGATCCATGTTTGATCGAATTTGGTAAAGATCGGTTTAGCCAAGAAGCTGCAATGACTTTTTCAGACTTTGCTGATCGACTGTATCGTGAGATGCGTGCTTCACGGTGGCGTGGTTCGTCGATTTTTGATGAGGCGCATGAGGTTCATGAAACAAGACTTGGATATGGCAATGGCCATAACGGAAAAGGAAAAACGCCGCAGGGAATGAGAAACAGTTTGAATGAGCTATGCCGTCTTGTGAAGGATATCCCGACCATTTCGTGCATTCAAGATATTCCAGTCTTTGTTAAAGATTTTGCAGAAGATTGCATGAGTGATTTGCTTACAAACATACTGCGCCGTCTTCTGAGCCAATTTACAGCGGAACAAATGGAACACTATGGCTGCAATCCTGATGGTTACCATACGATCCGTTATTGGGATTGTGAGTGTCATGATTGGGCATTATCTCAGGAACCATATTGGCTGGTGAATGGACGGAAGGTGCTGTTAGTTCCGAAGCGTTGGGTTCGAAAGAATTTCCTCTTTAAGGCACATCAGTATCTCTTTGTAGTTATTTTGGAACGTCTAAAAGAGGAACCTGCTTTTCTCGATCTCCCCAAACAGGTAATTTGGAAAAACATCGAACGCAATTCACCTCATTGGGAATACGATAAAGTTAAAGCGTATACTCGCGAAAATCCTGAAGCCCTTGAAGAGTATCATCAGAGAATGCCACTATACTACGCTCGGTCTTACGGGACAATGAGTGATGACGAACTGGATGAAGCGGTTTATCAGAATCAGTCCTGTAGAACTGCGTAATTGATAATGAAAGGATGTGAGCATATGGCTGTTCATCATGGCGGCAAAGTTGGAAAAGCTGGAAAAACTTTGGCTTCTAAAGGATCGTCCAAAAGTTCCAAGAGCCAAGCCGGAAAGACTTTGGCAAACCATAAAGCTGATAAGCATTAATCCTAATCGGTATCACATTTGGAACTGCTTTCGTTGGGCGTCTACCTATTGGGTGGGCGCCCTTTTCTCGTAAAAAAGCTAGTCCATATAGGCGTACTTTTGCATTTGGCTATCCAAATGCCCTGCTTGCTACAATTGTTTTTCTGTAATGGTCGAGGGGCGAAAGGCGTTATCCTGCCATATTATCACTGCTTTGAATGCTGATGATTTCTCCGCTAAGGAGATCGATGCATACGACGCAAAACCGCCACCCGGATGGGTGGCGGATAGAAGATTGATTCAGATGAAATGGCGGAAAGAAGCATGAAA
>JAFSBN010000007.1 GCA_017437265.1 Clostridia bacterium
CGGTGGTGATGCCCGTTTCTTTCTGGATGCGGCGGTTTTCTTCCCGGGTTTGCAAGCGCAGGCGGGCGTCCAGGGTGGAAAGCGGTTCGTCCAGCAGCAGCACCCGGGGCATTTTCACCAGCGCACGGGCGATGGCCACGCGCTGCTGCTGGCCGCCGGAGAGTTCGGAAGGCTTACGGTCCATCAATTCTTCGATCTGCACCAGTTTGGCGGCATGATAGGCCTGCTCCAGCATTTTTTCCTTAGGCATCTTATCGGCGCCCTTGAGGTTCTGCAGAGGGAAGAGGATGTTCTGTTTCACCGTCATGTGGGGATAGAGGGCATAATTCTGGAACACCAGGCCAATACCCCGCTTTTCGGTGGACAGTTCGGTCACATCGTCGTCACCGAAAAAAATCTGGCCGCTGGTAGGCTTTTGCAGGCCGCTGATCATATACAGCGTGGTGGATTTGCCGCAGCCGGAGGGGCCCAGAAGACCGATCAGCTTGCCATCCGGAATTTCAAAATCGAAATTGTTGACGGCAATCACTTCATCGTTGGACTTTTTGTTGCGGCTGGGGAAAATCTTGGTCAGGTTTTTCAGTACAATTTTCATAAGCAATCCCTTCCCTATAATAATTCCTTTGTAAATAATCAATAGGCAGCTTTGGCAGCCTTTTCAGCGTGAACCTTTTCCTTGTAAGCAATCAGCGCTTCTTTGGAATCGAAAATCATCTGGCTTTGCAGATCCACCGTGACGGTTTTGGCCAGCAGATCATGAATGCAGGAATTGGTGTGGGTGGCAATCAGCACCACCGCCTGCAATACAGCAAGCAGCAAAAGCACAATCACGCCGATGCCGTTCATGGCGCCAAAGAGCAGCATCAGGATGATGTAGACGGGCACCATGGTTTCCACGGCGTATTTGCCAAGGATGGAACGTGCAAAAAGCATGGGGCCGGACAGTTTGACACCGGATGTATGCATAACGGCAATGCCGAAAATCTTTTTGCCAAGTGTCTGGCCGTTTTTCAGCAGCAGGGGGATGACAAATTCCATCAGGATAAAGGCAAGCAGAAGCCCAAAGGATGCTATCAGCATGCTCATCTCCATCATCATGCCAAGGGCATGGGTGGCTTCGTCATCGGCATTAAGCGCTTCAAACGCCTGCAGCATGATATCCTTTTGCTCCTGCGGCAGGGCTTCATATTCTGTGGCGGACATTTTCATATCCACGCCGTACATATCGCTGTAGCGGGCATAGGCATCATTGACCGTTTCGGAATAGGCATTATAGCCCAGCATGCCGGAAAGGGCCAGGGCAAACAATACCGCAACAATCCCCAGCAATATGGCATCAAAAAGCAAGGCAGAAATGCGTTTCCACATACTGGCCTTTTGCAGGTCGTAAATCATGCAGATTTCCTTTCCGGAGCAGCGCCAAAAGGCGAAAAATATACTTGCTCCTTATACTATGCATTATACTACATCATGCGTCAAAAATCCACCGGTTCCGCAGGATATAGGGGGCGAAAAAATCTTAAATTTTCTTTACGAATAAATACAGAAAAAGTACATTTGATGTAACGAGTGACAAAAAGTCACAGGTGCGTGAAGAAAAATGCCAAGTTGGCAGAGGCGGAATGCGGAATGGTTGTGCCCGGAAAAGGGGTGTGCTATAATGGCAGAAAAAAACGAAAGGTAACTGTTTTTATGGAAAATGTGCCTTATCAATACCGGCATATCCCCATTGGCGGCGGCGGATACGTAACCGGTTTTTTCTTTCATCCCAAGGACAAAAATGTGTTTTATTGCCGCACGGATATCGGGGGCATGTACCGCTTCGATTATCAGAAGGAAGAATGGATCAGCCTGATCGATCATGTTCAGTATGAAGACATACGGGAAACCTGCCCCATTTCGGCGGCGCTGGATGCGGAAAATGCGGATAGGCTGTATGTGGCATCCGGTTCCTGGAAGCCGGGCAGCAATGGGCTTTTGACGGTTTCTTCCGACGGCGGAAAAACCTTTGAAAAGAAAGAATTGCCCTTCTATGTACATGGCAATCTGCATGGCCGGGGTGCCGGCGAAAGGCTTTGGTACGACGGGAAACGGCTGTGGATGGCCAGCCAGCTGGACGGCCTTTGGGTATCGGACGATGAAGGGGGTTCCTGGCGGCTTGTGGAGCATTTCCCGGAGGGGCCCTGCACTTTTGTGACCTGCATGAAGGGCATGGTGCTGGTGGGCACGGAAGGGCTGAAACAGCGAAAGGACGATATGCGCGGCAACAGCCTGTTCGTTTCCCTGGACGGCGGCCGCTCCTTCCTGCCGGTGGAGCAGCCGGCCTATGAAACGGTGGAAGGCAGCAAAATGCACGGGCTTGTGGCCCAGCGGTGTTCTTTTGATGAAGAATATCTGTATGTGTCTTTTTCGGCAAACGGCCCCCGCAGTCAGAATATTGAGCGGGGATACACCTGCGACTGCGGCGATTGCAGCTGCGGCCGCATTGCAAGGTATCGGCTGACAGAAAACGGACTTGGCAAAATGGAAGACATTACCCCGGAAAAGGGAAACTGGGGCTTTTCTGCCATGGATGCCAGGCATGGCCTTCTGATCACCGCCACCATTCACAGAAGAGACGGGGATGCGGTTTACCTGTCCTCTGACCGTGGGAGAACATGGAAAAAAGTGCTGCAGGATCTGCACACAGGCCGGATGGCCTTCCGCTTGTCCTACATGAAGACCTGCTATAACGGCGGCCATAACCTGATCCACTGGCTGACGGACGTAAAAATGGATCCCCACAGAAAGAGAGTGGCATGGTTCAATACCGGCACCGGCGTATTCCGTACGAAAAACCTGATGGATGAAACAGTGGTCTGGGAAGACTGGTGCGACGGCATGGAGGAAACGGTGCATATCAATGTGCATTCACCTTATGGCGGACAGATAAAAGTGCTGGATATGATCGGCGATCTGGGGGGCTTTGCGTTCACGGATGTTGACAGGCACTGCGAAAATTCCTTCGCAGATGAAGAAGGCAACCGATATATCACCTGCCTCAGCTGCGCCTGGCCGGATGATGACCCGGATCATATTGTGGTCACTGCCCGGGGCAATTGGACAGGGAAAACCAAGGGCGGGCTGATTGTCAGCCGGGACGGGGCAAAATCCTGGCAAAGGCTGCCTATGCCCATGGGGCTGTCGGAGGAACTGGATACGCTGCTCAACCATATTTCAGGGGTGAATATCAATGCCGGCTGGGTGACAGTTTCTGCTGATGGGAAAACGTATGTCTGGGCGCCGTCCGAAAGAATATTCCTGTACACAAAATACCTGATTGTCAGCCATGATGCAGGAAAAACCTTTGTCTGCTCCCGGGTGCTGGACAAAGAAGGAAAAAAGACAGAAGGAATGCTCAAGCCCCTGGCAGACAGATGCAATGCTGCGCTGATTTTCGGTTTTGGAGACAAGGGACAATTGTATGTGTCCCGGGACGGCGGCGATACCTTCCTGGAAAAGGATGCGCCGGCGGGGTTCCCGCAGGTGAACTTTGGCTTGGTTGATTGCGCAGACCGGACCGAAGTACGTATCTGCGGCGGCGAAACGGGTACCATGTATATTGCCACCGGGGAAGGCCTGTGGAAGCTGGTGTATGATCCGGATAAGGATCAATTTACAGGGAAGCGGCTGACGGCACCGGAAGACAAAGCGTTCTGTGTGGGGCTGGGTCTGGGAAGGCCGGAAGGTGATTATCTGAAAGAACAGAAAGCGGTCTATTTTAACGGCATCATTCAGGGTAAATACGGCTTTTACAGGACGCTGGATGACGGTGCAACCTATCAGCGGATCAATACGGAGAAACAAATGTACGGAACTATCCATTCCGTGGACGGGGACAAACACACCTTTGGCCGTTTTTATATCGCCACGGGCTCCAGCGGGCTTCTGTACGGTGAAGAAGAAAAATAAATCATCAGCCTGTTCCGCCAGTAAGAGTGATGGAAAGGAAGGAGTTATCCTTTACTTGCCATTAATCAAATAACAAAACCGCAAGCCTTGGCTGGCTTGCGGTTTTGTATACTGCTGTGATAGAATGAAGGCGATGAACTTGAATTTGACAAATGGAGGGATACGCTATGAGCAATAGAAAAGTAGTCCTATACATTGGCATAAGCCTCGATGGCTATATTGCAACCAAAGATGATTCATTGGAATGGCTTTTGACTACTCAGGGGAG
>JAFSBN010000061.1 GCA_017437265.1 Clostridia bacterium
TGCAAAGCATCCGGGGAAAACGAGAAAAAACCGGCAGGAAAGTTAACTTTCCTGACCGGCTTTTTTCTTCGTTTTCATTGTGCCCGTGGTGCCGTTTCTTATCGTTTCCTCAACTTTCATGCGGAAATAATTTTGGTCGATACGATTGTGTGTCGCACTCCGGGTGCAGGGACGTTTGTCCCTGCCGCGGGGTACAGGGGCTGCGTAAGCCCCTGCCTCGTGCCCCCCGTCCGCATTACGCTTTCTTTTTGAAGATCACCAGTTTGCTGGCCAGGTAATTGAAAATCACAACCAGCACGTTCATCAGGATCTTATCCACCTGATGGGGCAGGAAGAACAGGCACAGGGTATACAGCCCCAGATCGAAAATCAGGTAAGACAGCACCCGGGCGGAAACGAACAGGCCGAACTCCTGCCAGGCGCCGTTTTCCCTGGTTTTTTTGCTTCTAAACACATAGCGTTTATTGGTGAAAAAGGCAAAGAGCACAGAAATAATCCACGCCGCCGCATTGGACACATTGCCGATAAGCACATAGCTTGCGCTGCCTTCGGGAAAGCCCGTCATGCCAAGGGCGGCCGTCAGCAGCGTATAGATCACCCAATTGACCAGCGTGGTGAGCACGCCAAAAAACACATACACGATCAATTCCCGCATCTTTTCTTTATCGTGCAAAAGGGCCTTGATTTTTTCAACCAATCGTTTCACCTTCATTCTGATATTTCAGCGTATCCCCATCATCGCCCCTTGCATAGGAAGCGGAAAGAAAGGCATCCTTTGCCGCCGTCTGAGGCGTTTTCTTCCGGGCAGTGGTAAAGGAAACAGCATCTTCCTTCAATTCGATCACGGTGATATTCTGATACTTTTTTTCGCCCTCCAGCCACACCCGGATGGGCTTATTATGCTGCAGGGAATAGCGGAAAAAGCGTTCCAGCATGCTTTATTCCCCCACCTTCCAGATGACCACGTCTTCCCATTCGCTTTCGTACACCCGCTCATACAGGCTGTCCAGCGCCTGTTTATTCACCGTCATCTGGCCATACTCATGGGCGGTGACCACCACATAATCCACGCTGTATTTCTGAAGCAGCTGTTCATTGCCGGCGGGATCGGCATAGAAGGCACGGATATCCGCCTTGCGTTCCGCCGTGTCATAGCCATGGTAATACAGCCAGCTGTCCGTTCCGCAGACGATTTTCCGCCCGGCCAGGGATGCCACAAAATTGATATGATGATTGCCGGTCATGAACACGTCATCTTCGTCCGTTTTTTCTTCCACAAAGGCCGCTGCTTCCACGTCCGCCCGGGAAAACAGCTGCCAGTTGGTGTTCATTTCGGTGGCCACTGCCAATACGCCGGTAAAGAAGAAACAAATCAGTGCCATCCCGGCAATCACAGGTTTTGCCCGCATGCCCTTCAATTTGCCCAGCAATTCAAAGCCATAATCCGCCGCCAGCACAGCGCACAGCATGTACCAGATGCAAAACAGCTTGTAATTATCATACACATTGGGCTGGAACTGAATGAACTCCGCCAGCACAAAAATCACAAAGGCACCGGACGCGATGAACCTGCGCTTTTCGTTTTTTTCCAGCAGGGACAGAAGAATCAGCACAAACGGCAGGCCCACATTCTTGATCCAGAACCACAGCCAGCTGTCCTGCATGCCCATCTGGCCGTTCACCCAGTTAAACTGGAAATTCAGGAAGGTTTCATTACCCACAGCCTGATTAAACGTCCACATGAACAACTGGGGCGCAGCAAGAACAACCGCCAGCACACCGTAAATCAGCCAGCCCTGCAGCGTTTTCCACAATTGTTTTCGGCTTTTGATCAGATCAAACGCCATCCACCCTGCGCTCATCAGCCCAAGGGCCAGGAAGCAGTGGGTATTGATCATGGGCAGCATGCCGGCCAATACACCCAGCACAACCAATTGCCTGAAGGGCACCTGCCGCCGGGTGAAAACAGACGTGGGGCCGTCCGCCCCCTGCAAAACGCTGACGCCAAGGGGCAGCCCCTTGGGCCTTGCAAAATCGTACAGAAGATAGATACAGGGCAGCAGCATGGTCCATCCGCCCAGGGTGGTGCGCTGGGGCAGCATCATATCCACGATCACGTTGCTGCAGCGCAGGTTGTAGGTGGAAAATTCCGCATGGTTGGCCGGGGTCTGATACCAGCCGCCCAGAACGGCCTTGATTCTTTCCCAAAGGCCCACAGCGCTTTGCAATTCATTATTGCCGGCGCTGCCCAGGCTGACCCCCTGCATATCCACCAGGTACATAAACCCAAGACCGCCGTTCAGGAAAAACAAAAGTGCGGCCAGCACGGCGCCTTTTTTCGTTTCCGCCATTCTTTCCGCCAGAATCAGATAGCCGGAAAAGGTCAGCATCATCATGAAAATGCCGGGCACCATCAGGGCAGTGCGCAAATCCCACCCCAGCAGCATAAAGGAGGTGGACAGGGTGTCGGCAAGGAAGGGATAATTGAGGGTTTCGCCGGGCAAAATGACATATTCCGGAGGGAAAGCCATGTTCCGGGTGCCCGCTGCAATGGACATATGCAAAAGCATATCGCCATAGGTAGTCATGCCGGTGAAAAGATTACCGTTTTCATCGGGCCGCAGATAATGGGTCCAGTAAAGACAGGCGCCGATCACCGTCAGGGGCAGCGCCACAAAAAGCAGCA
>JAFSBN010000062.1 GCA_017437265.1 Clostridia bacterium
AAAGAACCGCTCATGGAGTCCTTGCCGCCGATGGAACCGATACCCAGTTCCTTCTGGGCCATGAAAGCACCCAGCAGTGCGCTCAGGGGCTTGCCCCACCGCTTACCGTCCTTGCCGGGACGTTCGAAGTATTCCTGGAAGGTCAGGTACACATCTTCGAATTTGGCGCCGGTGGCAATCAGCTTGCACACAGATTCCACAACAGCCAGATAAGCGCCGTGATAGGGGCTCTTTTCGGCAATGAAGGGATTGTAGCCAAAGCTCATCAGGCTGCAGTCATCCGTATGGCCCTTTTCCACAGAAATCTTCTGCACCATGGCCTGGATGGGGGTCTGCTGGTTCTTGCCGCCAAAGGGCATCAGCACAGTGCCGGCGCCGATGGTGGAGTCAAAACGTTCAGACAGGCCGCGCTTGGAACAGATGTTCAGATCCTGAACCAAAGTATCGTAATTTTCTGCAAAGCCGCCCTCAACCTGCTTGTTATAATCCTTGCAGTTTTCAGGGGTAATGGTAATGTGCTTGCTGGCACCATTGGAATTGAGGAATTCACGGCTCAAATCAACGATCATTTTGCCGTTCCAATGCATCTGCAGCCGGGGATTTTCCTGCACCACAGCCACCTGGCAGGCCTGCAGGTTTTCGGTCTCGGCCAGAGCCAGGAACCGTTCCTTATCTTCGGGAGCAATCACCACGGCCATACGTTCCTGGCTTTCGGAAATGGCCAGTTCTGTGCCGTCCAAGCCGTCATACTTCTTGGGAACGGCGTTCAGATCAATCTGCAGACCATCTGCCAACTCACCAATGGCAACGGAAACACCGCCGGCACCAAAGTCATTGCAGCGCTTGATCATGCGGCTGGCTTCTTCGTTGCGGAAAAGGCGCTGCAGCTTGCGTTCTTCAGGGGCATTGCCCTTCTGCACTTCAGCACCGCAGGTTTCCAGAGATTCCAGCGTATGGGACTTGGAAGAGCCGGTAGCGCCGCCGCATCCGTCACGGCCGGTGCTGCCGCCCAGCAGAATTACGATATCACCGGGAGCAGGACGTTCACGGCGCACATTCTTTTCGGGAGCAGCCGCGATCACAGCGCCGATTTCCATGCGCTTGGCCGCATAGCCGGGATGATAAATTTCATCCACGATACCGGTAGCCAGACCGATCTGATTACCGTAGGAGGAATAACCGGCAGCAGCAGTAGTAACAATCTTGCGCTGGGGCAGCTTACCCTTCATGGTTTCGTTGACAGGCTTCAAAGGATCGGCAGCACCTGTTACGCGCATAGCGCCGTATACGTAGCTGCGGCCGGAAAGCGGGTCACGGATGGCACCGCCAATGCAGGTGGCAGCACCGCCGAAGGGCTCGATTTCGGTGGGATGGTTATGGGTTTCGTTCTTGAAAAGCAGCAGCCAGGGTTCCTTCTGGCCGTCCTTTTCAATTTCAATCTTCACCGTGCAGGCGTTGATTTCTTCAGATTCATCCAGCTTATCCAGCTTGCCATGCTTTTTCAGATATTTCACTGCCACCGTGGCCAAATCCATCAGGCAGATGGGCTTGGTGCGGTTCAGTTCCTTGCGGACAGCCAGATATTCATCATAAGCACGCTGCAAAAGCGCATCTTCAAATTCCACGCCGTCAATTTCCGTAAGGAAGGTGGTGTGGCGGCAATGATCACTCCAATAAGTATCGATCATGCGGATTTCGGTAATGGTGGGATCCCGGTCTTCGCTCTTGAAGTAATCCTGACAGAACGCAATATCATCCGCATCCATAGCCAGGCCATAGTTCTTCACGAAAGCTTCCAGACCTTCCCGGTTCAGCTTGGTGAAGCCGTTCAGGGTTTCCACGGATTCGGGGATTTCATACTGGATTTTCAGCGTTTCAGGCAGCTCCAGCGCAGCTTCGCGGGCTTCCACAGGGTTGATGACATACTTTTTGATTTCAGCCAGTTCGGCTTCAGAAACATTGCCGGAAATCACATACACCTTGGCCGTGCGGATCACAGGACGATTGCCCTGGCTGATCAGCTGGATGCACTGGGCAGCAGAGTCAGCCCGCTGGTCAAACTGACCGGGCAGGTATTCCACTGCAAACACAATATCGTTTTCCGTATGAATTTCAGCAGAAATATCATCCAGCTGAGGCTCAGAAAAAACGGTGGTGCATGCATAGTCGAACAGGTCTTTATCCATATCTTCCGCATCATAGCGGTTGATAATGCGCACGTTTTCCACGCTGCCGATATTCAAAAGAGAACGGATATCAGAAAGCAGTGCGCCCGCTTCCAGCGCCAATTCCTTTTTCTTTTCCACATAAACGCGGTAAACCATACTTATTTCTCTCCTCCTGCCTGCAGGGCACGCTTGCCAATGTCCTTGCGGTAATAAGCGTTTTGGAAATGTACTTTTTCCGTCATTTTGTAGGCGGTATCAATGGCTTCCTTCAGCGTGTTGCCCTTCCCTACCACGCCCAGCACACGGCCGCCGGCGTTCACCAGCTTGCCATCCTTCAGCGCAGCACCGGCCACATACACGTTGCGTTTCACGTCATCTGGAATGGTGATTTCATAACCCTTTTCATATTTCAGCGGATATCCGTCGGAAGCAACGATCACGCAGCATGCATGACGATCTTCGAATTCCACGTCCACCTTGTCCAGCGTGCCTTTTTTAGTGGCCCGCATGATAGTCAGCAGATCGCTCTTGAGCAGCGGCAGCACCACCTGTGTTTCCGGATCGCCGAAACGGCAGTTGTATTCAATCACCTTGGGGCCGTCTTTGGTGATCATCAGGCCAAAGAACAGGCATCCCTGGAACAGGCGGCCTTCCATTTCCATGGCACGGATGGTGGGCAGGAAAATCTTTTCCATGCATTCCTGTGCCACCTCATCCGTGTAATAGGGATTGGGCGCCACAGTGCCCATGCCGCCGGTGTTCAGGCCTTCGTCGTTATCGTGGGCGCGCTTATGGTCCATGGAGGACACCATGGGCTTGATGGTTTTGCCATCGG
>JAFSBN010000063.1 GCA_017437265.1 Clostridia bacterium
TGCTGTTTCATTGATCCATTCCATGCAACCAAAACATGCCTAACAAGAGAACAGGCCATCAGGAAGGAAAGCCGAAGCTTTTCTTCCCGATGGCCTGTTTCATTTCACTGGGGGAAAACCGGGCAGTTAACCCTGCACAGCCTCCGCAGCCGTTTCCTTGCCAAAGAGCTTCTTCACGCCCTGCACGGCAACGATCACGCCCAGCACGAACAGCGCAACGGCAAAGCTGCCCTGCAGCAGGTCGCCGCCCAGGTTGGCGGTGGTGCCGCCGAAGATGCCGCCGAACTTGGAAACGATGGTCATGCCCAGGGCGGTGAGGGTTACGGCCAGCATGATGGCCATGGGGGCCCACAGCATCCAGCCGGTGCGGTTGGTGCGCTTGAGGAACACGGCGCAGGCGATGAGGGCCAGGGCGCTGAGCAGCTGGTTGGCAGAGCCGAACAGGGGCCAGATATTGGCATAGCCTGCCTTGGCCAGGGCGTAGGCCATCACAAGCGTTACCACGGTGGCGGTGTATTTATTGGTGAGGAATTTTTTCACCGGGCTCATGTTTTCATCGGTATCGGTGGAATCCAGGAAGAATTCCTGGAAGGACAGGCGGCCCACACGGGCCACGGAATCCAGCGAGGTGAGGGCGAAGGCAGATACGGCCAGGTTAATCAGCGTAAAGGCCACGTCCTGGGGGATGCCCACCTTGCCAAGGAAGCCGGAGATGGCGGAGGCAAACACCACGGCCGGGGTGCCGGACGCCACCTGGGCACCGCTGGATACAGCGCCCACGGCAATCAGGGCGATGACGGCCAGCAGGCTTTCCAGCAGCATGGAGCCGAAGGAGATGGGCAGCATGTGCTTTTCATTTTTCACCTGCTTGGAGGCGGTGCCGGAAGACACCAGCGAATGGAAGCCGGAAACGGCGCCGCAGGCGATGGTGACAAACAGGATGGGGAACATGTGCTGGCCGTTGACGGTGAAGCCGTTGAAGGCGTTCAGGTTCATCTGGGGATTGGCAATGAACACGCCGGCCACCGCCGCCACGATCATGGCCACCAGCAGGTAGCTGTTCAGGTAATCCCGGGGCTGCAGCAGCGACCATACCGGCACAATGGAAGCAACGGCGATGTATACGAAAACGATCAGATGCCAGGTAGAGGTGGGCACATACATGGGCAGCGCCATGCCCAGCACAATGCACAATACCAGCAGGCCCACGGCGATGCCGGTGTTCACCAGCGGCTTGAAGCGGCAGAACTTCAGCACGCAGCCAAGCCCCACGGCCGCCATGATGAACAGCATGGAGGTGGTGGCCACCTGACCGTTGGCCAGGGAAACATCCGGGGTGGCGGCAAAGCCGTTGAAGGTATTGGCAACCACATCCGCGAACGCCGCCACCACAAGTATGGAAAACAGCCACACAAACAGGGTGAACAGCTTCTTACCGATTTTGCCGATGTACAGCTCAATGATATAGCCGATGGTGCGGCCTTTATTGCGGACGGAAGCGTACATGGAAACAAAATCCTGCACGGCGCCGAAGAACAGGCCGCCTACCAGCACCCACAAAAGCACCGGCACCCAGCCGAAGATGGCCGCCTGAATGGGGCCGTTGATGGGGCCTGCACCGGCAATGGAAGCGAACTGGTGGCCAAATACCACACCGGGGGCGGTGGGGGTATAATCCACGCCGTCCTCCATTTCATAGGCAGGAGTCTTGGCCTTGGGGTCTACGCCCCAGGTGTTGGCCAGCCAACGGCCGTAGAGAAGATAACACGCTCCCAACACAACAA
>JAFSBN010000008.1 GCA_017437265.1 Clostridia bacterium
AACCCGGCCTCCCGGGCCTGGGAAAAGGAAGAACTGGAAGCGCTGGCAGAGCTTGCGAAGCAGTATAAGGTGCCGCTGGTGAGCGATGAAATCCATGCGGATTTTGTGTTTGCCCCGGGAAAATTCACGTCCATGCTGCACATCATGAAGGAAAATGTGGTGGCCATGTTTGCGGCCAGCAAAACCTTCAATATTGACGGGCTGCAGCAGGCGCAATTGGTTACCTTTGATGAAGCTATGAAGCAAAAGGCAGAAGATGTGCTGAACCGCAACGGCGTGACCAGCGGCAACACCATGGCCCTCCACGGCACCATGGCCGCCTATAACGAAGGGGATGCCTGGCTGGACGGGCTGATGGAATACCTGGATGAAAACCGCAAGGCGCTGGCGGAATATGTGGCGGAATATTTGCCCAAGGCAAAATTGACCCCTATTTCTGCCACCTATCTTGCCTGGCTTGATTTGAAGGCATACGGCAAAACCTGCGCCGAAATGAAAGAAGCCTTTTTGAAGGCCGGGGTGGCCCTGACGGAGGGCACCTTCTTCGGCCCCGAAGGGGAAGGCTGCATGCGACTGAACTTTGGCTGCCCCAAGGCCCAGGTGCTGGAAGGTGTAAAACGAATGGCGAAAGCATTGGAGGAATAAAGAAATGAAAAAGATCGAAGAACTGCTGAAAAGCTATCAGGATGAAATGGTGGAAACCCTGCAGAAATGGGTGCGCATTCCCAGCGTGAAAAGCGACGAAGCCCCCGGCGCCCCCTTTGGCGTGGAAAATAAACTGGCGCTGGATACCGCCATGGCGGATTGTGCACGCATGGGCTTTGTGACGAAGAATTTTGACGGCTATGCCGGCCATGCGGAAATGGGCGAAGGGGAAGATTACGATGCCCTGGCCGTGCTGGCCCATCTGGACGTAGTGCCGGTGGTGGATGGCTGGACGAAGGAACCCTTCGGCGGCGAAGTATCCGACGGAAAAATTTATGGCCGTGGCACCAGCGATGATAAGGGCCCGGCGGTGGCGGCGCTGTATGCCATGCGTGCGGTGAAGGAAGCCGGCATTCCCCTCAAGCGGAAAGTGCGGCTGATTCTGGGCTGCGATGAAGAATGCGGCAGCAGCGATATGGCCTATTACAAGGCCCACACCACCATGCCCCGGTGCGGCTTCAGCCCCGATGCGGAATACCCGGTGATCAATATTGAAAAAGGCGGCTGCCATCTAATGATCGCAGGGAAGCAGGCTGGCCTGAAGGTGCTGGAAATGAACGTGGGCGAAAGGGCCAATGTGGTGCCCGGCTTTGCCACGGCCCTGGTAGAGGGCGGCGAAGAGATGGTGCAAAAAGTGAACGAAAAGAACTGGCCCTATCCCGTAACCGCCAAAATGGAAAACGGCGCCGTGCGGATTGATACCGTGGGTATCACCGGCCACGCCGCCATGCCGGAACATGGCCGCAACGCCATCGGCCAGATGCTGCTGGTGCTGAAAGAATTGGGCGCCAAGGGCATTGTGGAAACCCTGGCCGATAAAATTGGCATGACCTGCTATGCCGAAAACCTGGGCATTGCCATGGAAGATAAAGTGAGCGGCAAATTGACCTGCAGCCTGGATATCATCCGCACCGAAGGGGATGATATTTCCGCCATTATGGATATCCGCTATCCCGTTCTTTTCAATCTGGAAACGGCGTTCACCCTGCTTCGCACCAGCCTGCCCCAGTGCAGGGTGGAAGATGCCGGCAGCCGCAAGCCCCATTTCGTCAGCGAAGATACGGAACTGGTGCAGGAACTGCTCAATGCCTATCATGAGGTGACGGGCCTGGAAAAGAAGGCCTTTGCCATCGGCGGCGGCACCTATGCCCAGAGCATGGAAGAAGGGGTGGCTTTCGGGGCCATGTTCCCCGGGGAAGAAGAAATGGCCCATCAGGCGGATGAATATATTCCTGTGGAAGATTTCTACAAGGATATGAAGATTTTTGCCTATTCCATCGTCCGGCTTGCCGGCGATATTGCGCTGTAAGGGGATGAATGATATGAAGCAGGAGATCATTACCTGTATCAATAGCCCGGTGGGCAGTCGGATGACGGTGACGCCGGAG
>JAFSBN010000064.1 GCA_017437265.1 Clostridia bacterium
TCTGAATTTCCTTCTCAATCGTCACATGCTGGTCAAAATGATCGGCCTTGTTAAACTCTGCATGTTCGATGATGTATTCACGTCTGGGTTCCACCTTATCGCCCATGAGCACGGTGATGATGGAATCTGCTTGGGCGGCGTCTTCCACCGTTACCTGCATCAGTTTGCGGTTGGCGGGATCCATGGTGGTTTCCCACAATTGTTCCGGGTTCATTTCACCAAGGCCCTTATAGCGCTGCAGGGTGTAGCCCCGCAGGCCCTGGGTCAGCTTTTTCAGCTCCCGGTCGTCATAGGCATAGCGGATATCGCCGCCTTTTTTGATGGCGTACAGGGGCGGCATGCCGATGTACACATGGCCGTCCGCCACCAGGTCCCGCATGTAGCGGTAGAAGAAGGTGAGCAGTATGGCCCGGATATGGGCGCCGTCCTGGTCAGCATCGGCCAGAATGATCACCTTGTGATATTTCAGGGAAGATACGTCAAAATCTTCGTCAATGCCGGTGCCAAGGGCGGTGATGATGGAGCGGAATTCTTCATTGGCCAGCACCTGATCCAGCCGCTTCTTTTCGGCATTGAGGGGCTTGCCGCGCAGGGGCAAAATGGCCTGGAAGCGCCGGTCCCGGCCCTGCTTGGCGCTGCCGCCTGCGGAATCGCCTTCCACGATGAACAGTTCGTTGTCCACGGCTTTTCTGCCGGTGCAGGCACTGAGCTTGCCCACCAGGGGCGCTGCTTCCAATTGGTTCTTGGCCCTGGCTACGTCCCGGGCTTTCCGGGTAGCTTCCCGCACCTTGGCGCTTTTCACAGCCTTTTCCAGTATCTTCTGGGCCAGTTCCTGGTTTTTCAGATCTTCCAGGAAATCAAACAGTTTTTCGGTCACCACCGCTTCCACGGCAGGGCGCACTTCGGTATTGCCCAGACGGCCCTTTGTCTGCCCTTCGAACTGGGGGTTTTTCACCATGGTGGTCAAAACAACGGTGATGCCTTCCCGGAAGTCTTCGCCGGACAGATTATTATCTTTTTCCTTCAGTACGCCAATCTTCCGGGCATAATCGTTCATGGCCTTGGTCAGCGCCGCTTTGAAGCCGGTTTCGTGGGTGCCGCCCTCGCCGGTGGGGATATTGTTCACATAGCTGAACACGGATTCGGTGAAGCTGTCCGTGTACTGGATGGCGGCGCAGCAGATCACATCGTCCTTTTTGCCCTCAAAATAGATGGGGGTTTCGTGCATGGGGGTCTTGTCCTTGTTTAAGAACTTCACATAGTCGATAATGCCCCCGGCAAAGCAGAACTCACAGTTGGCCTTTTCCGGATCCTTGCTGCGCTCGTCGGTGAAAGAGATTTTCAGGCCCCGGTTGAGATATGCCAGCTCCCGCAGTCTCCGGCGCACCGTATCGCCGTTGAACACCGTTTCTTCAAATACCGTATCATCGGGCAGGAAGCGGATCAGCGTGCCCCGCTTGCGGGTATTGCCCAGCTTTTCCAAAGGCTGCACCGGATGCCCGGCAATGTGTTTCTTTTCCTTGGCATCATAATAGTTTTCAAAGCGCATGGCATAATGGCTCCAGTTGATGAAAATATCCACCGTCAGCCATTTGGAAAGAGCGTTCACAACGGAGGCACCCACGCCGTGGAGACCGCCGGAATAGGCATAATTCTGGTTGTCAAATTTACCGCCGGCGTGCAGGCGGGTGAAAATCACTTCCACGCCGGGGATCTTTAATACCGGATGCACGTCCACCGGCATGCCCCGGCCGTTATCCCACACCGATGCGGAGCCGTCCTTATGCAGGGTGACCGCCACTTCCGTGGCATGGCCGCCCATGGCTTCGTCAATGGCGTTATCCACAATTTCCCATAACAGATGATGCAGGCCCCGGCTGCCGGTGGAGCCGATATACATACCCGGCCGCATCCGGACGGCGTCCAGCCCTTCCAGAACCTTGATACTGCCTGCGTCATAATTTTGTGCCATGCTGCACCTCACAATATTTAGTGTGTTCCTTTCTATAATAGCACATTTTGTGGCTAAATGTAAAGCGTTGTCCTTGTTTTCGCGTTGTGGCTTGGGGAGTGGTGAAGCAGGGGCTTGTGCAGCCCCCGTACCCCCGGCACCAGGGGCATTGCCCCTGGACCCTTTCTGCGATACGGAAGACTTCTTTTACATTCTTCTTTCCGCATGTTGTTTGGGAGAACGGGAAGAGAGCCCACGGGCGTTATGAAAACGTAGAAAAAAGCCGGTCAGGAAAGTGAACTTTCCTGCCGGTTTTTCTCGTTTTCACCGGATGCACAGCATCCGGCCGGCGGTGTTCCACCGCCCAGCCCGTGGCCCGCAGTGCGGGCATCCAACTCGAAAAGTCACAATTGTCCTTTTGCAAAAGGGTTTCTGCGTGGCGGCTGTGCCGCAGCCAACTCGCAAAGTTTCAATCGTTCATTTGCGAAAATTTGTGTGCGTGATGCTCCATTTCACCGGGAAACTGTATGAAAGATACAGTTTGTTACATCCGGAATTGGGTCCAGTGCACTGCCCTGGTGTCCCTGCTGGGGTGCAGGGGCGAAGCCCCCCAATACTTTCTCTTAACAGCAAAACAAAAGGGAGGGCTTGCCCTCCCGTGATTCTCATACACCATATAAAATTCTGAATTCTTCATTCTGAATTTTTAATTTTCCGCCGGTTGTTCCGTTTCCTCCGGCAGGGAGGAGTAGGAGAAGGTAACGGAAGCAGGGGTGGCCGCGTTGTCTTCCAGCGTTACATCCACAGCGTTTTCAGACACCAGCCGGTATCCTTCCGGCACATGGTTGGAATTGGCGTAGATAGTGGTGGAGCCGTAGCAGGTGATATTCATGGAAAAGAGCTGCTTGCCGGTATCCTGATCCATGTAATAGACAGGCACCATTACCGCCGGGATCACCGTGGGGCCGGGGGTGGGGGTGGCAAGGGGGCCGTCGGTATAGAGCAGGGTCTGGGTTTCGTTGCCGGCAATGCCGTCCACCTTCAGGCCATACGTTTCCTGGAAGGCGGCCACGGCGGCCTTGGTTTTCTGGCCGTACTGACCGTCGGCCCGGCTATTCAGGAAGCCCAGCTCAATCAGCTTTTCCTGCAGTTTTTTTACGTTCTGCCCTTCACTGCCGGGACGCAGGGTGACGTATGTCACCGGCACCTGGGTCACTTCCGGCGTGGGGGTAACAACCACCTCCGTAGCGGCAGGGGCGGGGGTGGCGGGGGGCGGCGTGAGGGAGGGCACCTGCTGGGCAGAGCCGGTGACCATCAGCGCCATGTACATCAGCAGGATCTTGAAAATATCCATGCGCTACCTCCTGTTTATTATCAGATGTTCAAAAATTCCCGGAACACGGGCATGATGCCGATGCCGTCGGGATAATGGGCGGCAAACTGGGGCACGGCGTGGCTGGGGAAGGAATTGCCTTCAATGAACCGGGGGCCGTCTTCGGTGATGGCCACGTCCCAGGCCACGAACCGCACCTGGGGCACCACCTTCATCGCTTCCAGGCACATCTGGCAGGCTTCGTGGAAATAGGGCACCTCAAAACCGATGATATCCGTGCCGGTGATGGGGTGCTTTTCGAAGGTGTTGCCCTGCTTGTCGGCGCCTACGGTAAGGAGTTTTCCGCTTTCCAGGTCCACCCGGGCAGCCATGCCGCCGCAGTCCACATTGTCCATTACCTTGCCGTTGCCAATGCGCAGGAAGGCGTACACAATGCCTTCCTTCTTTTCGCCGATGAGGGTGGCAATGCGCACAGTGTTGACGGAGGTGGGGCAAAGGGCGGCCATGCGGCTGTGCTGCACCACCACTTCTTCCAGAATGGCGGGGCCTTTTTCGTTAATTAAACGGAAGAAGGCGCCCATATCTTCCCATGCATCGGGGGTATATTTTTCAATGCCCTGGCCGGAGGAGCCTTCCAGAGGCTTAAACATCACGCAGGGCTTGTTTTCCAGGAAAGCGGCCAGCTGTTCTTTGGTCAGATTTTCGTCGCAGCGCAGCCAGTCCCTGTTCACCCATTTGGCAAAGGTCTGGTTGAATTCTGTTTTGTCGTCAAAGAAATGCCAGTAAGCCTTGTCGTTCATCCGGCGCACGATTTCATTGGACAGGCCCCGGGTAATGACGGTGCGCTTCTGAGCGTCGTTCAGCTTGTACATCTGGGCAATTTTATAATCCATATACCCGGCATTGTATTTTGCGGCGCATTTGGCCATGTCCGCAAACAGCCAGATTTTGCTTTTGCCCGTCTTTTTATGCAGCATATTGGCCGTTTCGTTCATTTTTTTATAGTCCATTTTGCCGATGCGCTTGAGAACGTATCCGATGCGGCTCATTTTTGTTGCCTCCGTCCAGTCAAAAAACTTCATTTTCATTGTGGGAAAATCCAAATTTTATTATACGCCACCTTGGGGATGAATGCAAGGGCAATGCACCCCTTCCGTTGTAAAACTGTATAAAATGGTCAAGCTTTTTCCCAATTGGATAAATGCCGAAAAAATGAGGCGGCACAAGGCTTTTTCCCCTTTCTTTTTTTCTGCAAACCTGTTGACAACGAAAATAAAGGATGTTATTATGATACAGTTGTCGGCTTTATGCGGCAACGGTGTTCCTGTGCCTTTGAAACGGAGGAAACATGCACAAGCAGCTGGAGAAAAGCAAACAAAGAGTTGCCGGCGTTCGCCAGGTGATGAAGGGCATCGGGGAGGGAAACCTCCGGGTGGTCTTCCTGGCGCTGGACGCATCCCCTATGCTGCAGGCGCAAGTCCGGGCGGCCGCCAATGAAAGACAGCTGCCTGTGGAAACGGTTTCCTCTATGGAGGAGCTGGGCCAGATGTGCGGGATAGACGTTCCCTGCGCTGTTGCCGCCCTGAAAAAGCAGGACACATAAATCATCGACTATATATCCCCGAGGGTTGCGGGGATTTTATAGGAGGAGGACCGGAAAGACCGGCTCCGAACAAATAACAGGAGGTGCTTCCATGCCTACGATCAATCAGCTGATCCGCAAGGGAAGAGAAAAGGTTGCCAACAAGTCAACCGCGCCCATCCTGCAGGGTTGCCCGCAAAAGCGCGGCGTTTGCCTGAGCGTGAAAACCACCACGCCCAAGAAGCCGAACTCCGCTCTGCGTAAAATTGCGAGAATCCGCCTGACCAATTCCATCGAAGGTACTTGCTACATTCCCGGTATTGGCCACAATCTGCAGGAACACTCCGTCGTTCTGATCCGCGGCGGCCGTGTGCGCGATTTGCCCGGCGTGCGTTACCACATCATCCGTGGCGCGCTGGATACGGCCGGTGTTGCCAAGCGTAACCAGAGCCGCTCGCTCTACGGCGCCAAGCGCCCCAAGAAGTAAGATCGTTTTTCTCATCACATGGGCTGCTGCCTGTGCATCCTGAAAATATAGGGAACCGCAGAGCATGGGAAGGAACACCCGCTGCAGGCCTTTGCCCTTTCAGGTGCAGCGCACCATACGGAATAGGAACGGCATGATGCTGACATGCTGTGGACGGCCCGATGAAGAGAAACGAAAAACCCAATTGAGGAGGGAACATCATGCCCCGTCGTGGATTTATTCCCAAGCGCGAAGTGCTCCCCGATCCCGTACATGGGACCGTTGTGGTCACCAAGCTCATCAACCAGATCATGCTCGACGGCAAGCGCGGCGTTGCGCAGCAGGTTTGCTACAATGCCTTCGAAATGATCAAGAATAAAACCGGCAAGGAAGGCAATGACGTTTTCCAGCAGGCTCTCGCTAACGTGATGCCCCAGCTGGAAGTCAAGGCCCGCCGCGTCGGTGGCGCCACCTACCAGGTGCCCGTCGAAATCCGGCCCGAACGCCGCCAGACCCTGGCGCTGCGCTGGATTGTTGATTTCTCCCGCAAGCGCGGCGAAAAGACCATGGCTGAACGCCTGGCCGCCGAACTGATGGAAGCTGCCGAAAACACCGGCAACGCCGTCAAGCGCAAGGAAGAAATGCATCGTATGGCCGAATCCAACAAGGCATTCGCCCATTACCGCTGGTAAGCAACCGGCGGGCGGTGCTTTTGTGCGCCTGCCCCTGAAACTTGCTACCGTGAATCTACCAAACCTAATACAAGGAGAACGTATTCATGCCGAGAAGTCATCCGCTTGACAAAGTTCGCAACATTGGTATCATGGCTCACATCGATGCCGGCAAGACCACTACCAGCGAGCGTATCCTCTTCTACACCGGTCGCGTGCACAGACTGGGCGAAACCCACGAAGGCGCCGCCACCATGGACTGGATGGAGGAAGAACAGGAGCGTGGTATCACCATCACCTCCGCCGCCACCACCTGCCAGTGGAAGGGTCATCGTCTTAACCTGATCGACACTCCCGGCCACGTGGACTTCACCGTTGAGGTGGAGCGTTCTCTGCGTGTTCTGGACGGCGCTGTGGCCGTCTTCTGCGCCAAGGGCGGCGTTGAGCCCCAGAGCGAAACCGTCTGGCGTCAGGCTAACAAATACCATGTTCCCCGCATCGCCTATGTGAACAAGATGGACATCACCGGCGCCGATTTCCACCGCGTTGTGGACATGATGCGCACCCGTCTTGGCACCAAGGCCGTGCCCATCCAGCTGCCCATCGGCAAGGAAAATACCTTCAGCGGCATCATTGACCTGGTCAAGATGAAGGCCGAAGTGTATTACGACGATGAAGGCAAGGACGTGCGTGAAGAAGAAATTCCCGCCGAACTGCTGGAAGAAGCTCAGCTGATGCGCGAGGAAATGGTGGAAGCTGCTGCGGAACAGAACGATGAACTGATGGAAAAATTCCTGATGGGCGAAGGGCTCACGGAAGAAGAAATCGTTTCCTCTCTGCGCGCCGGCTGCCTCAATTGCACCCTGACTCCCGTTCTGTGCGGTACTTCCTACCGCAACAAGGGCGTACAGCCCCTGCTGGACGCAGTTATCGCATACCTGCCCTCTCCCCTTGATGTGCCTGCCGTGAAGGGCACCAAGCCCAAGGATCCCGATGTGGAAGAAGTTCGCGAAGCCAGCGACAGTGAACCTTTCTCTGCCCTGGCCTTCAAGATCGCTGCCGACCCCTTTGTGGGCAAGCTGGCCTTCTTCCGGGTCTATTCCGGCTCCATCAACAATGGCAGCTATGTGTACAACTCCACCAAGCAAAAGCGTGAGCGCTTCAGCCGCATCGTGATGATGCACGCCAACCATCGTGAAGACGTGGAAACCGTGTATGCCGGCGAAATCGCCGCCGCCGTGGGTCTGAAAGACACCACCACCGGCGATACCCTGTGCGACGAAAAGGCACAGATCGTGCTGGAATCCATGGAATTCCCGGATCCCGTTATCCAGGTGGCCATTGAGCCCAAAACCAAGGCCGGCCAGGATAAGATGGCACTGGCGCTGCAGCGTCTGTCGGAAGAAGACCCCACCTTTAAGACCTACACCGATCAGGAAACGGGTCAAACGATTATCGCCGGTATGGGCGAGTTGCATCTGGAAATCATCGTGGACCGCATGATGCGTGAATTCAAGGTGGAAGCCATTGTGGGCAAGCCCCAGGTGGCCTACCGCGAAACCATCACCAAGGCTGTCCGTGCAGAAGGCCGTTTTGTTCGTCAGACCGGCGGCCATGGCCAGTATGGTCACTGCGTTATCGAAATGGCTCCCCAGGAGCCCGGCGCCGGCTATCTGTTCGAAAACAAGATCATCGGCGGCGTGATTCCCAAGGAATTCATCTCCCCCATCGACGCCGGTATCCAGGAAGCCGCAGGCGCTGGCCTCTTGGGCGGTTTCGAAGTGGTTGACTTCAAGGTGGCCGTCGTTGACGGTTCCTACCATGATGTGGACTCTTCCGAAATGGCCTTCAAGATTGCCGGTTCCATGGCCTTCAAGGAAGCCCTGGCCAAGGCAGATGAACGTCTGCTGGAGCCCATGATGAAGGTTGAGACCATCGTACCCGACCAGTATCTGGGCGACGTGGTGGGCGATATCAATTCCCGCCGCGGCCGGATCGATAATATCGAAACCCGGATGGGTGAACAGTCCGTTCACTCCTTCGTTCCCCTGAGCGAAATGTTCGGCTATGCCACCGACCTTCGCAGCCGCACCCAGGGCCGTGGTATGTACTCCATGCAGTTCGACCACTATGAAGAAGTGCCCAAGAGCGTTGCTGAAAAGGTAGTTGGCAAGCGCGGATAATAAAACGTTGCAATACTGACTGATTTTTCATTGACAGAAACAGGAGGGAAACCCCAATGGCAAAGGAAAAATTTGTACGCAATAAGCCTCACGTAAACATTGGTACCATCGGTCACGTTGACCACGGCAA
>JAFSBN010000065.1 GCA_017437265.1 Clostridia bacterium
AGTTTTTGCAGCAAGGTTTCCTGTTCCTGCTTCATCTCCCGGAACGCCCCTTCGTACTTTTTCAGCCGGGTGCGCATCTGCTCCACACCGGGAATGTACCGGGACAAAAGCTTTTCAATTTCCACCGTCTTTTTGCCCTTATTGAAGGGCGTCATTTCCGAAAGAAGCTCCATCAGCTGATCCCTCAATTGGTTCAGGTGCACTGCTTCCTTGAAAAGCCGGGTGGGGATATGGGTACGGCCGGTAAGGCTTGCACTTTCGCCTCTTTCCAGTTCCGGAAATTTCGTGGCCATGTGCTTCCAGAAATCATCCTGCCAGGTGACCAGCTGCTTTCGGTTGCCGATGATCTCTTTGGCAGAAAGCCGATTATCGCTGGTCAGGGGCACAAACACCAGATGCATGTGGGGTGTTTTTTCGTCCATATGCACCACGGCGGAAATGATGTTACTCTTCCCCACCCTCTCCGCCATGAAGCGGCAGGCATGAACGAAATAAGCCCTTGTTTCCTTGTGTGTTTTGCCCTTGAAAAATTCCGGGCTGGCGGTGATCACCGTGTCCACAAAGCGCACGCTGTCCTTCCGGGTGCGGCAATGTGCTGCAGCAATGAGCTGCTGAATTTCGGTGAAATACCGTCCCCGGGGGCGAATGATGTGATAATTGAGATGACTCCGTTCCGGATCAATATCCGGATTGCTGGCATAGGTTTCCTTTTGCCGCTCATGATGGTCTTCGATCTTCTTGGCCGGATAACCCTGATGCTTTTCAAACCGAAGAATGGCATAGTTGCCTCGGGTCATGGTATTGTCCTTTCTTTCAGGCACAACCCTGCTGCCCGGGCATTTGGCTGCACCGGGCAGCAAGGGAGGATCAGATCATCTCTTCCGAATCGATGTTTTCATCAAAGGGCATGTCATCATCCTCGCCTTCAAACAACCAGGGATTATGCACCTTATTTCCCTCCAGAATATCTTGTTCAAGTACATCGATCAGATCCGTTTCGTTCAGAATGTTCATCATTTCCTGTGCCTGTGCATCCGTGCCAAAGGTGATGCGATCCAGCATGTCTTCAAACACAAACAGGTATCTGCACACCAGAGAGAACGCCTTTTTCACTTCTCCGTGCAAACGGATAGCCAGACACACTTCTTTCCAGATGCGCATGACATGCACCACTTCGCTCAGCACAAACATGGCATGCAGCTGATCCTGATCCGGGTTTTTCTGGCACTGCCATTCTTCGGTAAATGCCTTCAATTCATTCTGGCTGAGCAGCCCAAAATCCAGTATCAGTTTTTCAGCCGCTTCTTGCCTGGACAGGACAAACATCCTCGCCACCAGGTCAATCACATCACCAGACTGACGGCATTCGTGGCAATAATAATACCGGACACCAATCTCCATACCAGGTTGGTCATGCTGATGAATCACACAGGGATACAGACCGATACGATCCGCATCCAGGCCGTAGAAAAACGCCGCATCGCGTACAGAGATCATTTCTTTTACTTTCAGATACATATTTTCCATAAGTTCCTCCTGATAAAAATTCGTTGTTTAGTTTTCAAGGTTCATGTTGTCGATGCATCGGACAAGGCGTATTATACAAAGAAAACAGGGGCTTTCCCGTATATCCAAAAAGTTGGAAAAATTGTCGGAAATTTCTGATTTCCACGCTCTTGGAAATATGGTAAAATAAGGAGAAAACTCCACGAAAGGAGGAAGAAATATGCGGGATAAACTGACCACCGGCGAAAGGCTGAAAGACTTTCGGGTATCGGTGATGGGGCTGAACCTGGAAGAACTGGCCGCCCAAACAGGGCTGAGCCGTTCTGCGCTGAGCAAATATGAAAATGACGAATTCGGCGATATTTCCACCTTTGCCCTGATCAAGCTGGCGCAATTTTATGGCGTATCCACGGATTATCTTCTGGGGCTGACGGAAGAAACAACCCCTTCCGGCCAGGGAAGCGAAAACCAGTATTTCAGTCAGGAAGTGCTGGAGGTTTTGAAAAGCGGCAAAATCAACCGCAGGCTTTTATCCGAAATCATTCTGCATAAGAATTTTCGGCGGC
This sequence comes from Clostridia bacterium, assembly GCA_017437265.1. Lineage (GTDB taxonomy): Bacteria > Bacillota > Clostridia > Christensenellales > Aristaeellaceae > RUG563. The sequence continues at coordinate 2,073 of JAFSBN010000065.1, forward strand.
TGATGGTGGATATGGAAATTGCTGTAGACAGGCTGCTGGATCAGCAAGTGCAGGGATACAGCATCGGTGCTGAAATCCTGCGCCGGTCCCTGATGGAACAATTTGACCAGGACGGCGAAGACGTAGCCCTGAGTGCCCTCAAATATATGCAGGAGGGCGATGCCCTTTATATGAAACACCAGATCCACGAGGAGCTGGACAGCATGATTCTGGATATCCGCAAGGCACATGAAAAGGACAGTGCCACCGCTGATATGAGCCTGCTGCCGGACCCCGGGTTCCTGAAGGAGATGGTACAGTCCGCCCGGAACGGTGCCACACCCCAGGATATGGCCATGCAGGTACTGGGGCTGATTGGCATTCCTGAAAAGAAACAGACCCCGGAAGATGCCAACGCGCTGCTGCAGATCACCGCCAAATCCGATCAGATAGCCAATATGAAACGGAACCGTGGCAAGCAGCACCCGGTCAACAAGCCTCCTGAAGTTCCCGGGGAAAACGAATGATATCCCTTTGAAGCGCATGCAAAAAAACGGCGGCAGACTTTCCCAGTCTGTCGCCGTTTCACGTCTGTCAAATCTGCTGCGTTCACCGCAGCACCTTTGCCATCCGCCGCAGGCTGCATGCAATGCATACAGCCCGCCGCGCACGCTCTTCAAAGGTATAACACACTACACTTTCATTCTGAAAGTTGTGTGCCAACAGGACGCTCCCGCCCCTATTGGATGACCCAGCGCAAAGCCGGCAGAACCGCCTTTGGAAGCGTGTCCTGCGGAGAGACACGCTTCATTTGCCGGTCAGCCCACCCGGATGTACGTCTGATTCCGGCTTGTGGGCTTGTCCGGCAAGGACGTTGCGCATGGTTCGTTTCATCATTCCTTTTCGTCCTTTTCATTCTGAAACTCACTCAATTCGATGAAATCATCCATCGATATTGCGCACCGTCTGAGATAACGGTGGCCGCCATCAACGGAACAGGCACCGCATGAACACGTTTTGAAATCATGAGTGGAAACGGATTCAATAATATCTCCGCACTTTTTGCACTGGATTGCATTTCGAAGAATCGTCATATGTATCTCCTTTATAACTACGCTTAAAGCCGTTTACAGCATTTCCTCCGGCAGTTCATACCGTGTCACTACCTGCAGGTACCGTTTCGGATCGCCCTCCACGATCAGCTCCACATAGGCGGCGGGGTCATTATAGATCAGGTAATCCAGTTCGGACCGCTGGTACATGTTCTCTGCTTCGACCCGCTCTACTTTCGTACAGTCGATGGAGAGAATTCGTCCATCTTTCAGCCAAGCATCCACGCAACCGGTGTCCATATTGAAATAACAAGCATACATTTCCATTGTTTTTTCTCCCTTCGTATCGTTCCGGTTCATCAGAATTGGGGAAACGGCTCTCCAACACCCTTTGCGGATACGCATCGTTGGAGCCTTTTCTTTCGTCACTATGCACAATTACCAGCCATTCCTTTTGGCCAGATCGGTCATGGCAAAGCAGAAATTTTGCCACGGTAACCATGTCATCTGTGACGGGTCGCCCTCGCGGATACGAAGGGTTCTGCGGATTTCTTTGGGAATCACCACTCTGCCCAGTTCATCTATTCTGCGTACAATGCCGGTTGCTCTCAATGTTCCTGCGCCTCCTTTTCTTTTCAGCCATAGGTTTTCCAAGGCATCACCTTTTATTCAGCAGGCATGCAGGCATCATTTTCCATGAAAATATAAAAATGGCATGGATCATCTTCCATGCCAAAGCAGTTGTTTATATGCCGAAATAGTCTTTTATTTCCCGGAGCACTGTTTCTTTTCCCTGCAGAAGGTCCTCCGTCCGGTGGCTTTGAATGAAATATTCTGTCTTCATTCTTTTCAGCACCCGATACATACCCTTCGCTTCTCCCTGGCCTGTGCCCGGCCGGGCATAGCACAAATCCCCCAGGAAGGTGCAGGCATCGTTCACCGTCATGATCAGGCACCCCGGCGCATGGGGCGACACACAAGGCTGCACCCGGATCAAAACGCCGTCCGAAATCTCTGTCACATTTTCCACCGGCGTGCCCTGCCCCAGATGTTTCCGGGTGCGGGCACCGCACAGCACTTCCGCCGGGGAAAGCCGTGTCATGTTGCCGGTATGATCCTGATGGAAATGAGATAGAATCACCGTCGCCGGCTTATCAAGGCCTGCAACGGCTTCATACGCCGCATCGCCGGTGCCCACGTCGAATACGTAAAATCGCTTTTCTCCTTCCACAATAAATACATCGGAAGAAAGAGGCTCGCTCACGGAAGGAATATGAAATATACCCGACACGATTTCTTTCATTTCTGTTTTCTCCTTTTACAGCATTGAGCCGACAGTGCTTTCCAACAACCGCTTGCGGTCTTTCCAATCCGGCATAAGCGACGTCATCAGGCCATGGAAGGCGGCAGAATGATTGGGATGGATCAGGTGGCACAGCTCATGCAGCATGACATAATCAATACAGGATAGCGGTGCCGAAAGCAGCCGCTTATTCATGGTGATCACGCCCTTCACCGGCTGACAGGAGCCCCACCGGCTTTTCATTTCCCGTGTCCGCAGGACGGGCTTTCCAATGCCCTGTTTCTGAAAAAAGGGATACATTCTGTTCAGGCTGTCATCAAACACAGTACGGCACATTTTCTCCTGAAAATGATTGACCAGCCGTGCCTGCCGCAGGGAGTCATCCGGATTTTTCATGAAAACAAGCAGTTTGTCTTCTGCCACGTCCACTTTGTCCTCCCGGCTGCCCATCACCTGTATTTTCAGCTTCCGGCCCAGCAGAAAAAAGGCATTTTCGTCCCTTGCAGCCGCCTGAGCATCCCGCTCCCGGCAGCGTTTTTGCGCATCCAGAATGAAGGAAACTTTGCTGATCACAAAAGCATCGATCCTGTCCGGTGGCCACAGCCGGCCAGCCGATACATACACCCATCCGTCAGGGCGCACTCTCAGATTCAGGTTTTTGACATTCTTTCTTTCCAGCGTGTATACGATCATCCCCTCCGGGGCGATTACACAGCGATTTTCCTGTTTATTCATAACGTTTTATAATGCAGGATTGGGCACAGGGATGCACATCCACGCCATTCCAGCGATAATCATCAACTCCCACGTCCTCCGGCGTCAGATCGACAAACGCACTTTCCATCCCCCGGATGCGGATTTCCCTTTCGTCCACTTCCACAATCACGTGCAAGGGATCCTTATAAAACAGGTTTTTCACTTCGCTTCCGGGAGGATTGCCGCCCCACCAGCAAAACTGGGACGCTGAGCTGACAGTATAATAAGGTACATTGTTCACCATTTTCAAATCACTGCCATGGTCGTGGCCGTTCATGCAAAGCAGCACATCTTTCCCTTCAAACAGCTGCTGCACCGCTTCTTTATTGGCAATGCCGCGGCGGGCAAAGGGGTTCACCAGGCTCATGTGGGAGAAAATGATATACTTCTTCCCATCGGAAAGCTGCTCCTCCAGCCAGGATAATTGCTCCTGCGGCACCACCGGATAAAGCGACGGCACCCTGTTCTTATTGGGAAAATGATATTCGCCCTGCTCGCTTTTCCAATAGCAGGTATCCAGAATAATCAGCTTGTATTCCCCTGCCTCAAAGGCTTCATAGGGGCGTTCCTTCCCCAGAAAACACAAAGAATGGGTTATGTCCCATTCCTGCACATCGTGGTTACCGATGGTATGATGGACGGGAATACCGCAGGAACGGATCCTGTCCATAATATGTGCATATTTTTCCGTAGGAAAGCACAGATCGCCCAGAGATACCATAAAATCCACCTGTTCTTCCTTTGCATGGCGCAGGATGCACTCCAGCCGTTCCTCCCCGTCTGTGCAATCTTCCAGATGCAAATCCCCAAACACCAAAAACCGCAGCATGTACTTTCCCTCCTGATTTTCTGTGTTCAGTATACTATATTCCCCTTTTTTTGACAACGCTGTTTCAATGCCGCAAAGCCGTGTATACTATATAATGAAAATACACTGCACCCCAACAAGGAGGTAAAAATATATGCTGCAACCCGGACAGAAAGCCCCCGATTTTACCCTGATGGATCAAAACGGAAAGGAAGTGCGCCTGTCTGATTTTCTCGGAAAGAAAGTGGTTCTTTACTTCTACCCCAAAGACAATACCCCCGGCTGCACAAAGCAGGCCTGCGCCTTCGCTTCTGCCTATGACGCCTTCCGGGAAAAAGACATTGTCGTGATCGGCATCAGCAAGGATTCCGTTTCCTCTCACGTGAAATTTGCGGAAAAATACCATTTGCCCTTCATCCTCCTTTCCGATCCGGAAAGAAAGGCCATTGAACCCTTTGGCGTATGGCAGGAAAAGAAAATGTGCGGCAAGGTTTCCATGGGCGTGGTGCGCACCACCTACATCATCGACGA
>JAFSBN010000066.1 GCA_017437265.1 Clostridia bacterium
CGGCAGTGCCGCCGCCAACTCGCAATGTTACAATTTTCTTTTGCCAAAAGATTTTTGCGTGTTTCGTACAGGAAAGACAGCAATCTCTCCGTCAACCCTTCGGATGGCTACTTCCCTTTGTACAAGGGGGCCCTTTGCCTCAGCGGGGAATCGTTTGTCAAATAAGTCAAGAAAGTTCTGCCACTGGGTCCAGGGATGAAATCCCTGGTGGGGGTTGAGGGGGCAACGCCCCTCAGGGTTCCTCTAGCTTCAGCGGGAAACAGTTGGTTAGATACGTCAAGCAATATCCGCTACTGGGTGCAGGGCCAATGGCCCTGCTGGGTCCAGGGATGATACCCCTGGTCACTTCTTGGGCTGATAGCTGATTTCGTTGACGGAAATGACGGTAATGAAGGCCTTGGGGTCAATTTTCTGCATATAGTCCATGAGGGCACGGTATTCCTGCTTGTCCACGATGGTAACGATTTCCTTGCGCGCCTGGCCGTTATAGGCGCCGATGGCATCGTAGAGAGTGGCACCGCTGTGGAGATCATGGACGATGAAATGCACGATATCCTCCAGCCTTTCCGAAATAATGCACACACGGCGCTTGATATTCCGCCCGAAAATAAACTGGTCCACCACCAGCCCGCCAAAATAGGTGCCCAGCAAGCTGATCACCACAATCTTGGGTTCATAGCACACAGCGGAAGACAGGGCCACCAGCATGCCTGAAACGCTCATGGCCTTGCCCAGCTCCATGTGCAGATATTTGTTCATCAGCTTGGCCACAATATCCAGCCCGCCGGAAGATGCATTGCAGGTGAACAGCATGGAAAGGCCCACGCCTACCACCAGAATATAGCACACCACATCCAGCACAGGGTCCTGGGTGATGGACTGGAAATTGGGCCAGATGATTTCAAACAGGCCCATCACCAGCGGCATCAGAATGGCCGCGTACACCGTTTTCACGCCAAACTCCGGCCCGATCAGCAGATAGCCGATGATCAGCAGTACAATGTTTAAGATCAGCGTCATGGTGGATACCGGCAGGGGAATAAAATTGCTCAGCACCATGGCCAGGGCAGTACCGCTGCCCACGGATACCTGGCTGGGCAGCATGAAGAAAAACACTGCTGCTGCCACAATAATATCCCCCACCGTGATGGTGATAAAATCCTTCACAACTTTCCTGTTGAGCATTTTGCAAATCCTTCTTTTACTGATAATCGGTCAGGCCCAGCCGAGACAGAAGATACTTGCCCCAGGCAAAGGTTTCCCGCAGATGGTTTTTGATCCAATACTCCGGTTTGCAGGGGCTGCCCACGCCATCCGCCTGATAGCCTTCATCCCGGGCCATCTGCAGCGCCCGGGGCAGATGATAATCGCTGGTGATAACGGTAATGCGGCTTTCCCCCTCCGGCAGAAACTGCCGGGCATAGCGCAGGTTCTGGGTGGTGTTGAGGGAGGTGTTTTCCGAAAACACCATGTTTTCCGGCACGCCTTTTTCAATCAGCCAGTTTCGCATGATATCCCCTTCCGGGGCGGGCTCGTTTTCCCCCCGGCCGCCGCAGGTGATGATGAGCCGGGGCATGCGGCGGTATTCCGAAAGGGCGGCTTCCATTCTCAGCTCCAATTGGGGGCTGAGGCTGCCGTCCGCATACACCTGGGCACCCAATACCACAATGGCGCTGCTGTCGTCAGACACAGGGGCCGGGTGGGTTTCCGCCCACACAATCAGCGCCGTGCCGCCCAGAAAGGCCAGCACAAAAAGCGCAATCAAGCTCGTCAGTAGCATAAATATTCTTCGTCTTCCTGACATTTTTTCTTCTCCGTTTTCATTCTGTTCATCAGGCTCGCATCCTCTGCCGCCGCATACACCGGCGTATCCACAAACAGGGGCAATATATCGTTTCTGTGAAAGCTGTAGGCTTCCTGCCGGCCCACCACCACATGATCCATCAGTTTGATTTCCACCGTCAAAAGCGCATCCCGGATACCCCTTGTCAAATCCATATCCGCCTGAGACGGCTGAGGATCGCCGGAGGGATGATTATGGGCCACCACCACGGAAACGGCGTTACAGCGCATGGCTTCCCGGGCCACCAGCCGGGGCAGCACATGCACCTCCTGAATGGTACCGGAGCCCAGCAGCATTTCCCGGATCAGCTGCAGCTTGGCATCAAAGCACAAAAGGTAAAATGCTTCCTCATGGTTGCCGATAAACAATGTGGAACAATATTCCGCCAGTTCAGAAAATGTATTCAGCTTCCGTTTGCCAAGCAGCTTATCCTGTTCATAGCGTTTCAGCAAAGGCAGCATCATGCTCAGCAGCGCAGCGCTTCTTTCCCCCATACCCTCCACCTGCTTCATCTCCCCGGCAGAAGCCTCCATCACCGCCGAAAATGAGCCGAACCGCTCTATCAGCCGGTGGGCCAGGGGATTGACATCCACCCTGGGAATGGCATAGGTCAAAAGCAGCTCCAGCACTTCATGATCCGAAAAGCCTTTCAGCCCGCTCTGGTCAAATCGCTTGCGCAGCCGCTCACGGTGTCCTGTGTGTTCCACGGTATTTCTCCTTGTAAATAAGATCCTGTATATTTTACCATAGGGCCCTATCTGCCGCAAGTGGCCCGGAGGAAATTTTCAGCAGGCGGTAAAAAGCGGTAAATGTTGCATTTTCATACTTTTTTGTGTATAATGCATGTGTAATACAAAAAGGAGGGATACAAAGACATGGAACAAACCTATGTTTTTATGACTGACAGTGACAGCGATCTGCTTTACTCCATCGCTGATGAACGCAATATTCCCGTGGTGAAAATGCCCTATATTCTGGATGGTAAGGAATACTTTGACGATAACGGCCGTGCCGGCGTGGAAAAGGAGTTCTTCGCCAAAATGCGCGCCGGTTCCGCCCCCAGCACGTCCCTGCTGTCCACCCCCGTGTATGTGGATTATTTTGAGCCCATCTTTGCCTCCGGCAAGGATATCCTCTTCATCGCCTTCTCCTCCAAGATGTCCAACACCATCCTCAACATCTTCGAAGCCCGGGATGAGCTTCTGAAAAAGTATCCCGAACGGAAAATGATCGTGGTGGATACCCTGTCCATCTCCGCCCCCATGACGCTTCTCATTCTCAAGGCTCACGATATGTATCTGGCCGGGGCCACCATGGAAGAAATTGAAGCATGGGTGCTGGAAAACCGCTTCCGGGCCCAGGTGTGGATGACGGTGGACGATCTTAAATATCTCTACCGCGGCGGCCGCATCTCCTCCACCAGCGCCATCTTCGGCAGCATGCTGAACATCAAGCCCATCCTCACCATGGGCAAGGGCGGCAAAATTGACCCCGCCGAAAAGGTGCAGGGCAGCAAAAAAGCCATGAAGATCATCGCCGAAAGGGTAGCGGAAAACATCGAAAATCCCGGCGAACAGACTCTCATCCTTCTCCACGGCGATGCCGAAGAAGAGGCCATGAAGCTGGCTGACATCGTGAAGGCCCGTATTCCCGAAATCAAGGAAATCCGGCTGCAGATGATCGGCCCGGTAATCGGCGCTCATTGCGGCCCGGGCACCATGGCCGTCTGCTTCATGGGCAGGGAACGCGTCATGTAAATCAAAGGCGCAGCGCCTTTTCACGCTGCAATACTTCCTGCACACATCTGCAGGAAGTTTTTCATCAGAAAGTGAGGTTTATCAATCATGGCAAGCAAGAATGTAATGCAAAAGTATGCAAAGCTGGCCGTCCGCATCGGCGCCAATGTGCAGCCCGGCCAGCTGCTGGTGGTCACCTCCTCCGTCACCAATTATGCCTTTGTACGCATGTGCGTGAAGGAAGCCTATGAAGCCGGTGCCGGCGATGTGGTGGTCAACTGGAGCGACGAGCAGCTGGCGCTGATGAGCTACACCTACTGCTCTTTGGAAACCCTGACCGAATTCCCCCAATGGACCTATGACAAGCAGGCCTGGGCACAGGAAAAGGGCTGCTGCTTCCTGCACATCACCAGCAGCACCCCCGGCCTGATGAAGGACGTGGATCCCGAAAAAATGCAAGCCGTGCAGATTGCCGGCAGCACAAAGTATGCCCCCCTGCAGAAGTACACCATGAACAACGACGGCCAGTGGTCCATCGTAGCGCTTCCCAGCGCCGGCTGGGCCATGAAGGTGTTCCCCGAGCTTCCCGAAGATGAAGCGGTGGAAAAGCTGATGGATGCCATCCTCATGAGCGTGCGAGTCTCCGAAGACAACGACCCCGTGGCCGAATGGAAAGCCCATAACGAACGCATCACCGGCCATTCCAAGCTGCTCAACGACTACAATTTCAAGGCCCTCCATTTCACCAACGAACTGGGCACGGACCTCACCGTAGAGCTGGTGCCCAACCATGTATGGGCCGGTGGCTGCGAATATTCCACCAAGGGCATCCTCTTCAATCCCAACATGCCTACCGAAGAAAACTTCTGCATGCCCCTCAAAACCGGCGTGAACGGCAAAGTGGTGGCCTCCATGCCCCTCAATTATCAGGGCAAGCTGATCGACAATTTCTGGCTGGAATTCAAGGATGGCAAGGTGGTCAATTTCGGCGCCGAAAAGGAACAGGACACCCTGAAAAACCTGGTGGAATTTGACGAAGGCAGCGCCTACCTTGGCGAAGTTGCCCTTATCAGCTACGATTCCCCCATCCGGGAAACCGGCATCCTTTTCTACAACACCCTCTTTGATGAAAACGCTTCCTGCCATCTGGCCCTTGGCCGCGCCTACCCCATGAATATCAAGGGCGGCACCGAAATGACCCAGGAAGAACTGAACGAATCAGGCGCCAATTACTCCATGAACCATGTGGACTTCATGTTCGGATCCCGGGAAATGCACATCGAAGGCATCTGCCAGGACGGCACCACCGTCACCGTCTTCGACCATGGCAATTTCGTCATCTGATTTTATACTCACAAAAAGCGGCGAGAGAAAATATCTCTCAGCCGCTTTTATATTTCCCTGTCAATGACTGGAAGAAGCTGCTGCAGCCGCAGACGTTGCCGCAGAAACAGCTGCCAGCGAAGCCATGTTCTGGGCGATCACCATGGAGATGGCAGCGCTCATGCTGGCCGTCTTCATTTCTTCCTTCTGGCTGTACAGATTGGAAATCAGCATGGCCGCATGCATCAGCCGGATCTTCTTGCCCACGCCCCAGAAGCCGTATCCCTTCTGGGCGGCAAGGAATGCATCCGCATCCATCATATCCGCCGCCATCTGGCGCACATCGCCACGGAGCACCGAAAGGGCTGCCAGCACCGTCAGCTCGTAATACTTGCCGTACTTGCCGCCAAACTGACCGATGGCGTCATACAGCTCCATAAAGCGCTCCGTCTTGGCCCGAGCATCCCCTTCTGCCAAAGCCAGGATATGGGACACCGTCTGCAGATAATTTCCCGAAGAAGAGAGCTGCTTTTTCAAAAGATCATAGCTTTCTTCCATATCACCGATGAGCGCATCATCATCCCGCTGGGCAAAGGCCAGCATCAGGGCATATACACTGTCCTCGGTGGAGGTGAGGAAAGGATGCTCCTTCTGCATCCGCTTGTAAATCCTCTTGCCCCGAGCCACCTTTTCTTCCATCCCCTCTTCATCAGCCAGCATAAACGCCGCCAGCGCCAGATAATCCGATGCCATGAATTCCTTCTTCATCAGTGCGTAGGCAGCAAGGGCTCTGTCCAGCTTCTCCTCCGGTTTTTCTTCCAGGGCCAGCATACAGATCACCGCATGTTCAATCGTGCCCCTGAAGTTGGAAAAAATGCCCGCCTTCTGCTTCAGGATCTCTCTGCAGGCCACCAGCTTTTCCGCTTCTACCGTTTCACCCTTGCCGCAAAACAAATTGGCGCACACGGGATACACATATGCATTACCCATTTTCAGCATTTTTTTGATTGTTTCCCGGTTTTCAATAAATTGCTCGCAAATTGATTGCAACATTCTGTCCATCTTTTTCCCCTTTTTTCCTCTTATGTTTCATGGCATTTGCTGCCATGTTGGCATTATACCAGATTAATTGACGCAAGAAAAGCATTAGCTGCCCAATTGTCGCGCAAAGCGCTTCTACTGTCACGCGCAGTGCTCATGGGAGATGTTATGTATATGCCTGAATGATCCGGTTGGCCGTCTCTACCAAATCCTCCATTGCTGCTCCGTTCTCTGCCTGTAAGCATTTTCTGGCATGTACCACCGCCTTTGGATAATCCTTTTCATGCTCCGCAATCAGTGCATGATAGTAATCATACCGTAGTATTCTCATATTTTTACTCCCCACCGTTACCGTAATGGCCCGCTTGAGGCTTTCGAGATAATCATAAATCCGCCGATCAACCGGAAGATCACATTCCACAGCCTTGCGATACAGCGTTTCGATCAGGTTGGAATAGGAATTAGCCACAAACAGTGAAAAGCGATTATACAGCGCCAAACGGTATTCCAACGATTTTTCCAGCACATGTATAGCTGCGTCGTACTGTTTCAGCTTTCTGTATGCACCTCCCTGAACTACATAAATCAGGCACATTAGCCGTCTCGGATCGGTATAGCCGTATTTCGCCGCTTCCACCGCATCATTAGCGGTATCAATACAGGTATCATATTTTTTCATTCTGTATTCGATCAGGCAGCGATGGTAATACGCCTTTGCTAACTTAACGCCCCGGAGAGGCAATTCCGCCTCATCGTGAGCCATGATATATTCAATCAGTTCATTGGCCCATTGCCACGCTTTTTCATATTCCTTTTTATAGGAATTGACAATGTAGATCCGGTTAATCTCTGCCGATGTATGAACCTCCGGATCCGACGCGATCAGCCCAGCATGCGCAGCATACAAATCTTCAATCAACGTATAGCCTTTTTCCTCCTCATTCATCACATCATAATACCACACAGCCAGATCCAACTGGGACAAAACGTAAAGCCGATTATTCCCCGTCATCCGGGTCAGTCGCCTGATTTTTTCCGCCGTTTCGCGAAAAGTAATTATATCGCTGTTGTCCAAAGCGGACAATTGCAACGCATACAAAAATTCCGGACGCAGCCGCAAGCCCATCATATGGCCATAACGTTGAACATACAGATAGGTCGTTTGCAGATATTCAAACTGTTCATTTCGATCAGCCTGTTCATTGATCCGCTCACATTGCTTCAATATCTCCCGTCTGCCGGTATCGACATCAATATAGTATTTTCCGCTGAGCGTCCTGTCCGTCAGCCAATCGTACAGTGATTTGTGGAACAGACTCACCTGATTCTTTCCGTCATCGGTCACACATCTGGCAAAGGAACGCAGTGCATGATAAAACCGGTTCATGTCCTCCCGGTTGCTGCCAACCACACGCATCAAAAACGCTTCTGACAAATAGCCAATATCATAAGCGCACATAACCCTCAGATATGGTTTTACCTTTTCATATTCTTCCTCATTATGGAACAATCTGTCAAAATATGAACAGTATAACCCACCTATTCCCCCGGGCATTGCAGCAATGCCGTCCGGCGTTACCGTAGCATCCTGCAGCAGGCTATCACATATCAGCTTTGCATACAAGAACATCCCACCACACCGCTCGGTCAGCATCCTGATTTCTTCGTCAGAGCAGGCTCTCCCTTTGCCAGCCGAAAAAAGTCTTTCTCGAAAATATTGCTCAATATCCCCATCGCAAGCCTTCCTGTCCAGCTCGATCACATCCGGCTGTACCCCCGCAATTTTCGCCATCACAGCAGGTTCCGCACGGGATGTGATGATCCATTTGATATAGGACGGCATAAGGGCCATCTGCTTGCTGCACAAAAAGTCCAGCAAAGGGTTCTGCCCACCTTCAGACACTTCGTCCAACCCATCCAGAACAATGGCCACATTACCGGAAAAGCCTCCTATTTGCGCAATAAGAAACAGTCTGTCAAACAGCGATTCTGCAGTTTGTTCCTCAAAAAACTCTGCGCACTTTCCCTCATGCACTGTATCGTCTGCACTGATCAGCCCATTATCTCGGAAGAGGTTCAGCAGCTGATACCGATAATCCGGTGCCTTGGTCGCCAAAATATAGATCAAATACCGTACCAGATCTTTCACATAATGCGTATTCACTTTCCCGTGTTCACAGAACGCACCGGCAACGCATGTAGGATTATAGTGCTGAAAAAAGGAGGCAAAATGGCTTTTCCCTGTACCGGCATTCCCAGTGATCAGCAGAAAGCGGCCTGTTGATGGTTTTTCAATCCACCGGTTCACCTGTGCGATCAGCCCGGAACGCACAACGGCATGCTGGCTGTTGATATACATAAGCGCACGCTTATCAAAAGGTTCCGGCTTGAGAATACGGTGCAGCGTAGAAATTTCCCCCTGAAAACTGTAGTTCTCCGGGTTGCGGATGGAATCGATCAACACATCCATACGAGGGCAAAAATAGTCATCCCATTGGTCTGTATCAATGTACTGTTTCCATTCGGATAAATCAATCCACTGTTCCCTGGTCACAGTGGAGGGTAAGTTTACCTGCTCCTGCTTTTCCAGCAGCACCGTGATCAGTTTTCTTCCGGGAATACTGATGGAAATGCCCAGTTCATCCAGACACACCCCCTGAAACCGTGTGGCATACTGGGACAGCAGTCCAACGGTCATATCCGTTTTACTGATACCTTTTACGATTTCCCGGCGCCAATCCTTTTCAGGAAGTATTTCCAGTTTATCAACCCAGATTTCAAAATGCTCTTTCAGCGCAGTGATTAACTCATTCACAATTCGGGTATTCTTCTCTTCATGGCCATAGCTAATAAACAGATGAATCCTTTTTTCTTCCATTGCAGCCAACCTCCCGCGTCATTGGTATACATAATGCAACTAATTTTCTGAAATATAAATTTCACCGATGAACAAACTCATATATCTTTTCAATTATTATATACTAACATATTCCATCTTTCAACCTTTCCGGATACGTATATGACAATAACAAAAAAGCACTTACTTTCGTAAGTGCTTGGTGCGGGAAACAGGACTTGAACCTGCATGTCCGATTGAACACATGAACCTGAATCATGCGCGTCTGCCAATTCCGCCATTCCCGCAGATTGGTGGGCAGGGGTGGATTCGAACCACCGAAGTCGGTGACGGCAGATTTACAGTCTGCTCCCTTTGGCCACTCGGGAACCTACCCAGAAATATCAATTGTGAAGGATCTTTCTTCTGTAAAAGAAGAATGGAGCTGGTGAAGGGACTTGAACCCGCAACCTGCTGATTACAA
>JAFSBN010000067.1 GCA_017437265.1 Clostridia bacterium
AGTTCGGCGTCACCTTTCTAAACTATCTCACAAGCGTCCGCCTTAACCACGCGGTAGACGAGCTGCTCAAGACCAACGACACCATTGAGACGGTCTCCGCAAACGCAGGTTTTCCCAACAGCCATGCCTTCGTGCAGGCCTTCAAGCGGGAATACGGCATCTCCCCCATTAACTATATGATCACCCGGCGGATCGAGGAAAGCAAATACCTGCTGGCGGAAACAGACCTCTCCTTGTCCCAGATCGCCCAGCTGCTGGGCTTTTCCTCCCTGAGCTATTTCTCTCAGGTCTTCCGCAGAACACAGGCCGTCAGTCCCATGGAGTACCGGCAAAGCACCCGAAATATCTGATCCTCGTACAGGCAGCGGCAGCGACATAGCATCGCCATCGGGAATTTTTCATATGCAGGTTGAAAATATCCCCCGCAGAAGCTATAATGGTCTGTACAAATATGCTTGCACGATTCGGCGCATCCATTTCATACCAGTTTTTAATAAAAAGCTTAAAAAGCTTTTTATAGCACCGAAGGTGCGTCAAAAACTCTATGAGACGGGATTCTATGATTTTCTATCCCGAAAATCATAGAATCGGCAGCACAGAAGGTGGTGCCTTTTTATTTAAAATTGAAGATTTTAAATAAAAAAGAGTATTAGAAGGTTTTGTTTATGAAAAAGTTCAACCGAATAAGAGAGCTTGCTGCCCTGCTGTTTTTTGTGACCGTGGCAGCTTTTGCTGTTTTCTTCCTTTATATGGGGACTTCGGAACGCACAGCCGTCTACCGGGCTGAGCAAATCCAGGGCTTTGCCACCGTCACCGGGGAACAGGGCGTTTTGCATTCCTTTTCCCCGGAAAAGGCCGAGGAATACCTGCTGGTAAGCGATACCGGGGCATACTCCCTGACGGAGGGCCTTATGCTTTGCCGCCCCGGCGTTACCCAATACCATTGCCGCCCCATGGGTGTGCAATGCAAATGCACCCTGTTCAGCCACGCTTCCCTGCCTGTGAACCTCAGGCAAATCACCCTGCAATCCCCCACGGAAATTACCTGCGCCTTGCGGTGCATGGTGCGCTTTAGTGAAAAGAGCGGCGTTATTGCCACCCGAAGGGATGCGCCGTTTGCCTATGCCGCCTTTTCCCACCGCCAGGGCATTGCCTTTGCCCACATGGAAAATGCCGCCCTTTTCACCCTGCCCCCCTGCCATGCCGGGGCAGCGGATGCAGCCGCCTTTCACACGGAAGGGGCATCCGTTGCGGTGTTTGAAACGCCCCTCCATTTGCTGCCCCACCGTCCCCTTTCCCTGTGCCTGACGGTGGGCCATGCCCCGGATGAGCAGGCCGCCCGGCGCATGACGGAGGCCGCCCATCACCAGGGCGTATGCGATGCCCTGCGGCAGGTAGGCCTTTTCTGGCAGGAAAAGCTGGAACGTTTGCTGCTCTTTGGCGGTGCGCCGGAATTAACGCCCTTGCTGAACCGCTGGCTGCCCTACTGGGCCCGGTGCGCAGAACGGGAAAATGCCGCCTCTTCCTTCCCCGATGGGCTTTTATCCCTGCTGTGCTGCCTGCACACCGATGCCCCCCACGCCCGGCAGCAGCTGCTTCTGTGCGCCGGAAATCAGGAGGAACCCTTGCTTCTTCCCTTCCTCACCGCCCTGTATGTGGAAATCACCGGAGATAAAGCAATTTTGCAGGAAAAGCTAAAATGGCCGGATGCCCCTTCCCTTTTGCAGCAATGCCTTTCCCTCCTTCACAGCGTGGAATTCGGCCCCCACGGCCTGCCCCAAACGGCCCACCCCCTCTGGCATCCCGGGCATTATGAAACGGCGGAAAGCGTGGCGCTGGGCTTTTTCCTGTGCATGGCCTATGCCCGTTTTGCGCCCCTTTGCGATGGGGAAACCGGAAAAAGGCTGATGAAGCACCGTCAAGGGCTTTTGAGCCGCCTGGAACAGGCATGGCTGGAAAATGAATATCTGCCGGGCTGGGATGGAAAGGGCCTGCCCCTGGCAAAAACGATGCCCACGGGCCAAATGTGCGCCTGCCTTGCCTGCCTGGCCGGTGCCCCGAGGGAGCACGCCCGGATGGCCTTGCACCACGCCCTTGCCCATCCCCCTTCCCCCGGGCTTTCCCCCCTGCTGGTGATGGCCCTGTGCAATACCGGTGCCTGTGACGCCGCCTGGCAAATGGCCCGGCACGCCCTGCCCTCCTTCCTGCCGGGGGAAAAAGCCGGCCACGCCGCCCCGGCAG
>JAFSBN010000068.1 GCA_017437265.1 Clostridia bacterium
GTTCGGCGGCGGTCATTTCGCTGCGCTTTTTCGCCGGTTTCTTTTCTTTCTTGGGCTTGGCGGCCACCGGCACGGCATCGGGCACGGCCGGGTAATGGTACTGGTAGGGGGCGGATTTTGTGACGGTGTTTTGAGGCAGGGGGCTTGGCTGCAGCAACGGGGCCTGCATGGAGGGAAGCTGCGCTTCTTCATACTTGCCGGTTTCCGGGTTATACACCCGGAAGGCCATGGGCTGGTACACGGGCCGGGGCGCATCCGTTTGCTGCTGCGTGCCGGTGGGCAGGGGGGACAACACCTGGGTTTCCCCGGCACCGGCCCCGTTAAAGGCCGCAGACAAAAGTTCGTAAGCGCTTTCCCTGTCTACAGCGGCATCATATTTGGTGCCCACGGCATCGGTTTCCAGGTAGGTTTTGCGCAGGGCATCGGAAATGGTGCCGATGGAGGATTGCGGGGGCAGGATGGTGGCCCGCTGCACAACGGAGGGACTGCCGTCTTCCTGCAGGAAGGAAAGCAGGGCCTCCCCTGTTTTCAGTTCCGTAAGGCAGCTTTCGGTATCAAAATTCGGGTTTTCCCGGAAGGTTTGGGCCACGCTGCGCACCACTTTCAATTCCGCCGGGGTGAAGGCACGCAGGGCATGCTGCACCCGGCCGGATAGCTGGCTGAGCACGGAGGAGGGCACGTCCACCGGGTTCTGGGTGACGAAATACACCCCCACGCCCTTGGAGCGGATCAGGCGGATCACCTGCTCAATATGCTCCAACAGCATCTTGCTGCAATCATCGAATAAAAGGTGGGCTTCGTCAAAGAAGAACACCATCCGGGGCAGGGCTTGATCCCCCTGTTCCGGAAGCAGCTCAAAAAGCTCGCCCAGCAGCCACAGAAGGAAGGTGGAATACATGGAAGGCTTTCGGAATAATTTTTCGGCGGAAAGGATGTTCACCATGCCGGTGCCGTCCTCATCCTGGCTGAACCAATCCCGGATATCCAGGGCCGGTTCGCCAAAGAAAATATCGCCGCCCTGATCCTCCAGGATGGCAATGGAGCGCTGAATGGCCCCCACGGTGGATTTGGCCACGTTGCCGTAATCCAGGGTATAGCGGCCGGCATTTTCCCCCACATAGGCCAGCATGGCTTTTAAATCCTTCAAATCCAGCAGCAGCATGCTTTCATCATCCGCAATGCGGAAAATGATGTGCAATACGCCGGTTTGGGTTTCGTTGAGGCCCAGCATCCGGGAAAGAAGCAGCGGCCCCATTTCGCTCACCGTGGTGCGGATGGGGTGGCCCTTTTCGCCGTACACATCCCAGAAGGTGACGGGGAAGGAACGGAAGGAAAAATCCGCCATGCCGCAGGTTTGCAGCCGCTCTTCAATTTTTTTGTTCATTTCGCCGGGCTTGCAGAACCCGGCCAGGTCCCCCTTCACATCCGCCATGAAGACCGGCACGCCAAGGGAAGCAAAGCCCTCCGCCATCACTTGCAGCGTAACGGTTTTGCCGGTGCCGGTGGCCCCGGCAATGAGGCCGTGGCGGTTGGCCATGGAAGGCAGCAGGGAAACGGCGCATTCATTGGATGTGCCCACCCAGATGTTTTGGTTCAATAGCATGAGTTTTCTCACGTTCAGCGTTTTTCGTTTAAAAGGGCCACGGCGTGGGCGCTGACGCCCTTCTTTTCCCCTTCAAAGCCCAAATGCTCGGTGGTGGTGGCCTTGTAATTCACTTTTTCCACGGAAA
>JAFSBN010000069.1 GCA_017437265.1 Clostridia bacterium
ACGGAAATGCTGATTGAGGGGATGCGGAAAAACGGCATTGATGCTGTGCATACCCCCACCTTCAACGACACCGAAAAATACCTTCGTGAGCACTGGCAGCCCGGCGATCTGGTGCTGACCATGGGCTGCGGCAACATCAATCTTTTGAACGAACAGATGCAGCTGCACGGCGATACAAAATAAAAATGAAAACCCGGAGTATTTCTGATACCAGAAGGCTCCGGGCTTTGTTTATGGGGTTTCTTCCTGCCAGGCTTTGCACACATCCACCCAACCAAGGGCATTGGAATACTGCTCCATTTCCGGAATGGTCAGCTCAATGGCGCTGTTGCTGCTGCCGCAGGCGGGAAAAACGGTTTCAAAACGCTTCAGAGAAATATCCAGATACACCTCCACCCCGTCTTTCACGGCAAAGGGACACACGCCGCCCACGCCATGGCCAATCAGGGAGAGGGCTTCGTCGGGGGAAAGCATTTTGGCCTTTGCGCCAAAGCGTGATTTGTATTTGGAATTGTCGATTTTTGCATCCCCAGCGGCTACCACCAACAAAGGCCGGCCTTCTGCCATGAAGGAAAGGGATTTGGCAATCCGGCAGGGCGCACAGCCCAGCACCTGAGCCGCCAGGGCAACGGTGGCGCTGGAGGAATCAAAAAGGCGAATTCTGTTTTCCATGTCAAATTGCGAAAAATAGGCCTTTGCAGCTTCGAAAGACATTTTGTTCTCCTTGTTTATGTGCTTTGGAAAAGCAGCAGATTGTTATCAATGAAGGTATTTATTTTTCCTTCGTTCTTCAGCCAGGAAAGATAGGAACGCACCGTGCTGCCGACCAACGCATGCTGCTGGATGGTCATGGTCAGCTGAAAATGGTCAAACAGTCTCTGCAGCAATGCTTCAAAGGTGAGGGGCGTTTGGCAGAAATCAAGTATACACCGGGCAATTTTTTGCACCTGATCGATATTGAACTGGGCCAGGGGCGCAATATGATCCGTTGCTTCCGCATGTGCAGGTACGAAAAGGGCGGCATCCATTTGCTTTACCTCTTCCAGCGTTTCCAGATAGGCGCCTACATCATACAGAAAACCGATCTGATATTTTTCCAGTGTTTCTCTGGAGGAAAGGCAGTCCGCCAGATAGACCACTCCGTCAGGCGTGCGAATGCCGCACATATCATAGGAATGCCCGGGCAGCGGAATCAGTTCATAGCCCTCCGGCAGGCAGGCCTGCGTCAGGGGCAGGCACGCACTTTCCTGGGCCAGCAGGAATTTATTGTGCATCTCCCGGGGCGGAAAGCCGCCCCAGAGGAAGGCAGGTTCCAGAATGGGATGGCAGGTGAAACAGCTTTCGATGCCGGGGGCATAGATTTTGCAGCCGGTTTGCTTTTGCAGGTATTGGTTGCCGCCGATATGATCGGCATGAGAATGGGTGTTATAAATGGCGGCAAGGTGCCAGCCGTTGGCATCCAGGTGCTGGCGTATTTTCCGGGCAGCATCCTTATCGCTGCCGCTGTCGATGAGGCATACGTTTTTTTCATCCAGCAGAACCAAGCCAGCCTTGGAGGGACTTTGCACATAATAGCTGCATTTTCCGGCCTGAATCAATTCGTACACGGCGGTATCTCCAATCAAAATTATTGCAGGGAATAGAATTTTTATAGCATATATACCCGGAAAAGACAAGCAGCATATGCCGCCGTATACTGAAAAAGACGGGGAAAAAACAAGAAAAAAGAAGGCTTCCGTGGAAACCTTCTTTGTTTTTTGCTTGGATCAGGCACCGTCCGGGAAGGCACCTTCAAAGAGGTAGCGCTGGGTGGCGGGGCCGGCGGCACCGTCCACATTCAGGCCATAGCGGCGCTGGAATGCTTTCACGGCTTCTTCCGTGCCCTGACCGTATCTTCCGTCCACCGTGCCGGTGTAGAAGCCCTGACGCTTCAGTTCTTCCTGCAGATCCTCCACCAGTGTGCCGTAATTGCCCTTGCGCAGGGTGACATACTTGGTGTTGGGCGCCTTGGTGACCTTCACCCATTCGCCGTCGGGCAGGGGGGTGGGAGTACGGTAGGGGGTGGCGGTGGGCTTTTTGGTGGGAGCAGGCTTGGGGGTATTGGTTACCCGGGCCTGAGAGGCGCTCTTGGCGTTACCGGAATAGAGCAGGTTCAGCGTGGCGGAGCCGGCTTTGCCGTCGGCGGTGAGGCCGTTGGCCTTCTGGAAGGCCTTCACGGCGTTCTTGGTACCTTCGCCGTAGCTGCCGTCCACAGAACCGGAATAATAACCCAGGGACTTCAGTTTCGTCTGCAGGGTACGCACGCCGCTGCCCTCACTGCCTTCCTGCAGGGTGGTGCCGATAATGCCGGCAGCGGTGGAGGTGGATTTGGCGGAGGAGGAATACAGGGCCTTCAATGTGAGGGGGCCGGCCACGCCGTCGGAATAGGAGCAGTTGCGCTTCTGGAAGGCGATCACGGCGTCTTCGGTGGCTTCATCGAAGGTTCCGGTGGGGTTTCCGCTGAGGTAGCCAAGGGAAATGAGACGTTCCTGCATCTTGCGCACGTCGGAAGAGGAATTGCCCTTGCGCAGGTATGTATTTTCATCATAGGAAGGGGCAGGGGTGGACTTGGGAGCGGCTGTTGCGGGCAGGTAAGCCGGCTTTGCCGTAGCCCGGGCATTGCGCAGGGCTTCCAGGGTTTGTGCGCCCACCTTGCCGTCAGCGGTAAGGCCGTATTGCTTCTGGAAGTTCTTTACGGCCGTTTCGGTGCCTTCGCCAAAATCGCCGTCTACGCTGCCTTTATAGAAGCCCAGGTTCTTCAGCTTTCTTTGCACTTCGCGCACGTCATCGCCGGTGCTTTCCAGCTTCAGGGAGCCTTTGGGCGTGACCGTCACCTCAGGCTTTTTGGTGGCGGTGGCGCTGTAGAGGCGGGTGAGGGTATCGGAACCCACGACACCGTCGGCGGTGAGGCCGTACTGCTGCTGGAATGCCTTCACAGATGCTTCGGTGGCAGGGCCGAAATCGCCGTCTGCCTGACCGTCGTAGAACTTGAGGGTTTTCAGCTTCCGCTGTACTTCGCGCACCTGATCGCCCTGGCTGCCCAGCTTCAATACGCCCTGAGCGGTGGCGGCGGGCGTTTCGACGGAGGGGGGCATGGTGATGGTGACCTGCATGGAACCGCTGGGAACAGTGGGGATTACCACGGGTGCCCAGCCGGTGTTGCCGCCGTTATCGGTGGGCAGGGTAATCACGCCCGGGTTGGCAGAGGGCGTGGGAATATTGCCAGCGGGTTCGTTGGTGATACTGATATTCTGGGTGGGAACGGGCGGCTGGGTGGTGGCAGGGGGATAGGTGGGGAAGTCACCGATGCCGGAGGGGTTGTTGTTGCCTGTCTGAATATCCGGCGTTACATAGCAGCCGCTCAGAATCAGGGGCAGCACCATCAGCATCACAGCCAGCATCCATTTTACCGCACGGCGATTGTTCATGGGTCATCCTTCCTTCCGAATACATTCAGCAAAATTGCCTGTTGTTTATCATCTATATTCTTTGACGATGAAAAGGTGTGTTTTGTTCCCGATGGGATGGAAAAAATTTCAACAGCCTGTGTAAAGCCAGCCTTTGATGCCCAATTCTTCCGCTGCATGCACGTTTTCCGGCCGGTCATCAATGAACAGGGCGTCCCGGGGATTGATGTGGTAGCGGTCTAGCAGCAGGCGGAAAAAACGCGGGTCGGGCTTTGCCATCTTTTCCCTTGACGATACCACCATGCCGTCCATTTCCCCAAAGAAGGGGAAACGTTCAACGGTGCGGGTGATGGAAGGCTCGGGGTAGTTGGTGAGGGCGTAAATGCGCTTGCCCATTTTTTTCAGATCACCGATCAGGTGGGCAAGGGGCATTATTTCCATGGTTTTCGGAAATTCTTCCAACAGGGAAAGGACCTGCCCTTCGCATCCCGGATGACCGGAAGATAAAGCAATATCTTTTGCGATTTCTTCGTTGGGGATGATGCCAAGGTCAAACTCCGCCCAGTGGGATAGGCCTCCGTCAGAATCAAACATGGCGTGCTGCACATCCGCACGAATTTCTTCCGGCAGCAGCAGGCATGCTTTTTCCGGCTGGAAGCGGAGCAGCACATTTCCGATGTCAAAAACGATCACCTGTGCCTGTAACAAACGTTCATCCATGGTCCTATACCTCCACGTTTATAGAATAACATATTTTCCGCCTGAATACAATCATTTTTCGTACGACTTTTTTAGTAAAAATTTTTGTTTCCTGTAACTTTTTCTGCATAATCCCTTGACAAAAGGGGAGAAAGTGGTAGAATGATTAAGGAAGGTCAAAGAAAGTCAGAGAATAAACCTTCTAAATATGATGTATGAAAGAAGGATGTGCGATATGAACGGCAATCAATACACGCAAAAATCCATGGAGGCCATTCATGCTGCCCAGCGGACGGCCCAGGAATGGGGACACCAGCAGCTGGAAGCGGCGCATTTGCTGCATGCCCTTGTGAATCAGAAAGAAGGACTGATCCCCCAGCTTTTGCAAAAATGCGGCGTGGCTGTGCAGCAGATGGCAAACGGTGCAGAGAAAATGCTGCAGAAGCTGCCCCGGGTGCAGGTGCAGGGCAGGGAAGAAGGAAAAGTATATGTCAGTGCCCATCTGGACAAAGCGCTGAATGCCGCTTTGAAAAGAGCGGAACAGATGAAAGACGAATATGTGTCCGTGGAGCATTTGTTTCTGGGGCTGATGGATGCGGCGGACAATGAGCTGAAGCAGCTGTTTCAGGCTGTGCATCTGCAGGAAAGCGATTTTCTTTCGGCGCTTTCCGCCATCCGCGGATCCGCACGGGTGACCGGAGATAACCCGGAGGAAACCTATGACGCCCTGGCCAAATACGGCACCGATTTGGTGGAACTGGCCAGGAAGGGCAAACTGGACCCCGTTATCGGCAGAGACAGTGAGATCCGGGACGTGATCCGTATTCTGAGCCGCAAAACCAAGAATAACCCTGTGCTCATCGGCGAACCCGGCGTGGGCAAAACCGCCATTGCCGAAGGCCTGGCCCTGCGCATTGTGCGCCAAGACGTGCCGGATTCTTTGAAGAACCGTTCTGTTTTCTCGCTGGATATGGGCGCCCTCATCGCCGGTGCCAAATTCCGGGGTGAATTTGAGGAGCGGCTGAAGGCGGTGCTGAATGAAATCAAACAAAGCGAAGGCCGTATTATTTTGTTCATTGATGAACTGCATACCATCGTAGGCGCCGGAAAAACCGACGGTGCCATGGATGCGGGCAACCTTTTGAAGCCCATGCTGGCAAGAGGCGAGCTGCACTGCATCGGTGCCACCACGCTGGATGAATACCGCAAGTATGTGGAAAAAGATGCGGCATTGGAGCGCCGCTTCCAGCCGGTATTGGTGACTGAACCCACGGTGGAAGATACCATTTCCATCCTGCGGGGGCTGAAGGAGAGGTACGAAGTATTCCACGGTGTGAAGATTCAGGATGCGGCCATCATTGCCGCGGCCACCCTTTCCAACCGCTACATTACCGACCGTTTCCTGCCCGACAAGGCCATTGACCTGATTGACGAAGCCTGCGCCATGATCCGCACGGAAATGGATTCCATGCCGGTAGAGCTGGACGATATCCGCCGCCGCATCATGCAGCATGAAATTGAAGAGGCGGCCCTGCAGAAGGAAACCGATCCGCTCAGCCAAACTCGTCTGGAAACGCTTCGTAAGGAGCTTTCCGACATGCGGGAAAGCTTTGCCGCCATGCAGGCCAGGTGGGAAAACGAAAAGAGCGATATTGGCAAAGTGCAGCGCCTGCGGGAAGAGATGGAGCAGGTGAATGCGGAAATTGAAAAAGCGGAGCGCAGCTATGACCTGAACAAGGCAGCGGAACTGAAATACGGCAAGCTGCCCAAGCTGAAAGCAGAACTGGAAGAAGCAGAAAAAGCCCCTTCCGAAGATGCCACCCTGCTTCGTGACCGGGTGACGGAAGACGAGATTGCAAAAATTGTTTCCAAGTGGACGGGCATTCCAGTGAGTAAGCTGGTGGAAGGGGAAAGGGAAAAACTGCTGCGCCTGGCGGATGTACTGCACAACCGCGTGATCGGCCAAAACGAAGCGGTGACCGCCGTTTCCGAAGCCATCCTGCGCAGCCGTGCCGGCATTGCGGATGAGCACCGGCCCATCGGCTCCTTCCTGTTTCTGGGCCCCACCGGCGTTGGTAAAACGGAACTGGCCAAAGCCCTCGCCGAAGCCCTCTTTGACGATGAAAAGAATATCATCCGCATTGATATGACGGAGTACATGGAGAAATTCTCCGTTTCCCGGCTCATCGGGGCACCTCCCGGTTATGTGGGCTATGAAGAAGGGGGCCAGCTGACCGAGGCGGTGCGGCGCCAGCCCTATGCCGTGGTATTGTTTGACGAAATGGAAAAGGCGCACCCGGATGTGTTCAACATTCTTTTGCAGATCCTGGATGACGGCCGGGTGACGGACAGCCAGGGCAGAACGGTGGACTTCACCAACACCATTCTCATTATGACCAGCAACCTGGGTTCTTTGCAGATTCTGGAGGGCATTGATGAAAACGGTGTACTGTCTGAAAATGCAAAGCAGAACGTGCAGGCCCTCATCAAGAGTCATTTCCGGCCGGAGTTTTTGAACCGCATCGACGATACCCTGATGTTCACCCCCCTGCAGAAGGAGCAGGTGGAACGCATCATGGATCTGATGCTGGAGCGCCTTCGCAAGCGGCTTAGCGACAAGCAATTGTCCCTGAGCCTCACCGATGCGGCCAAAGAAAGGCTCATCGCCCAGGGCTATAACCCCGTCTACGGCGCACGGCCCATGAAGCGGCTGCTGCAAAGCCGGGTGGAAACGCTGGCGGCAAAACTGCTGGTATCCGGCCAGGTGCTGCCGGGACAGGAAATTGTCATCGATGCGGATGCACAGGACGGCTATACAGCTTCCGTGAAGGCATAAAAATCCAACAAAAAGCGCAGGAGCAGAATGGCTCCTGCGTTTTCTTTTCGAATGGTGGGGGATGGTTATCCTTCCTGACATCGGCGGCTTTTCCATGCGCCGATGATGAGGCAGGTGATAGCGGCAAAAAGTAATGGAAAACTCACTGCATCCGGCAGATGGACAATGAAACGGTTGCATACCAGAACACAGGTGTTGAGGAAAAGCCCGACAGGGATGAGCGGGTGCGTCTTTTTCATCATGAACGGCCACCCACCAGCCGCTTTTTGAATGCCTGCACCTTCATCAGGGAGCCGGTGGTGCTCATCAGCCCCAGTATCATGCCGGAAAGGGCCATGCCCATGGAAACGCCTTTCAAAAAGGCGGTCCAGAAAGTGGTTTCGGTCAGGGTGGCATGCAGCACCTGATTGATGATCAACCCCAGAATGCCCAGCGACAGATAGATTTGCACCATCTTTGTGCTCCGCTTTTTTTCTGCATTGGAGTATTCTGCTACCTGCAGAACAGTTTCTTTCAGTTCTTTGTTCATTGGCTCGCTTTTCCTTTCTCCGTTGAGTAGTTCTCTTAAATCTACCTGATAATAATCAGCCATTTCCACAAGCAGATCCAGATCCGGCAGATTGCTGCCCGTTTCCCATCGGGACACGGTGCGCCTGGAAACGTTCAGCTTTTCGGCCAGCTGTTCCTGGGTGATGTCTTTTTCTTTTCTCAATTCCTTCAGAAAGCTGCCGATTTTCTGTTGATCCATGTTTGTTCCTCCTTTCGGCAGCCATCATACCGCCGAATTGATGTAAAAAACAGGACACAAAGCGAGCAAATGCCCTGTTTTTGCAGATGGGACAGGGGATGTCCCTTTCTTTTCTGAATGATTATCGCACTTCTGCCGTATTTTTGCAAGAAGCAACGGCAGGAGCAGGGGCCTTCGCGGCCCCTGTACCCTGCGGCAGGGGTATCACCCCTGCACCCAGAGGGCGACAAACAAATCTTATCAGTTATTCTTTTTCCGCCTGTCTGTTGTAAGCACGAAAAGAAACATGGCCACGGGCACAATGAAAACGAGAAACGCCGGAGGAGAAAGCTTTCTCTTCCGGCGTTTATTCGTTTTCTCCGGATGCAAAAGCATCCGGTTGGCGGCAGGATGCCGCCGGGCCCGTGGTGAGGCGGTGAGGCAGCCTATTTACACGGGGTTTTGCGTGCTACAGTATCAGCGGAAAAATGTTTGTCAGAGAAGACACGCAGTATCCGCTATTGGGTCCAGGGGCAATGCCCCTGGTGGGGTGAAGGGGCAAAGCCCTTCATAATATGCGCAGGTATTAGCGCTGTACGCGTCCGGAAGCGTTGCCGCCGGCCAGGGTGAGCACTTCCTTTTCGGAGCAGAGGTTGAAGTCGGCTTCGATGGTCTGCTTCAGGCAGGAGGCAGCCACGGCAAATTCGATGGCCTGCTGGCAGTCGCCGGGCCACTTGTTCATGGCATGGATGAGGCCGCCGCCAAAGCTGTCGCCGCCGCCCACACGGTCCACGATGTGGATGAGATAATTCTTGGCGAAGTAGGCCTTTTCGCCGTCGTAGAGCATGCCGCTCCAGTTATTGTCGGAAGCAGAGATGGAGCCGCGCAGGGTGATGGCCACGTAGTCAAAGCCGAAGCGTTCCTTCAGCTGTTGGGCTACGGAGACGTAGCCTTCCTTGTCCAGCTTGCCGGAGTTGATATCGGTATTCTTTGCTTCAATGCCGAAAACGTCCTTGGCATCTTCTTCGTTGGCGATGCATACGTTCACGTAGGGCATCAATTCACCCATCACCTTGCCGGCCATTTCCCGGGTCCAGAGCTTGCCGCGGTAGTTAAGGTCGCAGGAAACGGTGATGCCCTTTGCCTTGCACACCTTCAGGGCGTCCATGCAGATTTCAGGCAGTTCGCCGCCCAAAGCGGGGGTGATGCCGGTGAAGTGGAACCAGGTGGCGCCGTCCAGAATCTTTTCCCAGTCGTAATCTTCCCGCTTGGAAAGGGCCACGGAGGAACCGGCCCGGTCATACACCACTTTGCTGCCGCGCTGGGAAGCGCCCTTTTCGCAATAGTAAATGCCCAGACGGGGGCCCTGACGGAGGATCTTGCTTACGTCCACGCCGTACTGACGCAGGGCGTTCACCGCATTCTGGCCGATTTCGTGGGCAGGCACTGCCGTCACATAGGCCGCATCATTGCCGTAATTGGCAAGGGAAACCGCCACATTGGCTTCGCCGCCGCCATAGGTGGCTTCAAACTTGGCCGCCTGGGGGAAACGCAGATAGCCTTCGGGGCTGAGACGGAGCATGATTTCACCAAAACATACCGCTTTCATTTTGCATACACTCCCGTTTCATCATTCTTACGGCTTTCGCATCCCACGAAAGCACGCATTATTACCTGTTGTTTCATTACGCCGCATCTTTCCTTTTTCCTGCTTCCATGCCGGAATTG
>JAFSBN010000070.1 GCA_017437265.1 Clostridia bacterium
TCTGCAAGCGCCTTGTCGTGGAGGTACATGTAACATGTGCGCAGCAATATCACTTCATATTCTGCCACCATGTGTGCCAGCATTTCTTCATGGGAGTAAGTCGGGCCCTTCACCAACTCCATTGCTGCTCACCTCCTTTCAATTAGTTAGACGCATTGTTTTCCGTTTTGTATACCTTTTTTTGAAAATAATATCAGGAAAAGCTGAAAATGAAAAGAGCGCCTGTCCCAAAGGAAAGGCGCTTCCATTACTTTATGGCAAACATTTCGAACGCATTTTTGCCTGTGTTCAGATGTGGCAGGCGAAGGCCACCCAGTCGCCCTGGTGGCACACTTCGTCGATGATGTAGCCGGCATTGTCCAGCGCTTCACGCACATCGTTTTCTGCTTCCTTGATGATGCCGGAGCAGACGAAAACGCCGCCGGGCTGGAGATGCTTTTTCAAAGGTGCAGCCAGCATGCAGATGACGGGGGCCAGGATGTTGGCCACGGCGAAATCGAAGGTGCGGGAAAGCCCCTGAAGCAGATCGCCCTGCTGCACATCAATGACCTTTTCCAGGCCGTTATGCTCCACGTTTTCCCGGGCCACGCGCACGGCATCGGGGTCAATATCCACGGCATAAATATCCTGAGCACCCAGACGGGCGGCTGCAATGGCCAGAATGCCGCTGCCGGTGCCCACATCCAGCAGGGAACCGGACTTGTAGTATTTTTCAATCAGTGTGACGCACATGGCGGTGGTTTCGTGGGTGCCGGTGCCAAAGGCCATGCCGGGGTCAATTTCGATCAGCAGGTCATCCGGCAGCAGGTCAAAATCTTCCCAGGTGGGTTTTACCACCATATGCTTACCGATGCGGAAGGGCTTATAATACTGCTTCCAATTTTCGGACCAGTCCTCTTCCTTTACGCCCTGCAAAGAAAGGGACAAGGTGCCCAGGGGCGGGGTGTGGTTTTTCATGGCGGAAAGCTCTTCCCTCAAAACGGGCAGGGCTTTTTGCAGCGTTTCTTCGTCGAACCAGGCTTTTACCTGCACATCCTCCGGCATGGCGTCAATGACGGACTGATCCATCAGTTCCCAATTGGCGGTGGGTTTGGCAGGGTCGGGCAGGTCGGCCCGGTCCAGAATCTGGGTGCCGGCGGCGCCAAGGCGCATCAGCAGATCGGAAATCAGTTCTGCCCCCTGGGTGACGGTGGAAATAGTAACTTCTGTATATTCCATATGTTTATGCCTCCGTTTTGAATTTTGCCATCACATAGGCATCGTGATATTGGCCTTCCCGGTATACTTCGTCCTTCAGAATGCCTTCCCGCACAAAGCCGCATTTTTCATAGCAGCGAATGGCACCGACGTTAAATGAAAAGACGACGGCTTTCAATTTGTGCAGGTTCATTTCGTCAAAGGCGAATTTGCAAAGCAGGGAAACGGCATCGGTGCCAAACCCCTGGCCGATGGCGTTCTGATCCAGCATGATGCCAAGCTCCGCCCGGCGGTTTTTCCAGTTCACCTGCATAAAACCGCACTGGCCGATGAACCGGCCGTTATCAATCCGTTCGATGGCAAACTGATAGTCGCCTGCGGTGTAACTGGTCTGATTGGCCATGAACCGGGCCTGATCCTCTACGGTAGTGGGATAGAGGATACCGGCGGAAGCGGTGCGCATCACGTCATAATCATTATTGATGGAAAGAGCGTACATCAGATCGCTGTTATCAAAGGCGCGCAGCCTGACAAGCTTTCCCTGATACATCAAAACCCTCCTCTCATTCCTTCTAACATCATAATGCCACAAAAGAGGAAAGTCAATCGGGAAATAAGAAGTTTATTTCACCTGTCTCTCCTTCGGCACATAAGATAAATTAGCAAAACGAGGAGGGAACAGCCATGCGGCTATGCATTTTGGGCACGGATGAAAGAGGGATGATGCTGCGGAAACTGGCTCAGGAAAAGGGGTATTTGCTGACGGAAGTGAACCCGGATGCGGTGGTGCTGCCGTTGCCGAAAGGAAAGTATGCGGATTTGAAACGCTGCTATAAGAAAGGGCAGCTATTTATAGCGGGCATGACA
>JAFSBN010000071.1 GCA_017437265.1 Clostridia bacterium
AGGGTGAAATCCGCAACAGCGGTGCAGGTGAGATAATCGTTGAACAGGCCCTTCACCCGGCTGTAGGTATGGGGCTGCATCACCGCCCACAGCCTGCCCGGCTTTTGCATTTTGGCCACATCCAGCGCCGCTTTCATCTCCGTGGGGTTATGGCCGTAATCGTGATACATTTTCACGCCGTCAATGATGCCCGTCAGTTCAAACCGGCGGTGTACCCCGGCAAAAGCGGAAATGGCACTGGCGGCATCTTCCGCTTCCACCCCGGCACTGCGCACCGCTGCATAGGCCGCCATGGCATTGAGCACGTTGAACCTGCCGGGAACATGAAGCTCCAGCCGCGCTTCCTTTTCGCCCCGGAACATCACGTCAAACCTTGCACAGCCGCCATCGGAATAGGTCAAATTTTCCGGATAATAATCGCAGATATTCGTGTTGCCATAAGTCAGCGTACGGCAGGAAAGCTTTGCAAACAGCCCGGGAATCCATGGATCTTCCCCCCAGCCGATGGCCAGGCCATCCTCCGGCAGCAGGGAAAGAAAGTTTTTGAAAGCGTTGCAAATATCGTGAATATCCTTGTAATAATCCAGATGATCTTCTTCGATGTTCAATACCACCGCCGTGGTGGGGCTCATTTCCAAGAAGCTGCCGTGGAACTCGCAGGCCTCCGCCACAAACACATCCTTGCCGCCAATGCGGCTGCCGCCGCCCAGGGCATCCAGCCGTCCGCCGATATGAACCGTGGGGTCCTTTCCGCAAACAAGCAGTGCCTGTGCGATCATGGAGCTGGTGGTGGTTTTCCCATGGGTGCCGCATACGCACACGGCATGGTCATGGTTCTGCATCAGCTGCCCAAGCAGAGTGGAACGCTCCATTTCCGGAATGCCCAGTGCTTTTGCCTGCATTCTTTCCGCATTATCGGGCAAAATGGCAGCAGAAAAGATGACCAGATCCTTCCCTTCCACATTTTCCGCAAAATGCCCCACCGTCACCGCAATGCCCATCTTCCGCAAGCGTTCCACCGCATGGGAATTGGCGTTGTCGGAACCGGAAACGGCGTATCCTTCCTTGAGCAGCATTTCGGCCAGGCCGCTCATGCTGCTGCCGCCGATGCCGATCATATGGATCTGTTTTCCTTTATAATCACGGATGTGAACCATCTTGGCACCTCCAAAGAAATTTCTTTTCCTATTATACGATGGACGGACAAAAATATCAATCCTTTTTCCCTTTTCGCAACGAGCCCGCTTTTTTCTTGTGCTTGTATTTTTTTCTGCATTAGGGTATAATTTATATGGGCAAACAATCATGAATATGAAGGAGCGATTGCCATGTGCAACAATGAAGAATTGGACATCATTGAACTGGAAAGTGAAAGCGGCGAGCTGCTGCACCTGCGGGTGGACCGCTATTTCTTCTACAACGGTGATGAATATGTACTGCTGACGGACGACTGCGGCGACGGCAAAGCGGCAGAAGAAATTTCCCATTACGTGATGAAAGTGGTTCCCCTGGAAGATGAAGACGGGGAAAAAATGGAAGAATTTGTGCCCGTGGAAGATGAACTGATGGATCAGCTGATCCATGTGGTGGAATCCACCTTCGGCGACGAATAATCCATGAACGAACAGATTGCCCGGAAGCTGCGCCTTCTGCCTGATTCTCCCGGCTGCTACCAGATGAAAGAAAACGGGAAAATCATCTACGTCGGCAAGGCTGTCAACCTAAAAAACAGAGTACGCAGTTATTTCCATGGCCGCGACCACACCCCCAAGGTGGCGGCCATGGTTTCGCATATCGACGATTTCGATATCATCCTCTGCCGTACCAATCTGGAAGCGCTGATTCTGGAATGCAATCTGATCAAGCTCCATAAACCCTATTACAATATCCTGCTCAAGGATGATAAGCACTACCCCTATATCCGCCTGGACCTGAAAGATATGTATCCCCGGGTCACGCTGGCCCGCCGCCAGGAAAACGACGGCGCCAGATATTTTGGTCCCTATATCGGGGCCACGGCGGTGAGGGATGTGCTGGATACCCTTCGCAAGCTGTTTCCCATGCGCACCTGCAAGCATCATCTGCCGGAAAAAAAGCTGCAGCGGCCCTGCATCAATTATGAAATCGGCCGTTGCCTTGGCCCCTGCTGCAACAAATGCACGCAGGAAGAATACCGGCAGGTGGTGAACAGGGTGGTTTCCTTCCTGGGCGGAAAATACCAGGAAATCACTGCCGATCTGCGCAGGGATATGCAGGCGGCCGCCATGAAGCTGGAATTTGAAAAAGCGGCCAAAATCCGCGACCAGCTCAATGACATCGAGGGGCTCATGCAGCGCCAGCAGGCCATTCAGGTTTCCGGCGCGGAGCAGGACGTGTTTGCCCTGTATGGGGATGATATGGATTGTATGGCTCAGGTAATGTATGTGCGCCGGGGCCGCATTGTGGGGGGCGACAGCTTTGCCCTGCCCGGAGAAGGAAAAGAAGACAGGGGCGAAGTGCTGTTTGATTTTATCCTGCAGTTCTACGATGAACGAAAGCCGGCAAGGGAAGTGCTCTGCCCCCATCTGCCGGATGAAATTGCAGAAGATCTGGAAGCATGGCTGCGGCAAAAGCGGGAAGGCGCCTGCACGCTTACTATCCCCAAACGCGGGGACAAGCGTGCGCTGGTACTGCTTTCCGAAAAAAACGCCCGGGACGCTTTGCAAAAACGCAATGCCAAACAACAGGTGCAGCACGAGCGCACCATCGGCGCCTGCGAAAGCCTGGCAAAGGCCATCGGCCTGGAAAATACACCCCGGCGTATTGAGGGTTTTGATATCAGTAACACGCAGGGAACGCTTTCCGTAGCTTCCATGGTGGTGTTTATTGACGGTGTGCCCGCCCCCAAGGAATACCGCCACTACCGCATCAAAACCGTGGAGGGGGCCAACGATTTTGCTTCCATGAACGAAGTGCTGGGCCGCAGATTCAAGCGGTCCATCAACCCCGACAGCGGTGAAAAATGGCCGCTGCCCGATCTGGTGCTCATCGACGGCGGCCCGGGGCAACTGGCATTCGCCCGGGAGGCCATGCTTGCCGCCGGGGCCAATGTGCCCATGTTCGGCCTGGCAGAAAGGCTGGAAGCCATCTACCTGCCGGAAAGAGAAGAACCCATTCTGCTGGATCACCATACCCCCGCCCTTCATCTGATCCAGCGCATCCGTGACGAGGCTCACCGCTTTGCCATCACCCATCACCGGGGTCTGAGAGAGAAAAACGCCGTACACAGCGTGCTGGAGGATATCCCCGGCATCGGTGCTGCACGCCGGCGTGCCTTATTGCAATATTTTAAGTCTGTAAAAGCCATACGGGAAGCCGATATGGACGCTTTGCTTGCCTGCCCGAAAATGAATAAAGCGGCAGCGGAAGCCGTCTACAGCTGGGCCCACCCGGAAGGCTGATCGTCATAGGAGTTGAAATTATTTGAGTACATCCCGTTTTGCTATTTTTGTGGATCTTGAAAACTGCGGTGCCAAGGCGTCCACCCTGAACAATATTCTGGATAAAGTGAAAATCCGGGGCGATATTCTGCTTGGCAAAGTATACGGCTACACCGACCGCTTTTCCGAATTGAAAGAACTGCTCCTTTCCAACACATTCACCGTGGTTCCTTCCCTGCGCCATGGCGTGGCCCAGAAAAACAATGCCGATATCCTGCTGGTATTGGACGCCCTGGAAGTGGCCTACACCAATCCCCTCATCGATTCCTTCTGCATCGTATCCGGTGACAGCGATTATACCCCGCTGGTAGGCCGGCTGAAAAGCATGGGCAAGTTCGTCCTGGGTATGAGCCGCAGCGAAGTGGCCTCCTCCATTTTCATCAACGCCTGCAACGAATTTCAGTTTCTGGAAACCGTTTCTTCCGTCAACCGGGACAAGCGCCGGGGCAAGAAACAAATGAAGGATGAGCCGCTGGACGATGCCGGGCTGAACAAACTGCTGGAAGGCATTCTGGCAGAGCAGACGGACAACGACGAAATGTATGCCAGCGAGCTGAAAGGCGTGCTGCTGCGCCTGCGGCCGGATTTCAACGAAAAATCCTTCGGCTGCGCTTCCTTTGGCAAGCTGCTCAATAAGCTGGCCGCCAAATTCGGTACCCTCCGGGTGCGCAATGATAACTACAATGTGATGGTATCGCTGAACCTGGACGCACCGGAAGCCCCCGGCAAAAAGAGCCTTTCGCCGGAAAACTGGCGCAGTGCCTTCTGCGAACAGCTGCAGCGGTATAAGGATGATGGTTTTGAGCGGGTAAACCCCTCCATCCTCAAGGCCGATATCCAGTCGTCCTATCCGGATTACTCCGAGCATGCCATCGGCTTCAAACGCTTTTCCGATGTGCTCAAGCAAATGGAAAAGGAAAAGCTTTTGCAGCTGGAATTTGACGAACAAAAGAATATGCTCATCAAAATGATTTGACACAAAAGGAGGCATTTCCCCCATGCATGAAATTCCTGCCTATGCTGAAGAGCTGAAAAAAATCGCCCTGGATATGGGGGCCGCAAGCGCCACCCCTTTCCACATTTCCCAGATTTGCTTTGACAGCCGCACCCTTCTCAAATGCATGTTTGGCTGCAATGACTGGGGCAAGGGCCTCACCTGCCCTTCCCGTCCCGGCAGCCCCACCATGGAGCAGTACAGGGAGATGCTCTCCCGCTATTCCTGGGGCATCATCATCGGCGGCCATAACAAGCACATCACCCAGAAGGTTTCCTTCCATCTGGAGGGCAAGGCCTTTGGCGACGGCTATTATTTTGCCTTTTCCATGAGCGACTGCGGCCTGTGCAAAACCTGCGCCGGCCACACCGGCGGCGAATGCCGGCATATCCGTCAGGCCCGTCCCGCCTTCCACAGTGTGGGTATTGACGTGTTCAAAACCGTGCGCCAGTTCGGCCTGCCCATCAATACCCTGAAGGATCCGGATAACGAAGAACAAAACTGGTACGCCGCCGTCTTTGTGGAATAACAGCCTGATGGGGCAAAGAAAAAAGAGAGGATCTGTCCGTGAAAAACTATACTCAGGTGTATGTCAACAACAGTTTGGAAGCGGCGCAGGTGTATTGCGATGCTTTCGGTGCACAGATCACCCGTGCTTTTCCCAATGCAGATCACACTGCTTATGAGCACTGCGAATTATCGGTAAACGGCGAAGGCTTTCTGGCCCTGGCAGAAGCCGGTCATCCTCTGGACGTGGCCCGCATTCATCAGATGAAATGGAACACCATGACCTTCAACGCCTTTGAAATGGGCACAGAAGAGGCTGTACAGCACGCCTTTGATGTATTGAAAAATGGCGGCGTGGTGCTGGAAGAGATCCATGCCTTACCCTGGAGCAGCTGCTGCGCCACAGTGATCGACAAATACGGCGTATGCTGGTGGATTTCCATTTGATGCATAGCAAAAGGCCGGGATGCCATTAAGCGCATCCCGGCCTTTTTCATTCAGCAATTTTTATTTTTCTTCGGTTTCTTCTTCCGTCTCTTCTGTTACATGGGGAGAGAGCATAATTTCCTGCACATGCCGGTCGTCCGCCTTCACCACGGTCACGTCCCAGCTGCCGCAATGGAACACTTCCCCTTCATCGGGGATGCGCTCTGCCAGTTCCATCACCCAGCCGCCCACCGTGCTGGCATCGGCGTCCTGGCCCAGGCCAAAGCGTTCTTCCATTTCTTCCACAGGTGCGCTGCCCACAATGCGCCAGCAACCGTCCTTTTCTTCCTGAAATTCCACTTCAATTTCGTCGTGCTCGTCCCAGATTTCGCCAACCAGTTCTTCCAGAATATCTTCCATGGTCACAATGCCCACCGTACCGCCGTATTCATCCACCACCACCGCCAGCTGGGATTTGGTGCGCTGCAACAGGCGCATCAGGTCGCTGATCTTGGTGTTTTCCGTCACAAACACGGGGCTTTTCATAATCTCGGGCAAGTTCACCTTTTCA
>JAFSBN010000072.1 GCA_017437265.1 Clostridia bacterium
ATAGCGAACATTGATGGTGGTGCTGCCGGTATTGCGTCCGTTATAGGAAAGCTGTGCGGTGCCAAGTACTTCCTGATCGGCAGAGGGGAAAAGCAGGCAATCGGTGAGCACATAGCCAACGGAGCCTTTGTAATTGATTTTGCAGTAGTTGTTTCCCCAGTCCAATACGGTAACCACCGTGCCGGCTTTACACTTGCGAAGAACGGTACCGGAAGAAGAAGCTTTGCTACGCAGGGAAGCCTTTCCAGTATTGGGTGCATAGATAACGCCGGTTTCTTTTCCTTCCGGCACATCGCCGCCGAAATTCAGCTCTGCTGTCGGCACCTCATGGGTTTTTCCGTTGTAGTGAACTTTGGATGTACGGGTGCCCACTTGCTCCAGCGTGACCTGTACGTTGCCTTGTGTAGCTGTCGATTTCTTAGTGGAATTGTTCGTGTTTTCCTGCTTGCTCGATTGCGTTGATACCTGTTTTACGGATGGTTCCATTTCAGTTTTTTCTTCCGTTCCACTTTCAGAACGTCCCTTTGTTGCTTTTGCTTTTTCAGCAGAAGGAGAATTTGGAAGTTCGAAAGTTAGATCAGAGTAATCCGTTGTTCCAAACTGAAGCAAGCTTTCTGCTACAGTAATGACCTGATTCTGTTTCAGGATTTCATCGTGATTAGGATCCAATTCATGGACATCTTCGGCATAACCACTACTGCCTCTATAGGAAGAAGTAACGGTAACCAGGTTTGATGCTGGAACTTTGCCATTACGTATTTGACCATCGACCATAAACCGTATTTTCTTTAAATCATTTCCGGTTGTATCATATACTTTGACATATGTGTTCGCCGGGATAATTTCCTGAACATCATTTTGCGTACCAATAACATATACAGTAGTTGTACATTTCGTTTTAAGGCGACAAGACAAATTCCATTCTTCCTGCGTCATTGCCAGTGCTGCTGTGGGCAGCAGTATTAAGAATAAAAGTGCACAGATGATTGTTTTTGTTCCTTTCATGACTAAGACCTCCAAATCTCATATGATTATTTATTACAAATATATTGCAAAATTAATATATGTGTAATACTATGCGTTGATTTTATCATTGCAAGCATATGATTTCAATAGGAATTACCATATTTTACAAGTGTAACAACAGGACGATATGTATTTGTCTGATTGGAATGGTAAGAGTTGGGTGTGTGAAGCTCATATCTATGGACCTTAACCCCAAAAAGAAGGAGTTCGTAAGAACTCCTTTTTTCTTGTTTCATGATATGAACGCCAGTTGCTTTAAAATGAAAGGAACTTCTCCATCACAAAGCCGTGGATGCCGTCATGTTCAATTTCATACCAGCCGTCGTGCAGCGAAAAGACTTCCACTTCCGTACCGGTGGCCCACTCGGCCACCTTGGCACTATCGCCATCGGCAGCATTGCGAACATTGATGGTGGTGCTGCCGGTAGTGCGTCCGTTATAGGAAAGCTGTGCGGTGCCAAGTACTTCCTGATCGGCAGAGGGGAAAAGCAGGCAATCAGTGAGCACATAGCCAACGGAACCTTTGTAATTGATTTTGCAGTAGTTGTTTCCCCAGTCCAATACAGTAACCACCGTACCGGCTTTGCACTTGCGAAGAACGGTACCGGAAGAAGACGCTTTGCTACGCAGGGAAGCCTTTCCAGTATTGGGTGCATAAATAACGCCGGTTTCTTTTCCTTCCGGCACATCGCCGCCAAAATTCAGTTCTGCTGTCGGCACTTCATGGGTCTTTCCATTGTAATGGACTTTGGAGGTGCGGGTACCCACTTGCTCCAGCGTGACCTGTACATTGCCTTGAGAAGCAGTAGTTTCTTTCGGGATGACTTTTGTTTCCGTCCCGTCTTTTTCGGACACGGTGCTTGGCTGGTTTACAGCAGAACGGCCTTCTGTCTTTTTTGCTGCTTTTGCAGTTGCCGAATCAGGCGTGGCAAAAGTCAAATCTGAATAGTCAGAGGTTCCATAATACAATAGACTTTCAGCAAGGGTGATTACCTGTTCATCTGCAAGAATCTGGTCGTGATTAGGATCCAGCTCATGCACTCTTTCAGCGAAGCCACTTTCACCTCTGTAAGTGGATGTACACTTAATAAGATTATCTCCACTCACTATACCGCGGCTTTCCCGGCCGTTAACCATATATCTGATCTTCTTTTGATTATTGATGAATGTATCATAAATTCTTACATAAGTATTAGCAGGAATGACCTCCTTAAATTCCATATCAGGCCCTGCCTCCAATACAGTTGTTGCACATTTGGTTTTCCAATGACAAGACAAATTCCATTCTTCCTGCGTCATTGCCAGCGCTGCTGTGGGCAGCAGTAATAAAACCAGGAACAAGCAAATTCCTTTGCAAAAATTCTTCATGTTTCTTTCCTCCTTTGATCAAGTTGCTTGTTGTTTTCATTTTTCCAAATAACCTTCGGGGTGGATGATACCTTTATTTCCGAGCAATGAGGATGGTCAGTACCCCATCCTGAGGCAAGGCCAGAATCATGATGGGGTAAGGCAAGGTGTTGGTAAAGGAAAGATCGGAATACCGTCCCACCGCCGCATCAAAAAACTGGGGCACATAGGAAACACCGGTGTAGCGATGCACCGCCCATGCTTCGATTTGCAGGGGCAAGGAAAGCAGGGCGTTGTAGAGCGTGGTGGTCACCTGACACACACCGCCGCCATAGTTAAAGCCTTCTTTGCTGATATTGGGGGCATAGAAATAGCCGTTTTCCTGGGTGTAGGGGAAGCACAGAGCATTGAAGGAGAAGCTTTCCCCGGCGTCCACCGTCTGCCCCTGAATGCGATCGCAGCCGATTTGGATGTTGGCTGCCCGCTCTGTTGCGTATCCCTTGCCTTGCTGTTCGCCGTAATAGGTGGTAAAGCCGCCAATCACATCGCCGCTTTTTGCCTTCTGCCAGGGAATGAAAGAAGATAGCAGGCCTTTCTCCAAGGGAATAACGGTTTCTCCGCGCCAGACAGGCAAATGATAGCCCTCTTCCGACACACGCAATACACAGGCTACTTGCTGTGGCTTCACTGTGATGCCCTCAAACGCATCGCCGGAAAGGACGGTTTCTTCCTCAAAGCGGATGAACCCCACGCAAGGGGTGTGCCCCGGCAAGGGATAGGCATGGGCATCCAATGAGCGGAACCTGTCCAGGTATTTGGTCATGCAATAGCCGGTGCGGCTGCGGTACTTCACCCTGCACCAATCTTCGCCGTATTCCAACACTGTCACTTTGTCCCTTTCCGCAATGACGGAAACCAGGGCACCGTTCACCGGTTTCCTGCGCAGGTTCACATCGTGATTGGCAATGGCTTCGTATTGCGGTACGCTTTCTGCTCCTGCACATACGGCAAGGAAAAACAGGCAAAGCAGCAAGAGGCATATTCTTTTCATCATCCGCACCCTCTTCAGTAAAGCTTGAGGCCATGTCTCCTCGATTAGAAAGACGATCAAAACGGAAAAACGTTACAAAAAATGTAAATGTTTACAATTGTTACAGCGCACGAAAAAAGCCCACCGCTTTCTAAAAAGAAAAGGGTGGGCTGCTTGCTATGCATTATTCTGTTTTATCCACCGGCTGTACGCTCCGGACCACTTTCAGGGCTTCTTCCAAGGAGACATCATAGGTATTCACAACCAGCATTTTATCCCCGGCGGACCAGACAATAGTGATGGCCCGGGTTTCCCCATCCAATGCTGTGCCATCCACAACGGTGGCGGTGTGCCCCTGCACATCTACCTCCGTTACAGTAGCTCCGTCCGTTCCCACAAGGCCTTGTGTATTTTCATCATATTCAGAAAAATACAATCGCCTTTTTTGATTATCCCGATATTCTGCTTCTGGAAAAAGCGGGTCAAAATCGCATAGAACAAAGCCTTCCGGTAAATAGGTGGGGAAATATTTCTGCGTCCATCCCTCTGGGATCAATGGATTTTCTGATGCTGTTTTTTCCAAAACCGATAACTCGTAGTAAACTGCATATGGAGAAGATACAGCTTTTATACTTTGGGCAATTTTCAATGTTTCTTCCCTGCCCAAACAGCACGTCTGAACAGAAAGCCATTTTTCTCCCTTCTGCCAGAGCACGAAAACACTTCTGCTATTGTCCGGAAGCATTGTTTCCATCAGAGTTGCATTGGATCCATCGA
Organism: Clostridia bacterium; assembly: GCA_017437265.1. Lineage (GTDB taxonomy): Bacteria > Bacillota > Clostridia > Christensenellales > Aristaeellaceae > RUG563. The sequence continues at coordinate 4,181 of JAFSBN010000072.1, forward strand.
TGACTATATCACCATTCGTCTCTGTACTGGCATTGGTTTGCAAATCGGGCTTTTTATCGGATTCATTGAAGCGGATAAAATGCTCTTTTTCATCTCTGTATTCCACCAAGGCAAAAGCAGGATCAAATGAATATACAGCATACCCCTCCGGGATATATGTGGGGAAATACTCTCCCGGCCAATCCACCGGCACCGAATATATTTCTTCCGGGTGTTCCGTCAGGCCGAAATAAATTTCGCCCCTTTGCTTGTTTTCTTGTGCAAACAATCGCATTACCCTTGCCCGGAATTCGGCGGATGCGGTGAAGGTGATGGGCAGGGCCAAAGCCGCCAGCACCACAATACACAGCATGGCCACCGCCAGCCGGGTGAAGGTTTTGCGCACGATTTGGGTTTGCTTGGTTTTTCTTTCCTGCTTCTTATGCAGGTTCGCTGCGGCAAATGCTTTTTCCAAAGCCGATTGTGCCGCCGTTTTTTCCCTCGCCGTCATTTCCGGCACCGGTTCGTCCATCAGCTGCTGCACGGCCTGGGCTTCTTCCATTTGGAACGCCAGCCGGATCAACAAATCCAGATGCTCATCCTGAAAGCGGTTCATATCCATCTTCATTTTGCACCTCCTTCATACAGGAGATGTTTCAGATGCTGCCGGGCACGCCCCAGCAGCACCCGGATGGTGGATTCCGCAAGGCCGGTTTCCAGCGCAATTTCCTTGGTTTCCATTCCATGATGATATTTCAGCCGCAGAATATCCTTTTCCCGCTCCGGCAGGGTCTGGATGGCCTGCAGGACACCGTTGATTTCTTCCTGCAACAAAATTTTCTGCTCCAAAGAACCGGGATCCGCATATTCCTTCTTTTCGTCATAGGGCAGATAGCGGTTCTTTTCCCGCTGCTGACGGCGGTAAAAGTCAATGGCCGTATTCCGCACCGTGGTTACAATATATGCTGTCTGAGCTTTTTCACTCAAAGAACGCACCGTGTCCAGCCGCTCAATGATGGCGGTGCAGCTGTCCGATACGATATCTTCCACATTCGAAAGCTCTTTTGTGTATTTCCACGCCATTTTCAGCATCAAAGGATAATGCCGCTCATACAGCACGGTCATATACGCCCGGTCATCATCCGATTCGATGGCCATTATTACCATGGGGATCATCATTTGCATCACACCATTCGTTCTTTCTGGTTTCTATTGTATCACAGCAGGCTTCTATTGTCATCCGGAAGAGTTGTTACAAGTGTAAATTATCCCTTCAGATATGTAACGCTTTTCCATGTCCATTCGTTTACAAATAAATGGGAGAATCCCCAAATAAACTGTGGAGACAAGAGGATAAGAAAACAGTAAAGAATTATTTCAATTTTAAATACAGCTTTTTTCCTATGAATCTAGATGCCGTCAAATCCATCAGCTGTCATTTTGAAAAAGGTAAATTTTATGTGCTTATGGGCCCCAGCGGCAGCGGAAAAAGCACATCGATGCAATTGATCAATGCGCTTGTGCAGCCGACTCAGGGCAGTATTCTGTATCAAGGAAAGCCCATTGAAACATTTCGCCCCAACGAATACCGTCTGAAATATGTTTCCCTGATCCATCAGAACTTCTGCCTGCTGCCTTTTCTGAATGTATTGGAAAATGTGCTCTACCCACTTCCTTGCTGAAAATCAATAAGCAGGAAGCCCGCATACAGGCAAAAAGCAGTTGGAAACATTGGGGCTGGATGCAACATACCACAAACGCATGTCTTCCATGCTTTCCGGCGGTGAACAGCAGCGAGTAGCCATTGCCAGAGCAATGTGTACAGGTGCCCCGGTATTGACCGCTGATGAACCCACCGGCAATCTGGACAGCGAAAACGCCCGGCACGTTGCATCTGTTTTTTCCCACCTTGCACATGAAGAGAAGAAAACAATCATCATGGTCACACATGATCCCAAAATGGCAAAACAGGCAGACATCGTGCTTCACTTGAAGGACGGAAAATTAATACTCAACCCTTCGGATATGTAATCTTTTTCATGCTTCTTTCCGCCATTTCATCTGAATCAATCTTCTATCCGCCACCCATCCGGGTGGCGGTTTTGCGTCGTATGCATCGATCTCCTTAGCGGAGAAATCATCAGCATTCAAAGCAGTGATAATATGGCAGGATAAC
>JAFSBN010000073.1 GCA_017437265.1 Clostridia bacterium
AATACGAATGAGAGTCAGACATAAAAACGGCTGAAGGAAAACTCCTTCAGCCGTTTCTTTATTTTCTTTTTTCATAGTACAGGCAGCGGTGGGTTTTGCCCCGGTATTCCAGGGTATCTTCATAGGCAATTTTTCCCATCCCCGCCTTTTCCATCACCCGGCCGCTGGCCTCATTTTCTTCAAAATATCCGGCCCGCACCGCATCAAATCCGCTGTCAAGCAGCACCGCCAGCGTCCCCTGCACAGCTTCGGTGGCATAGCCCCGGTTCCAGTGCAAAGGATGGATCACGTACCCAATCTCCACCGTCTTTTCCGTCATCTCCACATCGTTGAGAAAGCCGATCAGCCGGTTTTCCAGATAAATCCCCCGGACAAAATGCCCCTCATCCAGCGATAAATCCACAAACCGGCGGCACATTTTATCCGCCGCTTCCCGGGAAGGAAAATCCGGAATCATGTAGGTTTTTTTGATCTCTTCATTCGTTAACAGGCCATACAGCGCTTCCATGTCTTCTTCCCGAAAAGGACGCAGGCACAGCCGGGCGGTCAAGATTTCCTTCTGTTTCATTCTTCCCCCACCTCAATGGCATTACCGGAACGCAGGGAAAACAGATATGTTTCCTTCACTTTCCTGCCCGTGATTTTTTCCAGCGCCTTTTTGTACCAGCGCATCTGCAATTGATACCGGGAAAGGATTTCTTCATCCTCCGCCCTGTCTGTCTTATAATCCACCAGCACCCAGCCGTCTTCCTCCAGGAAACACAGGTCAATCACGCCCTGAATCAGCGTGCCGCCCTCCCCTGAAAGATTAAAAGCCCATTCCCGGTGCACTTCTCCGGAGCGCAGCATTCTTTGCCCCAGCGGGCTTTGGTAAAACCCCTTCAGCCAGTTCAGCCGCACTGCATTTCTTTCTTCCTTTGTCAGCAAATGCTTTTCTTCCAATATATCCAGTGCCTGCCGGAAATGGCCTTCCCCGGCCAGGGCAAGATCCATCAGCCCCAATACCCGGTGGGTGACGGTGCCCCGGGCGGCAGGGGTGATTTCTTCCGCCGCAATGAAGGAAGGCACCGGGCTTTCCTCCTGCATGATGCGCTTGTCCGCCGGGGATTCCCAATCGTCTTCCATCAGGCGCACTTCCTTCACCACCGCAGAAACGGAGGTTTTCAGGGTTTCTCCCTGTTCTTCCTTTCGCTCCATCCAGAAACGGATCTCATCGGAAGGCATTTGCTGTGCCAGGGGAGGCGGCGGCATTTTTTCACGGGGCGCAAATGCGTTTTCGTCCGCTTCTTCCATGGTCAGCCGCCAGATGCTGCCGTTTTCCGCTTCAAACTGCCCTTCCTTTCCCCCTTCCAGGCTTTCCATGATCCAGTCCAGCATGCAGCCGGTATGCCCGGCGGCATAGGAGGTGGCAGGCCGTGCCCACCTTTCCCGGCATTTTTCTATTTTCTTGGGAGCACCTACGATAATCAGCCTTTCTTCCGCCCGGGTCATGGCCACGTACAAAAGCCGGGCTTCCTCTGCCCTTTTTTCCCTGTCATCCATGCCCTTGAGGGCCGCCTGGGCGCAGGTTTCCCGGGTGATGCGCCCTTCGGCATCCACATATTTCAGGGCAGCCCCCTGGCGCATGTGCAGACGGAGAGTGGTTTCCCTGTCTTTATTGAAATCCCGGGCTGTTTCCAGCAAAAACACCACAGGAAACTGAAGCCCCTTGGATTTATGCATGGTCAAAATGCGCACCACGTCTTCATTTTCCCCCAGGGTCTTGGCTGTTTTCATATCATCCCCGGCACGGATACGTCCTGTTTCCCGCAAAAATGCACTCAAACCCTCTGCCGCCGCTTCCCCCTGAGCCCGCTCAATGAGAAGCCAGAGGTTTGCCTGACGCAGCTCTCCGTCTTCCAGACATCCGGCGCGCATGTACAGCCCGCTTTCTTCAAGGATGCGCCACAAAAGCCTGTCCAGGGGCAGGTTCACCGCAAGGAACCGCCATTCGTTCAACTTCTCCCAGGTTTTTCTGGCCTTTTCTCCCAGCACGCCCTCTTTTTCCAGCAGCTGCAAAAACGCCTGATGGAAGGGCACCCGGGGGCCCTGGTTCACCAGCCTGATCCGGGCCAGTTCTTCTTCCGTAAAAGCAAAGCAGGGGCAGCGCAAAGCGCTGATCAGGGGGATATCCTGCAAGGGATTATCCACCACCCGCAATATATTCAGCATATCCGCCACTTCCGGCAGATCAAAAAACTGCCCGTCGGCATCGGAATAAACCGGGATCCCGGCATTCTGCAGCACCCTGGCAATAAAGGGCGCCCGACCGGAGGCATTGCGGATCAGCAGGGCAATATCCCTGAACCGCAAGGGGCGCAGCCCGTCTTTTCCCATCACCTGCACCGTCTGCATCATTTCCCGGATGCGCTTTGCCACAAAGGCCGCTTCATAGCGGTACGCCTTTGTCAATTCACCCTGGCCGTCTTCCTCTTCTTTCCCGTGAAGCAGCACAATTTCCACCGGCGCACCGGGCCGCTTGTTGCCGCCGGGATAGAGCATGGCAGCCTTGTCGTATTCAATTTCCGTTTCCTTCTCGCGCATGGCGTGGGAAAACACCTGGTTCACTGCCGAAAGTACATTATCGTCGGAGCGGAAATTCTGCTGGAAAACGATCTTTCGCTTTTCTGCCTGCGCATCGTCGGAGAAGGTGCGGTATTTGTTCAGGAAAAGGGTGGGGTCCGCCAGGCGGAAACGATAAATGCTCTGCTTCACATCCCCCACCATGAACATCATATTCTCCTGTCCTTCGTGCAGGGCGGAAAGAATGGCCTCCTGAATACCGGAAACATCCTGATATTCGTCCACAAAAAGAGCGTCAAAGCGCCCGGCCACGGCCTTTCGCACCTGCTCATGCTGCAATGCCTTCAAAGACAGATGCTCCAGGTCGCTGTAATCCAGATAGTTCCTTTGCTGCTTCATCTGAAAAAAGGTATCCATCAATTCCTTCGTCAGCGCAAACAAAGCCTTCAATGCCGGCAGCGTGTGCAAAATATCCTGTTTTGCCTTTTCTTCATCCCCCGGCAGCAATTTCCGGGCTTCCGTAATGCGGCCTTTCCATTCTTCCCGCAAATCCCGGTAACGGGCAGTAATTTCCGCATCCTCTTCCGGCGCCGCTTTCTTGCTGCTGAGCCGGGGAAACTGGGTAACACAGCCGGACAATCTGCCTTCTTCCGATGCATGCACCAGCTCCTGCATCAATTGCCCGTCCATCTCCACCGTTTTCAGATACCGCTCCGGAAAGCCGGGAAGATTGGCCGCCTTTTCCATTTCCGCCATCAGTTCCATAGCGCCGGATAAATGGGCGCTGCACAGCACCTGCAAAAGGGCCAGCCATTTTTCCAGCCCATTGTTTTCTTCTTTTATATTTTCTTCCGCCCAGCCAAAGGGGTCGGCCTGGGATAAAAGAAACCTTTCCGCCTGGGACAGCATTTCTTCAATTTGCTCATCCTCAAATTGATCAATCAATGCCTGCTGACTGGCATCGGGGGAGGCGTACAGGTTCTCCATCACCCGGTCCTGTGCCCTTTTGTGCAGCGCATCCAGCTTGTCCTGGTCCGCAATGCGGCACATGGGATCAATGCCCACCGCCTCAAAATGCTCCCGCAAAAGTCCATAGCAAAACACATGCAGCGTGGAAATGGATGCCCGGGGCAGCAGCATCAGCTGCCGGCGCAGATGGGCGTTTTCTTCCTCCTGCTCCAGCCGGGCGGCAATGCGCTCCCGCATTTCTCCGGCAGCCGCCCGGGTAAAGGTAACAATCAGCATCCGGTCAATGCGTCTGCCCTCTTTCAGCAGCGACACCACCCGCTCCACCAGCACTGCCGTTTTGCCTGAGCCGGCCGCTGCGCTGACCAGCACATCCCTGTTTCTTGCATCAATGGCCGCCTGCTGGGCTTTTGTAAACTGCATTGCCCGGACCCCTTTCTCTCTTTTTTCTTCCATAATATATTATATCAATCGAACAAAAACCGCAAGTTCCGCCCCCATTTTAAGCCACTCTTGCCAAGAAAGAAAAAAAGTGGTATAGTATTTTCGCAAACATTCACAAGGTGTTTTTTTCGATAAAGTGGTGTTCGCAGATATATATAACGTCATCTTTTCAAAAAAAGTGGCGGTTTCATCCCATTTTTGTTCCAAAATAAAGGATTTTCGGTCCTCATGTCGAATATCCTTCCAAAACATTGATGTGAAGAGGAGATTCTTTTCATGGCAACGGTTCTGGACATCGGCGTCGATCTGGGCACATCCAGCGTCGTCATTCACGGCAAGGGCAAAGGCAGCGTGCTGAACGAGCCCGCCGTTATCGCCATCGACCGGGACACCCGGAACGTGCTGGCCGTGGGTGAGGAAGCCCACCGCATGCTGGGGCGTGCCCCCGGCAATATTCAGGTGATGCGTCCCCTGGCAGAAGGCATGATTGCCGATTTTGACCTGGCAAGCGCCATGCTGCGCTATTTTGTGACCAAAGTGGTGGGCAAGCATCTGCTGGGCGGCCCCCGGGTGCTGCTTTCCGTGCCGGGCGGCGTGAACGAAGCGGAACGGCATCAGCTCATCTCCGCCCTGTTTGAGGCCGGCGCACGGCGCACCTATCTGATGGAACGCCCCATTGCTGCCGCTTTGGGCGCAGGCCTGCCCATCGGCGACGCTTCCGGCCAGATGGTTGTGGACATCGGCGGCGGCGTAACGGAGATTGCCGTGCTTTCCATGGGCCGCATGGTGGTGCGGGAAAATGTCAAGCTGGGGGGCGACGCCTTTGACGACGCCATCATCCGCTACCTGCGGCGCAAGCACAATTTCCTGGTGGGCCCCATCACTGCAGAGGATATCAAAATCACCCTGGGCTCCGTTATCGCAAGAAGCGAACAGTTTTACATGGAAGTCACCGGCCGCAGCCTGCTTACCGGCCTGCCCAAGGTGATGCACGTCACCAGTGACGAAGTGACAGAAGCCATGGCCCAGCCTTTGCAGAGCCTGCTGGAAGCCATTCACGGCGTATTGGAACACACCCCTGCCGAGCTGGTGGGCGATATTTCCGATGCCGGCATTGTGCTCACCGGCGGCGGCGCCCTGCTCAGCGGCCTGTGCGAAGCGGTGCAGCTTTCCCTGAAAATTGACTGCCGCCTGGCGGAAGATCCGCAGGATTGCGCAGCCCGGGGCTGCTGCATGACATTGGAAGGCTGGCAGGAATTCAGCCGCTTCCTGGGCGACAAGAAAAAACGATAAGCATATATTTTTCGCCTCCGTACACACTATACGGAGGCGATTTTTTTATTTGATTTCCCGGGGGCTGCAGCCATACTGCCTACGGAAGGCCTTGAGAAAGGCGCTGTAATCCCCAAAACCTGCCTGGCCGGCCGTTTCCACCACGCCTTTTCCTTCCCGGATGCGGTCAAAGGCATATGTGAGCCGCTTTTGCAGGATGTACTGGTGCACGCTGCAGCCGGTGTGGGCACGGAAGGAATGCATCAGATGGGAGGGGCTGATGAAAAACTGCCGGGAAAGGCTTTCCACCGTCAGGCTTTCTTTCAGATTGCCGTTTATATAAGAAAGAATTTCGTGCACCTTGGGATCGGTACGCACAGCGCCTTCGGGCATTGCCGCATCCGCCGCCAATTGACCGGACAGTGCCAGCAGAAACTGAATAAGATACGTATCCTGCAACAGCTTCCTGCCCGGCAGCGTGCCTTTTTCACACCGCTCCATTTCCGTCAGCTTATCCACCAGCGGGGCCCGCTTATGGGGCTTGGGACGGTACAGCATGGGCCGCAAAAAAGGCCTGCGCAGCGCCTCCTCCTGAAAGGAAGACAGAAAATCATCATTCACCCACAAAATCATCCGTTCATACAGCGTGTTTCCATGCATGATGGACCGGTGAATCTGATGTTCCGGGATCAGCAGCATATCCCAGGGCTGCAGCTCATAGCTGTTTCCCTCCATGATATAGGTCACATGCCCCTGCAGGCAAAGCACCATTTTGTGAAAATCATGGCTGTGGGCGTCAAAGTCCGCATCCCGCCGGTCGGTGGAGTGAAACAGGCGGTAGGGCTCCAGCAAATACCCTCTGGACAGGTTTTCGTTCATATCATCACCACAAAAGCAGGTTTTGCAATATTTTTGGCATATTATACCCTATATAGAGAAAAAAGGCAATGATATAATATAATTAACGAAAAAAGAAAACGAGGTGGAACGGAATGAAGAAATTCCTGAAAAACTATTGGTTCATCCTCAGTATGCTGGTGGGCATTGTGGCCGGCTGCATCACCGGTGCCTTCTGGCCCGGCGCCACGGCACTGGAGCCTTTGGGCACGCTGTTCATTAACCTGATGTTCTGCGTGGTGGTGCCCATGGTGTTCTGCTCCATCTCTTCCGCCATTGCCAATATGCAAAGCGCCAAGCGGGCCGGCAAGGTGATGGGCACCACGGTGATCACCTTCTTGGTCACCGCCGGTATCGCCGCCATTCTGATGTATGTGGTTACGCTGCTGGTTCCCGGCGGCCTGGTCTCCTCCACCTATACTGCACAGGTTGGTCAGGTAGACGAAACCCTGGGCCTGGCTGATATGATCATCAACTTCTTCACCAAGCCGGACTTTGTGGAGCTGCTCTCCCGCCGTGCCATGCTGCCCCTGATCGTCTTCTCCGTGCTGTTTGGCTTTGGCGTGCAGATGGCCGGTGAAAAGGGCAAGCCTGTGGCCGCCATGCTTTCCAACCTTACCGAATGCATCCTGAAGATGGTAAAGCTCATCAGCTACTACGCCCCCATCGCTTTCTTCGGCTTCTTTGCCTATCTGGTGGCCACCTACGGCCCCGAACTGATCAGCGACTACAGCAAAACCCTCATCATCTACTATGTGATGTGCTTTGCTTACATGTTCATTTTCTTCCCCATCTATGCCCGTTTCGGCGGCGGCAAGCAGGGCGTCAAAGAAATGTTCCGCCACCTGTTCAAGCCCGCAGCCGTATCCTTTGGCACCTGCTCCTCCGTTGCCACCATCCCCACCAACATGGAAGCAGCACAGGATACCGGCATCCCCAAGGAAGTGTCCGAAGTGGTGCTGCCCCTGGGCGCCACCATGCACATGGACGGCTCTTCCATGAGCGCCATCATCAAGGTAGCCTTCCTCTTCGGCCTCTTCGGCATGCCCTTTAACACCGGCAATGCCATCCTGGCCATCATCGTGGCTATCTTCTCCTCCGTGGCCATGAGCGGTATCCCCGGCGGCGGCGGCGTGGGCGAATTGGTGCTGTGCACCCTCTTCTTCCCTGAACATATGGAAATTGCCTACCCCATCGCTATTGCGCTTGGCAACCTGGTAGACCCGCCGGCCACCATGGTCAACGCCGCCGGCGACTATGTGGTATCCTACATCGTGTGCCGCTTCACCGAAGGCAAGGATTGGCTGGACAAGGCCATCGCTGCCCGGAAAGAAAAGAAACTGGAACAGTAAGAGAGACGTGTGGGGGCTTTGCCCCCTACTCCCCCAGCAGGGGCATTGCCCCTGCACCCTTCTGCGGAACAAAGGGCCGTTCCTTGCAAACAATGTGCCGCTGAAGGGAAATTCAGAATTCGAAATGAAGAATTAAGAATTGATCTTGTTCCCCCCACGGGCCTGGCGGCATTTCGCCGCCTGCCGGATGCATAGCATCCGGGGAAAACGAAGAAATACGCCGGAGGAGAAAGCTTGCTTTCTCTCCCGGCGTATTCTCGTTTTCATTACGCCCGTGGTGCGGCTTCTTTTCGTTCCTCACGCTTCGTGCGAAAAAAACTCCGTTCGATACGATTGTATGACGCATTCTGGGTCCAGGGACAATGTCCCTGGCGCGGGGGTATAGGGGGCGAGAAGCCCCCTGACCTTCCCCTTTCATTTCCCGTTCAGAAAATCCAGCGCCGCCTGATAAGCGTCGGCAGCAGCGGTTTCGACATCTGGCACCAGCATTCTTTCCTCCGTTTCACCGGAGGGGCGCAGGAAGCGCTTGTGAGATACGGAAGCAAAGAGATGGGAGTTTTCCAGCGCAACATAGGTGATATCACCGTACATGCCAGGCATATTGGAGGACGCTTCGCCAATCAGCGTGCCAAGACCGCCGTCCCGCACATATACGCACAGCATGGTAGCGGAGGAATAGGTGTAGCGGTCACACAAAACCACCAGATTCACCTTTTCGTTCTGCCGGGCGTTCTGGCTGGGCTTTATGGTGATAGAACCTGATGAACGCAGATAACCCCGCTGCTCCTTTGCCTCCGGAGAATAGCGCACCAGCATGCCGTAGGAAGGCGCTTTCATGCCCATGGCGTTCAAAAGCCGTTCACAGGCATTGGAGCTACCGCCGCCGTTGCCCCGGGCATCGATGATTACCTTGGTGCAGCCGTTATTGACCGCTTTTTTCAACGCATCGGCAATGGATTTCAGATTATCATCATCCACGCATTCCACAAAGCGCACCACGAAAACATCGTCTTCCATGAACCAATGGTTTTCTTCCGGCAGGGAATATTCTTCATCCACCGGCACATACCAGGCGCATTCCCGGGTGCTGCCGTCTGACAAGGTAACGGTAAAGGTATCCTTTTCCACATCCACCCCGGCCATTTTCAAAAGGTTTTCCGAGGTGAAATAATTGTTGTAATTCTTTACCACAGCCATTTCATTTTCCGCCGGAAACAGGCTGTCCATAGTGGCATAAATCTGCTCCATGGGCACATCGTCCACGGCGGTGATGGTCAAATCCGTCACGCCGTTTTCATCCGCAAAATACATCTGTCCTTCCCGATAACTATGGTAGATGGCCACTTCATCGCCATACTGCCAGGAAAGCTCTGTGTGCCCGTCCCCGAAAACAGTAAGATACCGGGCGGTGGCGCCCATAAAGGCATCCACCGTCATGGCGCTCTCCGTTTCGGAAAGATAGGCTTCCTTCGCCGCCTGATATGGAGCCTGATCGCTGCCATCCACAAAGAAGGGATGCACGCTTTCCACATATTTCATCAGCTGCTGCCGGTCGGCCTGCACCTGTTCCCGGGTCAGAAGGGTATCGCCCGGCAGTGCATCGGGCCTTTTCACCCCGGTACCGCCAAAGCTGACGGGAAAAGAATACAGCACGGCTGCTGCTGCCAGCACCAGCACCGCCAGCACTGCAGCCAGAATAATCAGCACTTTTTTCTTCATTATCTTCGGTTCCTCCAAAGTATTGTATACAATCGGGTATTATAGCACAGAGGGGTGTCCCTGTCAAAACACATGCAGCTGCTGCTGCATACACTGACAGCAGAAAGGTTTTCCCTTTCTCCATCAGCGGCGGCAGCCGCCCGTTGGCTGTCGCCATCGGAGCGTGAAAATGCGTGAAACGCGGTGACATATATTTTGCCGATCTGGATCCCGTGATCGGCTCAGAGCAGGGCGGCAAGCGCCCCGTGCTCATCATTCAGAACGATCTTGGCAATCGCTTCAGCCCCACCGTCATCATCCTGCCCCTCACCTCCCGGCTGGGCAAACGTCCCCTGCGCACCCATGTGCCCCTGTCTCCGCCCCAGGGCGGCATCACAAAGCCCTCCATCATCCTGTGCGAACAGGTGCGCACGGTGGAAAAAAGCAGACTGATCCACAAAATGGGCACATTGAAAAAAGAAAAAATGGCGCTGGTGGACAGGGCGCTGGGCGCTGCAGTGGGTTATGAGGAAGAAACAGAAGCTTCGGAAGAATGATACAATGGTGCAGAACGCATCCCTGCGTCTGTACCTTTATTTTTTGCAATAAAAAAGCCGTCCTTTCGGACGGCCGTTAAAAGGAGAAACCGTAAAAATCAATTCTGGCAGATCATCACAGCCCGGTAAGGCCGGGTGGCATTGGAACCGTTGAGGGAGAAATTGTAGCTGGGGCCGGTAGCACCGGGAATATCCACCCAGCCATTTCCGTCGTCCGTCTGCCACTGGATCCGGTAAGCGCCGTTTCCTTCCACGCCGGACACCTGCGCCCAGAGCTTGGCAACATCGCCGTAGTACAGCTCACCATCATTGAGCAGGGAAACGCTGATCCAGGCATTCTGGAAAGGATCCGCAGGCGCTTCTGCCGCCACTTCTTCAGCAGGCGTTTCTTCCGGCACCACCACTTCCACAGGAGCCAGGGTTTGCTCTGCCTGTTCCTGCTGCTGGGCGGCGGTTACCGTGCCATCGTCTTCCGAAGCACGCAGCTGATCGTCCCAGGAAAAATAGCCCACGCCCACAATCAGGGCCACAGCCAGCACGACGGTCAACAAACGCTTGATCTCGAGCTTCATATATTCAAACATCCTTTCAATTTCCGACACAGGCATATTCTGCCCATCAAAGCAAAAAGCGAAACGGACGTTCCTCCGCCCCTCTTTCACAAGGCGAAGGTTACATCCTCGGTTACTTCACGTTCCTTATTATATACTGCTTTTGCCCGTTTGTAAATGCCAAATCCGGGAAATTTTCTTGATTTTTTCACAAATTCCTGAAAAAAAGGCTTTCCTTTCACGGTTTTTCCCTCTATAATGGTAACATGAAATGAAATTTCGCCGTTGTTTCATGCGATTATGTAATTTTTCCGGGAGGGATTCTCTTTTGAAAAAACGTGTGGAAAGGATCAAAACCATCCAGCTGATCCTGTTTGTTGTGCTGATTGCCCTGGGGCTGTATCTGGTTTTTTCCGACGGCGAGCTGTACCAGCTCATCGGCAGCAATCCGTCCGTCAGGCTGATGTGCGGGTTGTTGTGGGTGATGGCTGTGTTGAGCCTGGCTTTCATCCTGTGGGATTTTTCTTCCTTTTCTTCTCTGAAAAAGGATTACAGCGAGCTGGACTTTGCCGTGCATAACGACCATATCGCCGGCATTGCCAACCGGTTCAGCTGCGATGCCATGATCGAAAAATATCTGGACAAACCCCTGCCCGACACCGTGGGCTGCATCATGGTGGACCTGACCAATATCCGCCAGATCAACGACGCCAAGGGCTATGTGGCCGGCAATGCCGCCATCCACGCCTTTTCCAATATCCTTCACACCGCCTCCCTGGGCCTGTGCTTTGTGGGCCGCAACGGCGGCAACAAATTCATGGCGCTGTTTGAAGAATGCACATCCGAAAAACTGGAAGCATTCCAGTTGCGTATACAGGAAACGGTGGAACGCTACAATCAGGAACAAGAAAACCATCCCCTGCAGTATATCTGCGGCTGCGCCTTCCGGGAAGGGGAGCAGGTGAAAACCATCAACCAGCTCATCGCCCTGGCAGACCGCCGCCTGCGGGAAAACGCCCAGCAAAGCCTGAAATAAAGGAGCTTCTCTATGCCCAGCTTAGACCTGCAATATGTAACCGAACTGGTGCGCCACGCCAAAACCGGGGATGCCAATGCCTTTGCCGAGCTTTTCGCCGCCACCCACCAGAAGCAATACCAGTTTTGCTGCAGCTTTCTCAACGACCCCTATCTGGCCCAGGAAGCGCTGCAGGAAACCTATGTTCAGGCGCTGAAAAATATGTCCCTTTTGCAGGATATGGGGTTGATTGTCAACTGGCTCACCCAGCTGAACCTGCGCATCTGCCTGAAGCTGAAACAAAAGCACGACCCCACCATGCCTGAAAACCCGGAAAGCATCGCGGTATCCGTTTCCGGCAAAAATTATACCCTGCACCAGCTGATGAACCTGCCCTTCACCGAAAGCCAGGTGCTGATTCTCAAAAGCTATTGCGGCATGCGCCCGAGGCAGATTGCCATGCTGACGGAAATGAGCACAAGAGAAGTGAAGGAATACATGCAAAGCGGCCTAAAGCGCCTGCCCAGGCTGGACAGCAGCACCGGGGAAGGAGGCGGCCTGTGAAGAAATTGCCCCAGCTTTCCCCCCAGACGGCGGAACAGATGCTGGAAAACATCTTCCTCATCTGCAACAAAGCCCCCAATACCGTCTCCCTCAAGACCCTCACCGCATACAGCAATTACCGCAAGGAACGCTTTTCCATGCAGCGCACGGTAATCATCATCCTGCTGGTTTTGTTCCTGATGCTGCCCTTCCTTTTCATCTCCACCGATGTTACCATCACCCCTGTGGAAACCGCCGAAAATGAAAACCCGCTGTATCGGATCACCCTTTCGTCCGGTATGCCTGTACGCCATATCAGCGCCAGCATCAACGGCGTCACGCAGCCCATATACGAGGATGAAGACGGGGGGTATACCCTGCAGCCCGGCAGAAATGGGAAGCTGACGGTGGACGTGATGCTCATCAACCGGCAAAAGGCTCAGACAACCGCTTCTGTAACGGGGGTGGACTTTGGCTTGCCTCAGCTGCAAAGAGTGCGACGCAGCGGCGGAAATGTGATGCTGTTTTTTGCCGACGTCGTTTCCGGCATCAACGCCGCCGGCATTGCGGTAACGGATGAATGGGGCGGTTCCGTACCCTTCCAGTATGATACCGACACCGGCTGCCTTACAGTGCTGCATTGCGACGAAAACCTCAATATCGACGTGCCCGACGGCCGCGGCAATGTGCTGCACCTGGTGCTCTCGCCTCAGTAGCGTTGATTGCCGCTCTCATCCGGCAAACAATTTCCCGCTGTCTCGGAAAAAACCACGAAGGGCTTTGTCCCTTCATCCTTCTCAGAATCGGATGCAGGGCCGACGGCCCTGCTTTTTTGTCTGCAAAAAGATGCGGATTGTCCGCAAGAAGAGAAAAAAATTCCCTTGCGAGGGCAAGAGAAAGCAGCTACAATAGAAGCAGAGAAAACGGATCAGAATACATTGTATGAAAGGGTGTTTCCTGTGAAAAAAGCAACCCTGACGCTGCATCCTGATTTCAGGATCGGCGAAATTTCCTCCCGCCTGTTCGGTGCATTTCTGGAGCCCATCGGCTCCATGGTGAACGGCAGCATGTATAATCCCAAACATCCCACGGCGGATGAACAGGGCTTCCGGCAGGATATGATCCGGGGGCTGAAGGAAGCAGGGCTGCCCTGCGTGCGCCTGCCCGGGGGCAATTTTGTGTCCGGCTGGAACTGGAAGGACTCCATCGGCCCGAAAGCCGAACGGAAAACCCATCTGGATCCCGCCTGGTTCCAGTACATCCCCAACGATGTGGGCCATGACGAATACCTGCAATGGGCGGAAAAATGCGGCGCTGAAAGCCTGTATACGGTAAACCTGGGCACCGGCACCCTGCAGGATGCCATGGATATTGTGGAATACACCAATTTTGAGGGCGGCACCTACTGGTCCGACCTAAGGAGGAAAAACGGCCGGGAAAAGCCCTATCGGGTGAAAACCTGGTATCTGGGCAATGAAATGGACGGCCCCTGGCAGATTGCTTCCTATCAGAAGGATCCCCGGGCCTATGGCGTGCTGGCCCATGAAGCATCCAAGGCCATGAAGTGGATTGACGGCAGCATTGAAACGGTGGCCTGTGTTTCTTCCTCCCCGTTCCTGAATCATTATCCGGATTGGGACAGGCAGGTGCTGGAGCAGTGCTACGAAACGGTGGACTATATTTCCCTGCACCATTACCACAGCGCACCCATCGGCAATGTGCCGGCACTGATGGCCGGTTATCAGGCGTTTGAAGATTATATCCGCACCGAAATTGCCCTGTGCGATTATATCGGCACCCGGCAGCGGGTGAAAAAGAAGATGATGCTGTCTCTGGACGAATACGCCGCTTCCTACCGCCCGGCAAAAGGCGCTTCCCTTGGCACCGGCGGCCGGCAGCATGACATGAATTTCTATTCCTTTGATCCCGAGCGCCGCTATGTGCGCCATGACCCGGACGATTGGTCCACCCGGCGCATGCTGCCCAGGGAAGGCGAAATGCCCCGGGCATTGGCCACCGCTTCCATTATGCTCACCCTCCTGCGCCATGCGGACAGGATCAAGATCGGCTGCTCCACCAGCGGCCTGCACCAGCTGTGCGCCTCTGACAGGGAACATGTGTGGAAAGGCGCGGCCTATTATCCCTTCACCCAGCTGATGCGCCATGCAAAGGGCGTTTCTTTGCAGCCGGTGGTAGACTGCGAAACATATCATGTGGACGGCTATGCCATTGATGATATGAACCAGTACGCCGGCTTTGAAAACGTGGCGTATATTCAGGCGGCTGCCGCTCTGCAGGAAGACAAGGACGAAATGGCGGTGTTTGTGGTAAACGCCGATGAAAAGGACGCTCATCAGCTGACCCTGGATATGCGGGCCTTTGAAGGATGGCAGATGGAAGAACATCAGGCTCTTTATACCGACGACCCTCAGGCGTTCAACGATTATCACCACCCGGATGCCATCTGCCCCCGCACAATGGAAAACGTGCCGCTGGAAAAAGGCAAGGCAGATGTGCTGCTGGCGCCGCTTTCCTGGCACATGTTCCGCTTTGTGAAAAAATAACCAGGGCCACCAGGGTCATTGACCCTGGACCCAGAGCCGGAAATGGCTAATCTTATCATACAAACATTTTCCCGGTGCTGCATGGGGAGACCATGGAGGGGCTTTGCCCCCTCCACCCCCAGCAGGGACATTGTCCCTGCACCCAATGCCGGAAACGGCTATGTATATCTAACAAGCATTATCCCGGTGAACAAAGCAACACGCAGAAACTTTTTCGCTGGTGGAAATTGTTTATTTGCGAATCGGGTGCGGCACTGCCGCTCGCCCACGGGCTGGGCGGTGGAACACCGCCGGCCGGATGCTTTTCATC
>JAFSBN010000074.1 GCA_017437265.1 Clostridia bacterium
AACCGGAAATTGCAATGAAATTGTAATGGCCCAGAAACGAAGAAAACCCCTCCCCGGGTGGGGAGGGGTTCGTTTCATTTACGCGCAGAAACCTTCAACAATGGTGTCGGTGACGGGTTCAGGGTCGGGCGCAGGTTCGGGAACTGCAGCGGAACCGGGGTGCGCGGCATCTGCCAGACCTTCGGCCAGCAGATAACCCAGGATGGAAGCGCCCTGCAGAATCAGACCGGAAATGGTTTCAGCGGTTTCAGCATTGCCGTCCATGGCAACAATCAAGCCAGACACGAAACCGGCGATTGCAACCCACAGCTTGCGGCTGGTCAGCTTACGAATGATAAATTCCTTGTTCATAAGTAAAACCTCCTTAGTTCTTCGGGGGTTTGTGGAAGCCCTCCAAATCATCGATACGGTGATTGATAACCTTGATCTGTTCCTCGACAACAGGCATTCGCCGTGCAAAGCCGTTGTGTTCCCGGACTTCCCGGGTCAGTTCTGCAATCTGAGATTCCATAACCGCCTGATTCTTACTGTTGGCAATCAGGACACCACAAAGGGTGATAGCGCCGGTGATGATTGATGCAATAATCGTTTCCGTCAGTGTCACCCCCTTGCGTCTGGAAGGGTTGTGCCAGGATAGATATAGCCCAGTTCACACCACTGGGTAATATACCTTTTCCGGATAAGATTCAGCCCTTTGCGTTCATTTGCAAGGGCTATGTATTCATCCATCAGGGCTTTTACTTCTGATTGCTCACATTCACGGAATTCCATATTGATTTCACTTTGCCGCGCACAAATTTCCTCTGCGCGGGCAATGCTTTCAGGATCCGGAATGCAATCAGTTCCGCGAACAGATACACGCAACACGGTAAACGGGATTCGCAAAATGTCCGTTGGAATGATGACGCTGTTTCCTGTGAATGGTACATCTTTCCGGATGTGGCCGGCCCAGAACGTTGCAGTTCGGTGAGGAACTGCAGACCAATCATCGTCAAAGTTAAATTCAACAGACCAACCAATACCGCCTGTGGTGAATATGTGCGGAACCTTGCAGGGCTTTGCCGTTGTACCTTTCACGAATACAGGAAAATCAACGAAGTGGGTGCAATTCATCGCTTGCCCCCTTAATCAACGTCAACATGAACCCAGCTGCCGTCAATGGCACCGGTGTACAGGCCCAGGAATGCAAGCAAGTTTTGCTTTTCCTTTACGGTCATATATTACCTCCTAATATACAGACTGTTAATAACACATATCCCAAGATATACCGTTATCGCAATATGGAATGTACTGATCCCAACTTGTGCCGTTGTCAATGTAAACAAGGTACGCTTCAAACGAAACACCGTTGTCAATGTAAACAAGGCCCAAAATATTGGCCGTGGATACAACTTTGACAGCCGCGGTAACAGTGTGTGTGCCTCCGGATGTGAAAGCAGAACCGTTGACGGTATGTGTTGCGATTTCATAGCCGGAGGCCGCTGAAAACGTTATTTTCAGGACATCCGAATAATAAATGGTTGCACCATTGGAAAGATTTCCCGTGGTGGCGCCTTTCTTCGGGGAACTTGTGCGGTTTACTGTGATTGACGAGCCTGTTCCTGCACTTATTGAAAGGGAAAATGATTTGACCGATGCTGTGGCATAAACACTAACATCTCCGCTGACGGTATACGTTCCGTTGCTGTGCGAACGGGACGCAATATTATATCCGGTTTTTGCGGAAATCGTTATTGTCAGGCTGTCACCCTTTTGGAGGGTTGCGCCGTTCGAAAGGGTTGTGCTGCCCCTTTTAACGGTGATAGTTGTGCCTGTGCCTTGACTTATTGACAGGGTAAAATCAAATTCAACGGTAAACAGGCCGTTTGTGCCACCCGTCCAGGAACCGCTAGAAGTACAAACCTGAAAAACATAATTCTTTCCGTCTGTGCCGGTAAAGGAAGCACTGGAATTTCGGGTTTCCGTAATGTAATGCTTTGTGTCAGGGTTTTGCCCTCTCACTCGCCAGTAAAGGGAAGTGCTGGACACCCTAACCATTACCGTGGAGCCAGAAAGCGAAATTGTTGCCGTGACACCGTTGACCGTGACAGAACTTGGAGAAATAGCCACTAGCTGCCCACCTTCTTAAAGAAAAGTCTTCCAGGAGTGCCGGCTGCCGGGAGGGTAGTTCCGTACTGACCTGTTTTCAGAATAACACCCAAGTAATTGGCAAGGGTGCTATCCAAATATCCTCGGGGAACGGCATCGGTGCTGTCTGTGGGGTTGGGCAATCCTGTTACGGTTTTTCCGTTCATGTGAACGTCCCAACCAACGTCAACAGCGTTGTCAACTTCGGAAATCTTGCCCAGGCCAATACCGCGTCCGTTTGTCTTGTAGTGCATAATTGTTGCGGCTGTGGAGGCGGTGGTTGCCTTTGCGACGGCAATGAATTTGTCCGTTACAGTCAGGCGCACATTGTAAGAAGATCCAGTATCAGCGGTGAAAAGATACGTTTTCCCGGAAATAGAAAAATTGCCCGTGTACTGTGTCAGATTGACAACTGTGTAACTGGTTGCGGTGGTTTTCTTGTATTCCAGCTTATACGCAACAGTGTTTTGCCCATCCAGAGAATCGGCCCCGGCAGAGAAAGTGACTTTGACATATCCGCCCTGATCATTTGCCGTACCGTCACTATTGCAACGAAGCACGGCAAGCTGTGAAACATTGGGCCGTGAATATTCATCAACGTCAATGGTGTATTCGGCCTCTGTTGTTCTGCTTCGGCTGTCCGTTACGCTAACCCGGACGGTTATGCTTCCGGACTGGGTAAGAACACCGGTGGTGGAATCTGCAGTTGTAAGCGTTTCACCGTTTGCGGCGATTTTATACGACTTGACCGTTGCACCGTGCGGAGCCGTTGCGGTTACCACAGTTCGCAAGCATGACAACATTTGCAGATAAACACCATAGGTGTCCTTATAGCCGGCAGCGTCGGAGAATTCAACCGTAAATGACGGCTTTACACTGTCAGGAATAGAACAGGTGAAGCTTGCCGAAGCTGTGCCGATGGATGTGCTTCCTGAATACGTTGTCAAGGTAAGCTTTACGGTGACAGTTGTACCCGTGGTGTTTGCCGTTGCAAGGTCAAGGGGCGGTGTCCATTTGATGCTTTTACTGCTGGTCTTTGAAACAATCGTTCCCGTTTTGGTACCGCAACTGTAGGAAACCGTATATTTCAGGGATGTGGAATCACTTACAACAGAAATTGTCTGTTCCGTTCCAAGTGTGCCATTTCCAACGGACAGGGTTGCAGAACGGTGGATCGTGTCAAGGACGGCAATACCACTGCCGGTCAAAGTGTAACCGGAAAGGCTTGTATTTGCCTGACCGTTACAGGTAAGCGAAATGGAAACGCTTTTCTTGCCATCATTATCGTGGTAAATGGTCAAGGTGTCTTCGAAGATACAGACAGAATCCTCGAATTCCTGATAACCGGTCAATTTGTATGATGTGCCGTCAATGGTGATGGTGCCGCTTGTGTAGCTGTTGGAAGATGTGAGGTATCCGTCAGTTTTCCACATGGTGGCACAGACATAAAGACTTGAATAGTTGCCCGCCGTGTTCGCGGTAGATTTCCAGTAAATACTACCTTCCCAGGCTTTGGCAGAATCAAGGGATATTGTATTTTCAGCCATTTAACCACCCACTTTCAGGAATGACAGGGATCCGTCAGAACGGGGAACAAAGGCAAAAGAACCGAACTGCGCCCGTTCATTCACACCGATGATGATATTGCCGGTGTGGAAGTTTTCACCATCCCACAAACCGAACTGAACACCGTTTTTCTTGAAAACAATGCCCGTTTCGTTGTCAAGTTCCAACGTCAACGCGCTATCACCGGAACCGATTGTAATACCGGTTTCACCGGAAAATTTAATATGCTTATACAGTTTATTAAACTGTTCTTGCAGCCCATTGTCTGAGCCTTGTGCACCCTGTTCAATGGTTTCAAAACGCATTGAAATCTGCTCGGACATGACTTCGAACTCTGCAGACTGTTCCGCGATTCTGTCCCCAAGGTCTGACAAGCTGCCTTCCACTTCGCCAATGGCTTTCATTTCAAGCACACCGTTGTCAAGATCCAAAAAGAACGTTTCGCCGTCCCGGCTTCGGATTGTACCGGCAACCAACTGGGCAGCGGTGACAAAGTTTGCCAACAGCCCGTCCTCCAGGGTAGCACCGAAAATATACGGGCCATTGTAGCCGGTTTCGGAAGCTGCCCAACCTTCATAGTTGAACCGCCAGACCTTCACCGCCTGGGCAGGATCCTCATGGTCAGCAATGTACAATTCATCCGGGTTTCCGTCCCCGTTGGTGTCCAACAGGCGGACAGCGCCGCCGTTGATACCGGGGATAGTCATGGAAAGCTTGTCATTGATGATGGAGGTCATGTCTTGGGCGGATGGTTTCTTGCTGATCTCCTGTTGCTGTTTGACAATAGTGGTTGCAAGGTCACTTTTGACTTTGCCCAGGGTAATGCTGTTGTACCGCTCCAAAATGGGGTCAAAGTCGATTTTGACCGCACGGGCGGAAGCATTCACATTCATCCGGGGGAAAATAACGGAAACGGTGTCACCCAGCAACACCCGTTCCAAAAGTGCCATGCCTTTATATTCTTCCGACTGCTCCAACAGCACAAATTGAACATTCCACGAAATATCAGGAACACCGATATTATTGTTGATCATGTAATTTGTGGCAGCTTCCCGAAGCTGTTCCTCCGTTGGGGCAACATCGAACTTCTGGGAAAGGTCAAGCGGAAGAATCCGAACGAAATTATAATTGCCGGGGGCATTTATGATCTGTTCGGGCAGCATGACCACATCGCCCTCGAAGGGCTTCCAATACGGGAAAACACCCGTGTAAACGTTGGCGCAATTCCTGTCCTGTTCCAAGGTGCTGAGATTCTTACCGTACCGGATGGAAACACCACGGTCAGCACCTAAACGGGTTTGCAGGGCGATATTGAACCCGTCAAAGTCATATTCACCGCCGTACCGGTCCAGGATGGAACCAGCGGAACCGCCCATGATTCCCCAAATGGATTTTGGAACATCCACGGTCAATTTACCCACAACGGTTTTGTCCGTGGAAAAGGAAAAGGGACAGTCTGTGGCGGCATTAACGGAAAGGTTTCTGACCGCGTCCGCACAGCTGGCAGCGGTAAACGGGGCGCAGGGAATACCCATGGTGTCATATGCGATATGACGGGCATACGCGGTGATGGTGCCTTTGCTGACAGGGTTCACACGATAAATGCGGAACGGCTGTGGATCCGTAACGGGGTCAGGCTTCGCCATAACAATATGACGGTCAGTAATGAACTGCGCATACATACCCGTATCGGGGTATTTAAGCATCAATTCATACTGACCGTTTAATTCGCGCACAACCTTCGCGGTAATGGCATCAGCCAGAACACCAATGCCATTACTTTTGAACGTTGTGGCGGTATCGTGATGAATAATAAGATTCAAACGCGCCAACTCCTTGGAACTATATCGACATGGGTAATACCGCCATCCCATGTGATAATGTTTTCGTCATATCCAAGCACCGGAAATTCAGGGGCATAAATGTCCGCGTTCTTGTTTTCTGCTGCCGCGTCACCAACTTGCCTATATGCGGTCATAAGGTCACAGTCAAGCGTGATTTGGTCAGCAAGCGCCAAGATGTCCACGGTAATATCATTGATGGTGAACTTTCCGGGGCCGGTGCCATACACGGTGATAAGGGGAAGCGCAATGCCGCCATCATGGTTGTACAGCTTTGCCGGGGTTTCTGTGAGTGTGTGCGCATAGGTTCCACTTTCAAGGAACTTTTGCGGTTTGCAGGTAAAGCGCACATCAAATGTACCGCCGTTGCCGCGTCTGATCACGGTCGGTTCGATTTCGCCGCGCATTACAGCCATACGAAACACACCATTTTCAGCGGTGTCCACAAGTTTCTGATAGCCGGAATACCTGTGGAGGGCATTCACAAAAGACGCGTAATATCTCCGGAAGTCGGTGGGAATAAGGCAGCTATACACAACATCAATATTGTTCATGCGCTTGTTATCAAACGTAATGTCACCGTTTCTGCCGGCAACGCTCTGGAAAGTAATATCTTTCTCAGGGGTTCCGAAAACGCGCATATCGGTGATATACACATGAAAATCGCGACTGCAGACATCACCAAAATAAAAGCCATGATCATTGTGATAACGCCAACCATCAATAGGACGGTTCCGTTTTTCCCAACGTTCTGCCATATAACCTGAATCCCACATTATGCAAAGCACACCTCCCTCTGACTGACTGCGAACTGGATTTTCTGCATCACAGTTTCGGCCAGTTCATCCACATCCATGTTGTCGGATGCGTAAATATTGAATGTAAAAGTGCTGTTTCCGTAAACGTTGCCGGTTGTGGAAACAGGAATACCGGTTGCCTTGGCTCCACGGGCAATATCTGCCTGTGCCGTGCTGGTGGTCAGGTCGGACAGGCCGTGCATAGCATCCTGCAGGGGCTTGGTATTGGCTTCGATACCGATAGCCATGCCCTCGGGAATGAATTTACCAACCTGGTCGCGCATGACCTTAGACGGGGAAGCAATGCCAAGGAACCGCTTGGCAGCGTTCAGCGCGGCGCGTGCTGCAGACTGTGCGGCGGAAATGATTGCACTTGCACCGGAAGAAATACCGTTTGCAATGCCGCTGACAATGTTGGAGCCGATTTCGCGCCAGTTCCACCCCTTGAAAGTGGAAACAATGCTGTTGATGATCTGGGGAATTGCGGCAAGCACCTGGGGGATTGCCTGAATCAGACCGGCGGCCAACTGGCCAATCAGGGAAATGCCGGATTCAAGCAGCT
>JAFSBN010000075.1 GCA_017437265.1 Clostridia bacterium
AGCTGAGGCAAAAGCGCAGGAATGGCGGATGAAAAGAGTGATGGAGGATGAAACGTTTTTAATGGAAAATGCCATTCTGACAGCAGAGGGGGCGGTATACAAGGCCATGTGTGCACGCAAAGGGGCTCTTTGCAGATGCCGGTGCCTTGTGACCGGGTATGGCAGGATCGGCAAGGCGCTGGCGGGAATGCTGCGGGGCCTTGGAAGTGATGTGACCGTTGCCGCAAGGCGGGAAGCGGCACGGAGGGCTGGCGGTGATAACAGCGTTGATATGCTGCAGATGGCTGATGTGGCAGGGAAGATGGACATGGTGTTCAATACAGTGCCGTCCGTCATTTTTACGGAAGAAATATTGAAAACAATGCGAAAAGACGTGGTTTTGATGGAGCTTGCAAGTGCGCCGTATGGGATGGATATGGAAGCGGCAGTCAGGCTTGGACTCAATGTGCAGATCGAAGGGGGATTACCCGGCAGGTATTGTCCCCGGGATGCTGCGAAAGCGTGGATGGATTTCATTGAAAGGAGTGTTCGGGAATGAGCAAAACAAGGGTGGGCTTTGCACTGACGGGTTCGTTCTGTACATTTGCAAGGGTATTCATTGCCATGGAGCAATTGATGGAAGAAGGGTATGAAGTGACTCCCATTGTGTCCTTTGCGGTGCGGGATCATAATACGCGCTTTTTTCAGGCAGATGAAGTGCGCCGGATGCTGATGAAGATTACCGGCAAGGAACCGCTGGACACCCTGCAGGCGGTGGAACCCATTGGGCCCAGGAAGCTGATGGATGCATACATCCTGGCACCAATGACAGGCGCTTCCATGGGGAAGATGGCCCATGGCATTTTCGATACCCCGGCACTGCTGGGGGCAAAATCCCATCTGCGAAACGGAAGGCCGGTGCTCATTGCACCTTCCACAAATGACGGATTGGGTGCATCGGCTGAAAATATCGGGAAGATTTTGGTGATGAAGAACGTTTATTTTGTGCCGTACGGGCAGGATGACCCGGTGGGTAAACCCCGGTCGCTGGTGGCGGATTTTGACAAAATCCCGTCGGCTCTTTCTGCGGCCCTGGCCGGAGCGCAGCTGCAGCCCATGCTGTACGGAAACTTGAAAAAAAGCTGAAAATCATGTATACTATATGATGTGGAGGAATAACCAATGAAGAAATGGTTTGTTTTGCTGGTTGCGCTTGTTTGTCTGATGCACTGCCTTCCGACTATGGCGGAGGGCATTGGCCCTGCGCTGGTTGCCTGCGGGGATATGGCAGCAAAGGAAAACGGAGAAAATGATTATATCATCTATCCCGTGCTGGCAAACGGCGGTGTACATACGGAAAAGATCAACGCCATGATCATGGAAAGGGCGCAGATTGCTGCCTATCAGAACGTGATGCTCTACGGCACCGGCAGCACCGGCTTGCGGGTGGATTTTGAAGGGCATGTTCAGGGCAATGTTATGTCCCTTGTGATCAGCGCAGAAGGCAAAATGCCGGTGGGCCGGCCGTCTCAGGTGTATTATCCCATCACGGTGGATCTGGAAACAGGGGAAGAAATTCCTTTTGACGCACTGTTCACAGATGCCGACGGCGCAAAGGCACATATGGAAGAAACGCTGGAAAACGAGGTGGAAGAAACCCTGTCCACCCATCTGGAAAACAGAAGCCTGTTTCCGGTGCCTTTTGACCGATATACGCTGGATGAAAACGGCGGCATCACCCTCTATTACGAAAAAGACCAGCTTTCCTTCTTGTCCGGCTTTGGCGGGGCGGTGTATTTCCGTTTCAGTCAGCTGGAACCTTATTTCGACCTTGCTGACGGCAGCTATATGAACCGTGTTCTGGAAGAAAAGACCGAAGTCGGTTATCTGCATGGACTGGGAGACAGAAACTGCATCGGCATGGAGATGGAAGAAGCGCTGAAAAAATATCGTTCAACGGTTGATTCGGAATTTTATCCCGGCGGCGCATGCTATGAAGTGGAAGATGCCAGGCTCTTTGGCACGGTGCTGATTGCGGATGAAAATGAAGAAACAGTGATAGGGCTGCTTTGTTCCAGGGTGGACGACGGCGGCATTGTTACGGGAAAAACAACGCTGGAAGAAGCAAAGGAAATGCTTGGGAACACCGGCATTATGCTTTCCATGGATGAAGCGACAGCCATGCAATACCGTGTGTGTGCCGGAGAAAGTCTGACCTATAAAACCACCCTTGCCGTCAACGGCGAAACCAGGCAGGCGGATTATACCGTGTATGCGGATGCAAACGGCGTTGTGCAATATGTGAGACTGATGATTACAGAATAAAAGGGGAAAAAGAATGAGCACAGCCAAGGGAAAGGCAAAAAAACAACAGATACCTGAATATGCCACCACGGGGAAAAACGCTGCGGTAACGATTACGTTGGGCATCGTTTTCCTCGTGCTTGGTATTTGCTTTTTGCTGTCGATGATGGCGGCAGGGGAAGGGTATATTGCAAGGGAAATGGCATTTGGTCTCAATGGACTGTGCGGCCCGGTGTGCGTACTGTTTCCTGTGCTGCTGATCTGGTGCGGCGTGATGATGCTGGTATCTGCCAGACACCGGGTAAATGGGCGCAGCTGTCTGATTGTGACGGTGCTGTATATGCTGGTATTGGCAGGAGTGACGCTGACGGCCAGATGTGCAACGGTTCCTGGTATGTCCTATCTGGAATATCTTTCTGACAATCAGGGGCTGTTCGGATATGGCGATTTTCTTCGTCAGGCGTATCATGACGGCACTGCCGGAAGCGGCGGCGGCCTGATTGGCATGCTGATTGCCTATCCGTTGTGGCAGCTGATGGGCGTTTTCCTTGGCATGGTTTTCATTGTGTTCGTTTTTGCTGCGCTGCTTTTTGTGCTGTTCAGGAAAAGCCCTGCCGATCTGATCAACCGCATGACGGATGGCAGCGAACAGCGTCAGGCAGTCCGGGCCCAGCGGCGCCAGGAAAAGGAAGCTGCCCGTGCTGCGGAAGAAGCAGCGCTGCAGGAACAGCAGCAAAATGCCCAGCCGCCTGTTGTGCAGCAGATTCCCATGGAATACACCGTGCAGCCCAGGCAAGTGGTTCAGGAAGAAATTTACGAATATCCGCAGGATACTGCCCCTGTGCAGCCGGTGAAGCCTGTGCGGCAGACGGTATCCGAAGTGGAGGGCTTTTATCCCGTTTCCAGCGAGCTTTATGACGAGCGTTTTCCCCTGCATCCCCAGGAAAGGGCGGCAGGACGTTATCATGAGCCGGAAAATGTACAGCAGCAGCCTGTTGTGACCCGGGAAACGCCTGTGCATCAGCCGGTGCAAACGGCGGTGCCGGAAAAGAAAGAATCCTTTGCCTCCCGCTGGCAAAAGCGCAGGGAAGAAAAGCAGGAAGAAACAAGAGTGGAGCCTGTATATGCGCAGGCTGAGCCTGTGTATGAAAAGATGCAGGAAGAAGCACCTGTTCAATCTTATGAAGAGCCTGCAGATGAATTGCCCTGGGAAGTGCCTGAGGAAAATCCTGTTGAAAAACAGATGCCTGTTTACATGCCTCCACAGACCCGGCCGGCAGCAAATGAGCAGCTTGCCCTTTGGGAGACACCGGAGGAAGAAGAACAGAATGAGATGGATAACGTACCGGCTGCGCCCGTTTATGTGAAAAAACAAAGGGAAGTGCCGGAAAAGAAAACGGCGGCTCAGCCCGTGCTTGAGCAGAAACAGGAAACAAAGAAAAGCAGCTGGTCCGAAATGGTGCAGCAGAAGCAGCGTGAATTGGAAATGCCTGCTCATACCACGGCGAAGGGTGAACCCAAGCCAGTCTATACCGATCCTGTGATGCCCATCACCGGGGAGCGTATTCCCATCAAGCCTGTGCCCGAACCCAAGCGGGATGCCAAGCTGGACGGAACCCGTGCCCCCGAAATGAAGCAAACCGAAATGACCATGGCCATCCGCTATCAGCCGCCGCCCATCAGGCTTTTGAATGAAGGTGTGGCGGTGTCCCTGGAGGACAGCAAGGCAGAGGATCAGGCGCGGGCAGAAATTATCGAAGGCACCCTTGGCAGCTTCGGTGTGGATGCTGAAGTGAAGCAGATCATGCATGGGCCTTCCATCACCCGGTTTGCTATTCAGATTGCTCCCGGCGTGAAGGTGAGCAAAGTGACAAACACGGCGGAAAATCTGGCGCTGGATCTGAAAACCAAGCATGTGCGTGTGGAAGCCCCCATTCAGGGTACCAGCTATATCGGCATTGAAGTGCCTAACTCCGTCAAAGGCATGGTCACCTTGCGGGAAGTGCTGGAAAGCGATAAGATGCGCAACTCCACATCGCCCCTGATGGTGGCCCTGGGCAAGGACGTGGCCGGTACGCCCATTTTGTGCGATCTGGCCAAAATGCCCCATCTGCTGATTGCCGGCGCCACCGGCAGCGGTAAATCCGTCTGCATCAACTCCATCGTATGCAGCCTTTTGTACCGCACATCTCCCGAACAGGTGCGGCTGATTATGATCGACCCCAAGCAGGTGGAACTGACGGTGTACAACAGCATTCCGCATCTGCTGGTGCCGGTGATCAGCGATCCCAGAAAGGCCGCCGGGGCTCTGGCCTGGGTGGTGCAGGAGATGCAGGAGCGGTATGGCAAATTCAGCCAGGATGGCGTGCGCAACCTGGCCGGCTACAATGACCTTCACAAGGGTACCGATAAGGAACTGCCCAATATTGTGGTGATCATCGACGAAATGGCGGACCTGATGGAAGTGTGCCGCAAGGATGTGGAAGAATCCATCCGCCGTCTGGCAGCGCTTGCCCGTGCCGCTGGTATTTACATGGTGCTGGCCACCCAGCGGCCTTCTGTGGACGTTATTACCGGCGTGGTGAAAAACAATATCCCCAGCCGCATTGCCTTTGCCGTTTCCTCCGGTACGGACAGCCGCACCATCCTGGACGTGTATGGCGCAGAAAAACTGATGGGCAAGGGCGATATGCTCTATAAGCCTACCGGCAGCTCGCCCACCCGTGTGCAGGGGTGCTTTGTGCATGATGAAGAAGTGAACGCCATTGCCGATTACATAGCCCGGCGCTACACCACTTCTTACGATCCCAATATCATTGAACATCTGGAAAATGCCGATAAGGAAACGCCCACGGCGGATACCGTTGGCGGCGAAGGCCGCAGAGAAAGGGGGCCGGAAGGGGCGGACGGCGTGGATGATTTGCTGATTGAAGCCATTGAAATGGCCCTGGAAGACGGACAGATTTCCACAAGCCTCCTTCAGCGGCGGCTGAGCATCGGCTATGCCCGGGCCGGCCGGTTGGTGGACGAGATGGAAAAGCGGGGCATTGTGGGGCCCAGTGAAGGATCCAAGCCCCGCAAGGTGCTGATCACCAGAGAAGAGTATTATCAGATGTTTGAAGATCAATAAAAATGCAGCAAGCCGGACGTGTGGTGCGGCTTGCCGTTTCGCTATGGAGGAAATATGATTTACTTTCAGGATAAAGACGTGATCGTCCGGGATATGGAAAAAGCGGATGCGCAGGTTTTGAATGAGGAATACACAGCCCAGGGATGGCACCCGGATGAGGATTATTATCATTTTCGGATGCGGGAAGCGGCTGAGGGCAAATGCGCAGCGCTGACGGCTGAATATCAAGGCCGCCCGGCCGGGAATGTGTATCTGTATTTCATGGCAAATGAAGGGCCGTTCAAAGGAAAGAACTGGCCCATCATCGTTGATCTGGGTGTCTTGCAGAAATATCAGCGAAAGGGCATCGGGCAGTGCCTGATGGAAGCATCGGAAAAAATTGCGGCGCAGCACAGCGATACAGTATGCCTGGGGGTTGGGCTTTGCAAAGAATACGGCACAGCCCAGCGGATGTACGTAAAGCGTGGCTATATACCGGATGGCTCGGGCGTGTGGTACCAGGACAAGCAGTGTGTGCAGTATGAAACCGTTTGCACGGTGGATGACGATCTGGTGATCTATCTGTACAAAATACTTAAGTGAAACGAAGAAACGCACTTGTTGCTGTTCAGGGACAGTAGCAAGTGCGTTTTCATTTTATAAATCACTTATATTCGGCAGATACGTCCGGCAGGTTCAGGTATTGGATGAAATCCTGAATGTGTTCATCCCAGAATTTCCAGGTGTGAGCACCGGGGGCCGGCAGGAACTGATAATCAAAGGGATTGCCGGGGATTTTTTCAAAGAATGCTTTGGTGTCAAGGGCACAGGGCAGCAGGAAATCATCATCACCGCAACAGTGGAAGATGCGGGGGCAGGGGAGCTTTTCATCGATGATTTTCTTTGCATTGCCGTATACGTCCAGATATGTGCCTTCCGTGGGCTGATCGCCGATGGTCAGTTCCCTGCGCCGGCCTACATGGAAAGAACCGTTATAGTTGATGGCACCGGCGGACAGACAGCCGATGGCGCTGTACTGTTCGGGATTGGCAAGGCCGATTGTGAAGGAACCGGCGCCGCCCATGGAAAGCCCGGCGATGAAATTGTCTTCCCGTTTTTCGGAAAAGTTGAACATAGTGCGGAGCTTTTTAGGCAGCTCTTGCGAAATAAAGGTGTAGTATTTGCCGCCGTGAGCCATATCGGTGTAGCAGCTGTTCTGGGCGGAGGGCATGACCACTGCAAGGCCATAGGGGGCAACATAGCGCTCGATGGAGGTGCGGCGGATCCAGTCGGCATGGTTGCCGAAGGCGCCGTGGAGCAGCCACAGAACCGGCAGTTTGTGATTGGGCACCATATCCCTGCGCTGGGGTAAAATTACATCCACTGTAACGCACATGCCCAGAGCATCGGAGAAAAGACGGGTTCTTGCAAGGGCCATTTACTGTTCCTCCTTTCCGATGGGCAGCCATTCCAGCACACGCTGAATTTTTTCGTCCCAGTATTGCCAGCGGTGATCCCCGGGGCATTCTTCATAGGTGAGATCCAGTCCCAGGCTGTTCAGATGATCCCGGAAGCGGATGTTGGACTGATAGAGGAAATCCTCCGTGCCGCACCAGATATACAGGTGCAGGGGCGGTGCATGATCCAGCTTTGCATAATCCTCAGCAGCTTCAAAAAGATCGTTGAAGGCCATCTCTTCCGGATCGTCTCCCAGAATATCATGCCACAGGCCGGTATGGCGTTTGCCGTTTTTTCTTTCACCAACAATATCCGTAGCGGAGGATAGCCCTGCTGCCCAGGAGAAGGTGTCATATGCCCTCAGGCCGCACTTGAGGGCACCGTAGCCTCCCATGGAAAGCCCGGCAACGAAGGTGTCTTCCCGTTTTGCGCTCATCATGGGAAACATGGAGCGGCACATGGCAGGCAGCTCTTTGGCGATGAACTGCCAGTATTTTTCACCGTATGCCATATCGGTATAAAAGCTGAGATCCCCGGCGGGCATGACAACGGCAATGCCTTTTTCGGAGGCATAGCGGTCAATACTGGTGCGGCGAAGCCAGATGGTATGGTCGTCGCTCATGCCGTGAAGCAGATAAAGTGTCTGGCAGGTGGCGGTGGCTTTGCCGTCCATGCCGATCAGTTTTTCAGCGTTTTCGGGCAAGATCACATAAAAATCCACTTCCATTTCCAGCGCATGGGAATAGGCGGTCATTTCAATCAATGCCAAGGAAATCATCCTTTCCGGTTTTCTTTGCTTTTTAGTATTATACCATTGCGCAGTTTTCATTGCAAGAAAACGAAAAAGGGAAGATTTTTTTGTCATCAGCTTATTTTTTTCTGGCAAGACAGGAAGGGATGTGATATGATATATATAATGCAAACGAAATTAATACCGGAGGGATTTGAAATGAAAAAAATGCCTGTTGGCTATCAGCTCTATTCTGCCCGTGAAATGGCGGCTAAAGATTTGAAAAGCGTGCTTGTTTCCCTGAAAGAAATGGGCTATGACGGCGTGGAATTCGCCGGGTTTTATCAGTATACGGCAGAAGAAATTGCCGCTATGCTGCAAGAAACCGGGCTGAAAGCCGTTTCCAGCCATGTGCCGCTGGCAAGCATTGAAAAAGACATGTTTGGCACCATTTCTTTCCATAAGGCCATCGGCTGTGATACCATCGTGGTGCCCTATCTGGAAGAAGAACGCCGTCCCGGCAAGCCGGCCTTTGCCAATGTGATGCAGAGCATTTATCAGTTTGGCCAGCTGTGCAAACTGGCGGGCATCCGTCTTTTGTATCACAATCATGATTTTGAGTTTGTGATGTTTTCCGGCATGTACGGGCTGGACTTTTTGTACGAAGCCATTCCGGCAGACCTTTTGCAGACGGAAATTGACGTATGCTGGGTGAAGTATTCCGGCGTGGATCCGGCAGAATACATCCGCAAGTACACCGGCCGCGCGCCCATCGTGCATCTGAAGGATTTTGTGGGCAAGAAAGGCGAAGGCACCCCCTATGGCCTGATTGGTCAGGACAAGGAAGCGGATGCGGTGGCCTTCGAATTCCGTCCTTTTGGTCATGGGTGTCAGGATGCGGCGGCCGTTGTGGAAGCGGGCATTGATGCCGGTGCAGAATGGTTCATCATTGAACAGGATCAGTGGTACCAGCGCACGCCCATGGAAGCAGCTCAGATGAGCATGGATACGCTGAAAAAGATCGGCTTGAAATAATCGGCATATATACGGCATGGCATTTGCTGTGCCGTTTTTTTGTTGATGAAAAAAGGGGATATGGTAAAATAAAGAAAAAGGAGGGGTGTGTATGGACAGGCTGTGCAATATGTATCATCCTATCACAGGCACACCCTTTCAATGCGATGAGACCTATCGGGAATGGCAGCCATGCCATGCGCTCAGGCCCTATATCCGTTGCTTCTGGGGCACGGAAAGGCCGGTGGAAAATGCGGATACATCCATGGAATCGGGTATTGTGATCCCGGATACCTGCATGGATGTGATTATTGATGTGAACTATACAAGAAATGCTTGCACCAGCATATTTTGCGGTATAGACGAAACGTCCGCCCTGACATCCAGACAGAAATGCGCTGACAAAACGGCCACCTTCGGCATCCGTTTTTATGCGTGGACGGCGGTGATGTTTGCTGATGGGGATATGCGCGGCAGCCAAAATGCAAGATGGAACAGCGAGGCGTTTTCGAAAGATATTAAGGACGCACTGATGCCGTATATGTTTGATGCACAAACAATCTGGGAAAAAATATGTATGGCAGAGCATGTGCTGATGAAGCGATTACGGGCGGATAAAACGGATGCGGATGTGCTCAATGCTGTATACCGGATGCTGGAAACAAAGGGAAGGGAGAAAGTGCGTGCACTTTCGGAATATACCGGAATATCAGGCCGTCAGATGGAAAGAAAATTTGAAAAAGCAATGGGTGTTTCGCCCAAGACGTTTTCTTCTCTGATCCGCTATCAGCTGCTGTGGCAGGAGGTGGCGGCGGGTGGAAAATTCAGCGTACTGGATGCCGTGGAAAAATACGGTTACACCGACCAGGCCCATTTATTGCATGATTTCAAAAAGCGGCATCTGATGACGCCGGCGGAAGCGGTTTCTTTTGCAAAGGAACATCGGTAATATGTCGCATTTTTACAAGACAAATTACTGCGCATGAGATAGGATAAAGAAAAACATAAAGGAGCAGCAGTATGAATCCCTTTGAAAAAGCAAGAAGGTTTATTTACCGAAATGCCCGGCCCATTGAACTGGCCCGATGGCAGTATCATTTTGAACAGGGAAGCAAGGAAAATGTGCTGAAAGCGCTGGCGGCTTATCAGAATGAAGACGGCGGCTTCGGCCATGGGCTGGAGGCGGATAACTGGAACCCGCACTCTTCTCCTATCACCACCTGGAATGCCTGTTGCATTTTGAAGGAAATACAATGGGAGGATGCCGTCCATCCCATGGTGCAGGGCATTTTGCGGTATCTGGAAAGCGGAAAGGATTTCAGTGAAATCAATCAGCAATGGATGAACACCATTCCCTCCAATAATGATTATCCCCATGCCGTCTGGTGGGGCTTTAATGGGGAAAGTGATTATAAATACAATCCCACCGCCATGCTGGCCGGGTTCATATTGAAATATGCTGAAAAAGGATCGGCGCTGTATGAAAAGGGAAAACGCATTGCTGGTGAAGCGGTGGCGTGGTTTTTGCAGAAGGTGCCGGGGGTGGACCGGCATGAGACGGCATGCTTTGTAACGCTGTATGAATACATGCGGGAAACAAAACTAAAGATGGTGGACATGGATGCGTTTGCAAGGGCACTCAAAGAGCAGGTAGGGAAAAATATTGAACGGGATACGGAAAAATGGAAAACGGAATATGTAGACAAGCCCTCCGCCTTCTTCATTGTACCCGGCAGCATGTTCTATGACGAAAACGAACAAATCGCTCAATTCGAATGTGAATTTATCCGTGAAAATCAGCTGGAGGATGGTTCCTTCTCCGTCAACTGGCAATGGTGGAACGAATACAAGGAATTCGAAGCGGCCAAGATGATGTGGAAATCGGTGATTGTGCTGGAAAACATTCGGTATCTGAAGGCATTTGAATAAACAAACAGCGGCTTTCCCGAAAAAGGAAGCCGCTGAATTTTATTCGTCCGTTTTTTGCTCGCTTTCATCAGAGGGAGGCAGATCGTTTTGGTGCAAACGATCGAAAACGGAATAGTCCATTTTCTCAATTTCCTCCCGAAGGTACCGGTGGATCACCCGCAATTCATCATCACTGCGCCGGGGGAGGGCGTTGGCCAGGCTGTCCACCAGCAGCATGTCGGCACCGGTGTGCAGCACGTTGGCAATGGCAACCAGGGTATCCACGCTGGGGATGCGCAGGCCGCGTTCAATATTGCTGTAATAGGAGGGGGCCACGTTTACTCTTTCGGCCACTTCCTTTTGTGTTTTGCCCAGCAATTGACGGCGGGCGCGGATGCGGTTGCCCAGACTGACATAATCCACCATGTGCAATGCTTCCTTTCCAAAGGGATAATAGTTATTATATCTAATTTTGCAAAATTTGTAAAGAATGCTCAATTCCGGTTAAAGCCACATTTCCAGATAAGAAAAAATTTTTCAAAAGGGATATACAATTGAAAAAACATGTGATATAATGCCCCATGAGACCAAGCCTTTTAGATCTATTTCAGGTGTTCCTCCCGGTTTTGCTCATCGTCCAACCGA
>JAFSBN010000076.1 GCA_017437265.1 Clostridia bacterium
ATCCAGCACGATGATCTGGTCGGCATTCTTGACGGAAGAAATGCGGTGGGCAATGATGAAGGTGGTGCGGTCCTTGAGCACTTCCTTCAATTCCTGCTGGATCTGGTATTCCGTTTCCATGTCCACGGCGGAGGTGGAGTCGTCCAGGATGAGGATGGACGGATCCACCATTACGGCGCGGGCGATGGCGGTACGCTGTTTCTGGCCGCCGGAGAGGCCAAGGCCTCTTTCGCCCACCACCGTTTCATAGCCCTGGGGCATATGATCGATAAATTCTGTGGCCTGGGCCACCCTGGCACTGCGCTTTACCCGCTCCATATCGGCATTGGGATCGCCGTAGCGGATATTGTCGGCAATGGTATCGGAGAAAAGGAAGGTTTCCTGCATCACATAGCCGATCTGGCGGCGCAGAGGCTTGAGAGCGTGATTGCGCACGTCAATGCCGTCAATTTTGAGGGAGCCGGACTGGATATCGTAAAAGCGGCCAAGCAAGGTGACCAGGGTGGATTTGCCGGAGCCGGTGGCACCCATGATGGCCACGGTTTCCCCGGGCTTTGCTTCCAGGCAGATGTCCTTGAGAACCAGCTGATGGCCGTAGGAGAAATTCACATGATCGAACACCACATGGCCCTTGAATTCCGCAGGCGTTTTGGCGTTTTCAGGCTCCTTGATGGAGGCACCGAAATCCACATAATAGAACAGCTTTTCGGCGGAGGTGACGGCGTTGGTGACGGTGTTGATGATGTTGGGCAATTGGCGCATGGGATCCACCAGCATCCAGATATAGCCGGTGACACCCACCATGGTGCCGATTTCCAGATTGCCGCTGATGGTGAGCAAAAGACCGCCAAGCAGGGCAATGGGGGTGCACAGGGCACCCAGAAAATCCATAAACGGCACAAAAGAAGACCACAGCCAGGATACTTTCAGATGCATATCGGCCAGCTTCTGGTTTTCCTTGTTGAACTTTTCTTCTTCGTGGGGTTCCTGGGCAAAGGCCTTGACCACGTGCATACCGGCCAGGTTTTCCTGGGTGATGGTATTGAGTACAGCGTTCTGTTCACGCACCTCCCGGAACAGGGGGCGCACCTTTTTGTTGAACACCCAGGCCATGATGGCGATCACAGGGGTCAGGATCAGCACCAGCAGGGTGATCTGCCAGCTCATGGTCATCATGAAAATGAATGCACCCACAAAACGCAGGCCCTGTTCGTACACGTGAATCAGGCCGAAGGCGATCAGGTGGCGCACGCCGTCGATATCGCCGGTCATGCGGCTCATGATTTCGCCCACACGATGCTTGTCGTAAAATTCGTAGGGCATTTCCTGCAGATGGGCATAAAGCCCGGTGCGCAGATCCCACATGGCGGACTGGCTCATGCGTTCATAGAGCACGCTGCGGCTGAAATTGCAAATGCCGATGAGCAGCGTGATGCCGATGATGAGACCGCAGAAGGGCAGCAGCTTATCATACAGGCCGTTTGTGATCACATCGTCCACGATAAACTTGGTGATATAGGGCTTGACCAGCGTGCCGATGATGACGATTGTCTGCAGCGCAAGGCCACCAAACAGGTGGGGTTTATAGGGCTTCATCAGGCCCCAGATGCGCTTGATGGTATCCATACCGTATACCTCCGCATGATAAAATCTACTACATTATAGCAGGGCCACAAACAGCGTCAAGGGCAAAACATGCGAAAAAATACGCATATTTTCCAAATGGCACAAAGTGGCCAAAGTTGTGGAGAAAATGTCAATTTTCTGCAAAAGAAACCCCCGCTGCATGCGGGGGAAAATGTTATTTAATCTCTTTCAGCTCGTATTGTTGGGTGCCAAGGCCCATGTCCTCCAGCATTTTGATCTGCAGGTAAGGATCCTTGCCGTGGAGCCGCTGGAACAGGTGGCCGGTATCGCCCATCTGATGGCCCTTGGGAACGCCCTGGGGGATGAGATCCTCGAACCGGATCATGTCCAGGCTGGCACGCTCAATGGCCACGATGTCGTCGCTGGCCATCACGCCGATATCGGGCACCAGGGAAGGGGTGGTGAGGCCCCAGCAGTCGCAAAGGGCGGTGATGGAAATGAGCAGGTTGATGAAGAACACGTTATCGGGGCCGAAAAGATCCAGCACCGTTTTGGTGCAAAGGGCCATGCCCTGCTGGAAATCGGCATAATCGTGGCTGTCCAGGGTGACGGCCTTGGTGGGGCAGACCTTGGCACAGTGCTGGCACATGGTGCAGTTATGGTAGTTCACCTGATATTTGCCGTCTTTGTCAAAGCGGTTGGCGTGATGGTTGCAGGCTTCGATGCATTTGTTGCAATGCACGCATTTATCCGCTTCCCATTTCAGGCCGCCTTCCAGGCCATGGATTTCGTGGCGGGTGCGGTCGGTCACGCAGCCCATGGAGATGTTTTTACAGGCGCCGCCATAGCCGCAGGCACCGTGGCCCTTGACGTGGGAAAAGTCGATCAGGAAATCGGCGTCATGGATGAGGCCGGCCACGTCCACATGCCGGAAGGACTTGAAATCCACTTCCTTGGTGTAATAGTATTTGCCGAAATAGCCGCAGTCGTCCAGCACGGGGCAGCCCAGGTTATCGGCGGTATAGCCCCGGCGTTCGGGATGGCGGCGGTAGACGTAATGGTCGGTGATGAAGCATTCGGCGCCGCTGTCCTGGACGAACTTTACCAGAGAGCGGACGAACACCGGGGGGATGGTGGAAAAGGTGACACCGTCGCCAATGTGCATTTTGATGGCCACTTTCTTGCCCTTCACTTTTTCGGCAAGGCCGGATGCTTTCAGCATCCGTTCAAATTTGGCAGGCAGGGTCTGGCCGGCTTCGTAGCGGGCATAGGCCATGGAGGAAAAAAGAACCTGTCCGGGCATGAGATAATTCTCCTTTCTGTTGCAAAAAAATGGGATTTATTCACATTGCAGGGTGATCAGATGAATTTGAGGGCGGGCCCCCAAACGCACCGGCAATACGGAGGTGCCCACGCCGTTGGAAACCAGAATATCTGCGCCGTGTTCCCGGTACCAACCGGAAAGATAACGGCTGCCCAGCTTGCTGGAGGAAAGGGGTGCCCAGCCAAAGAAGGCCACCTGACCGCCGTGGGTGTGGCCGCACAGGGCCAGCTGAAAAAACGGCTTTTCGGACAGCGCATACACATCCGGCAGCACGTCCGGCGTGTGGGGCAGGAAGATGGAAAAATCGGCTTTTGCAGACAGCCGGGCCACCTTTTTCAGATCGGGCCATCCGTTATAGTAATCATCAATGCCGGAGAACGAAAGGGTGCTGCCCTCCTTTTCCAGCGTCCACACATCGTTTACCAGAGGAATAACGCCGGATTGCTTCATGGCCCTTTGGATGCGGGGAAAATGATTTTCGGGCAGGGTGCGGTCGTGATTGCCGAAAACGGCCAGCGTGGCAATTCCGGCCTTGAAAGCGGGTTTTCTCTGCCAGAAAGCCAGTGCGCCGTCAGCGTCCTCAGCATAATCGCCCCCCAGCAAAATGAAATCTGCCTCCAGGGCGTTTACCTTTTCAATGAGCGCTTCCAGCCGCTGATCGGACAAAAAGCTGCCCCAGTGGATATCGGAAACATAGGCAATTTTCAGCCCGTCAAAGGGCCGGGGCAGGGCAGGGTGGACATAGCTTTTTTCCGCCACCTGCAGCTGAGAAGCCAGGTATAACGGGTACAAAAACACACAGCCCGCCGGCAGCAGCGCCAGCCATTTGCCAAGGCGGGAAGGCGGGCCGGCTTTTTTCTTTTTCTGTTCTTTCATGAACATATCCTTTCAAACAGGGATCGTGAGGAAATTGTAGCATATTTGACTGTTTCTTGCAATTGCGAAAAAGGCTGTATTATGGTATACTTTGTGAATTTCAAGTTAAAGGTGTGACAGGAATGAACGGGAAGCTTTTTGTACCGGCAATGGCTGGCAGAAGGTATGGCTCGAGGAGTGTATGAAATTGCCGTGTATCGCGGGCTATTGAGCCGCAGGAATAAACAAAAAGGGAAAGCGAAATGCTTTCCCTTATTTATTTAGCATTCTGAATTTATAGTGCTGTTTCCGTCAGGATGCAGGTGTCATATTGTCCGGAAAGGCGGATAAAGGCTTCGTCCGCCTTTTCTTTTGTTTCAAAGGCGCCGAACACCACAGAACCGGAGCCGGTCATCCGGGCAAAGGCGGCACCGGATTGATAAAGGGCGTCTTTCGCCTCTGAAATGGCAGGCTTTTTCGGGATGGAGACGCTTTCCAGCATGTTCACGGCGTTTTTTTCCATCAGGGAAAGATCGCCTTCTGCCAAGGCCCGTATCACCTGTTCCACGCTGCCGCTTTTGGGTTTTTGTGCATGATAGGCAGTGAAAATTTCTTTGGTGGAAAGCCCCTCGCAGGGCTGGATGAGCAAAAGAGGGAAGGTACGTTTGCAGGGAACGGGGGTGAGGATTTCACCGATGCCCTGGGCACGCATGGGGGTATCCAGCAGGCAGAAGGGCACGTCGGCCCCCAGCTTCACGCCGATATCCAGCAGCGTTTTCATGGAAAGGCCTATTTGCCAGAAAAGATTGAGCCCCTTCAGTGCTGCTGCACAATCGGCACTGCCGCCCCCAAGGCCGGCACCCATGGGGATGCGCTTTGTCAGGCGGATTTCAGCACCATTTTCGATGCCTGCGTGGCGCTGCAGTGCCCGGGCGGCCTTCAGCACCAGATTGTCTTCTCCATTGGAAAGGGGAGCGCCGTCAATGGCAAGGGACAGGGTATCTGCGGGAAGAATATCCAGCTCATCGCACAGGGAAAGGGGCTGCATTACGCCGTCCAGCAGATGATAGCCGTCCGGACGCTGCCCTGTAATCTCCAACGCCCAGTTAATCTTGGCTCTCGCTTGAAGGTGCATGTTTGCCTCCTGTTTTTGTGCCTTTTTTCAGGGAAATTTCAAATGCTGCGCCTGTTTGAACAGGGATAAGACGGATGTGTTGGCCGTGTTTTTCCATAATGCGTTGGCAGATGGCCAGCCCCAGGCCGGTGCCCTTGCCGGTGGTGTGGGCCTTATCGGCCTTGTAAAAACGATCGAAAATGTGCGGTGCGTCTTCGGGCAGAATGCCCTGGCCGCTATCCCGGATGGTGAAATAAACGGTATCGTTTTCTTCCCGGGTGGTAAGGGCGATGCGGCCCTTGGGGGGGGTGAATTTGACGGCGTTGTCCATGAGGTTTACCAGCACCTGATGAATCTGATCGGCATCGGCAAAAACGTAGCAGGGGTCTGCCTGAAAATCGGTTTCAATTTCCAGTTCCTTTTCTTCCAGAGCAGTGATACCGGCAATGATCACCCGGCGCACCCGCTCGTTGATATCAAAATTGGTGAAATTCAGGCTGGTTTCGTCGCTTTCCATCCGGGACAGGCTGAGCAGCGACTGGATCAGCTTGGACAGGCGATGGGTTTCATCGGTGATGATGGAAAGGGATTGGTGTTGCTCTTCCGGGGGAATGGTTCCGTCCAGAAGGCCCTGGGCAAAGCCCTGAATGGAGGTGATGGGGGAGCGCAGCTCGTGGGAAACATTGGCCACAAAATCCCGCCGTGATTGTTCCTGGGTGGACAGCTTTTCTGCCATTTGATTGAAGGAAGAAGCAAGGGAGAGCATTTCCCGGGTGCCTTCCTCCGGGGCACGGGCGGAAAAGTCTCCGCCGGCCATCTGGTTGGCCGCTTTTTCCATGGCGATAAGAGGTCTGGTCATGCGCCGGGAAAAGAGAAAGGCGGCAATGACGGCGGCAAGAGAAATGGCGATGGCAGCAACAGCCACCTGCCATACCAGGTCCCGGTAGGAGGCGTGCACCGTCTGGGCTGCCGTCTGAATGAGGACAAGACCGGTGATGGTTTGCCGATTATGGATAAGGCTTGATTGCGTTTGCGGCACAATCACGGTAAACATCGGGCCGGTGGCGCTGTCTGTCTGTACAACAATTTCCTGTCCCTGTATGACCTGGGACAGGTAAGCTGCATATTCTTCCTGGCTGGGCAGATAGCGCATGCTTTCGTCCTGAAGGGTTTTTTCGTTGTAATAGGTGCGCTGATTGCCGCGCAGGTCATACACGATGATGTAGGCGTTATAGTCCTGGTACACCCTGTCTGCTTTCCATTTCATCAGCTTCTCGGTGGTGGATGCCTGACCAAAAGCCCGAGAAAGGGTGTCTGTGGAAAGCTGGGTGGCCAGATAGGCCATTTCCCGGGCCTGGGTTTTCAGGGCCTGCATGCGGCTTTCGATGCGTGCGGAGCGCAGGTGAAAAAACGACAGCGAAAAAAGAATGCCGGCGCACAGCAATATGATGGCCAGAAACCCAAGCAGCAGCCGGGAAAACATGCTTCCCCTGCGCATTTATTTCACCTCGAATTTATAGCCCACGCCCCATACCGTACGGATCTGCCAGCCCAGGGCTTCGGTATCCTGCAGTTTTTCACGCAGGCGTTTGATGTGCACGTCCACGGTGCGGCTGTCGCCGAAAAATTCAAAGCCCCACACCTGTTCCAGTAATTGTTCTCTGGTGAACACCCGGTTTTTATGGGCGGCCAGGAAATGGAGCACTTCCAGCTCCTTGGGGGGCATTTCGATCAATTTGCCCTGAAAATGCACTTCGTATTTTTCCAGGCTGATGGAAAGGCCGGGAAAGGAGATGGTGCCGCTTTCCGTTTCGCTTTGGCCCCAGCGGCGCAAAACAGCCTTCACCCGGGCTACCAGTTCCTTGCCCTCAAAGGGTTTGGTCACATAGTCGTCCGCTCCCAGCTCCAGCCCCAGCACCTTGTCAAAGGTTTCGTCCTTGGCGGAAAGCATGATGATGGGGATATTGGAAAACTGGCGGATGTTGCGGCACACCTGCCAGCCGTCCATGCCGGGCAGCATAATGTCAAGCAGCATCAGGGCAGGGGGATCCTTCCGAAAAGCGGATATGGCTGTATCGCCCCTGGTTTCCACGGCCACCTGATACCCTTCCTTTTCCAGATACAGGCGCACCAATTGGGCGATGTTCGGATCATCATCCACCACCAGAATCTTGTGCTTTTCGGACATGAAAATCCCTCCTTCTTATTTCAGGGTTACGATGGTTACGCCGTCTTCACCTTCGCCGTACAGCCCACGGCGGAAGCTTTTGACATGGCCGTGGGTTTTGAAATAGCGCTGCAGGCCTTCCCGGAGAATACCGGTGCCTTTGCCGTGTACCACGGTCACTTCATTCAGCCTTGCCAGCACGGCTTCGTCAAAATACTTGTCCACGGCCACCATGGCTTCATCCAGGGCCATGCCCCGCACATCACAGCGCATGAGCACGGTGCGGTCCATGGCGCCGGTGCGGGCCTTGACGGATGTAACCTGCTTTGGCTTGTCTTTTTCCTTCACCAGCCGCAACTGGCTGATGTGCACTTTGGTTTTCATGATGCCCGCCTGAAGCAGCACTTCGCCTTTGGCGTCCGGCGTTTCCAATACGGTGCCTTTGGTGTTCAGCGTCATGATTTCCACCGTATCGCCCTTTTTCAGTTCTTTGGGCGGCTCTGCCAGGGTGGAGGTATTCACCTTCAGGCCTTCGGAAAGATCATCGATGGAATTTTCCATTTTCTTTTTCAGGGCGTTCACTTCATGATCGGGCACATTGGCGTTTTTCTTGAGCCGCTTGAGATCGTAGATGATCATATCCGCATCCCGTTTGGCCTTTTCCAGAATGCGCTTTGCTTCTTCCTTGGCCTTGCGGGTGGATGCGTCCTTTCTTTCTTCCATATCCCGGTACAGCTTTTCCGCTTCGTTTCTCAGCCGCACCGTTTCCTGCCGGGCTGCTTCGGCCAGTTCCCTCTCCTTTTCCGCCACCTGACGATGGTATTCCGCATTGGCGATTACGTCTTCAAAGCGGATGGTGTCGTGGGAGAGCAGGTCTTTGGCTTCCTGGATCAGATATTCCGGCAGGCCAAGCCTCCGGCTGATTTCAAAGGCGTTGGATTTGCCGGGCACGCCGATGGACAGGCGATAGGTGGGGCGAAGGGTGGATACGTCAAACTCCACGCTTGCGTTTTCCACGCTCTTGGTGGACAGGGCATAGGCCTTCAGCTCACTGTAATGGGTGGTGGCCATGGAACGCACCTTCAATTTCAAAAGGGCGTTCAAAATTACCTGTGCCAGGGCGGCGCCTTCGGTGGGGTCGGTACCGGCACCCAATTCGTCAAAGAGCACCAGATCCCGGGGGGTAACGTTTTCCATGATGGAAACGATGTTGGTCATGTGGGAAGAGAAGGTGGAAAGGCTCTGCTCGATGGACTGTTCGTCGCCGATATCGGCATACACCTGTTCGAAGGTGGAAAGCTCCGTGCCCAACTGGCCGGGAATATGCAGACCGCTCTGAGCCATGAGGGTCATCAGCCCCAGGGTTTTGAGGGTGACGGTTTTGCCGCCGGTGTTGGGGCCGGTGATAATGAGGGTGGTGAAATCGTCCCCCAGCCACAAAGAGCAGGGAACCACCTTTTCCTTATCGATCAGGGGATGGCGCACCCGCACCAGATTGACCTTGCCCTGATCGTTCATTTTCGGGCGCACGCAGGAAAGTTCCCGGCTGAGCATGCCCTTGGCAAAGGCAAAATCCAGATGGGTGAGGATATCCTGATTGGCCAGAATCAGCCCGCCGTTTTCGCCCACCTGGGCAGAAAGCGCGGACAGGATGCGTTCAATTTCGTCCCGTTCCTTGCCGTGCCATTCCTTGAGGTCATTGCCCATTTCCACAACAGCCATGGGCTCGATAAAAAGGGTGGCGCCGGAAGCGGATTGGTCGTGCACAAGGCCGGGTACATTGGCCCGGTGTTCTGCCTTCACCGGCAGCACAAAACGGCCGTTTCTCACGGTGACGATGGATTCCATCAGATACTTGGAATAGCCTGCACCGTGGGCCATGGCGTTCAGCTTTTCCCGGATGCGGCTGTTGGCGGCGCGGATGTGGCGGCGGATGTCCGCCAGGGCCGGGCTGGCATGGTCGGATATTTCTTCTTCGGAAAGGATGGATTCGGAAATGTCCGTTTCCAGGTTGCGCAGGGGCTGCAGCCGGGAGGCCATGGAGGTGATGAGAGGCGTGTTCTCTTTTTCCGTCACCAGGGCTGCGCGGGCAGTGCGGGCAGCACGCAGGGACTGGGCCACCAGCAGCAATGCCTTGGGAGAAAGGGCGGCGCCTTTCTGGGAAAGGGAGATGTATTCCGATACATCGTCAAAGGAGGAAAGGGGATGGCCGCCCAGATAGGCCAGGCATACCACGGCCTCCTCTGTTTCGTCCAGGGCGCGGTTTACTTCCGTAAAATCGTTATAGGGAACAAGGGACTGGCATTTTTCCTTCCCTGCATCGGACAGGGCAAAGGCAGACAGCATATCCCGGATTTTTGTAAATTCCAATACACGAAGGGCACGTTCGTTCATCTTATTCATGGCTCCTTCCATGGGTAGTATACATATTTATCTTTTGTTCGTTCAAGGGAAATAAGGAAGAATTCAAAAACTGTTTACAGGGTTCAAACTGTGTTCACAAAACGCCGTCGGTATATCGTCCCAACACACCTTTTTTCCGGAGAGGAGAAGGGGTTTCGCCTTTTCTCAGGGCAGCAAAATGACGCAGGATATGCTGCCTTTCTTCTTCGTTTTCGGTGGTAAAGTGTACCAGCCAAGAAACATCCTTATGCCCCTGCAGCTTTTCGGAAAGATTCAAAGGAGCGGCTGCGTACAATTGCACCAGACAGGTTTCTTTCAGATGAATGGGAACAAGGGGATAGGAAACGCCCATTCTGTCGGTAAGGAAGGTGCCTTTGGTGCCGCAGCCTCTTTCGCAAAGCGTGCACAGATGACGGTTGGCTTTCATGCCTTTCAGGGTGCGCATGG
Source organism: Clostridia bacterium (assembly GCA_017437265.1). GTDB lineage: Bacteria > Bacillota > Clostridia > Christensenellales > Aristaeellaceae > RUG563. Next base: position 9,898 of record JAFSBN010000076.1, read on the forward strand.
GGCAATGGTTCAGCACCATCAGCCGGGTGCGCCCATATACGGGCAGAATACATTCGGCGGGAGCGGCAGACATGCGTCTAATCTGCTCGCCTTTCATTTCCCGGGAAAAGGTGCAGGAAGAATAGCCCAGATGGGAAAGCAGGTTCACCGTTTCCGTGTTCATAACCGGAATGCCTTCGCCGCAGATGGCCCTGTGCCATACAAGGCCCATCTGGCCCGGGCTGGACAGAACCACAGGGATGCGGTATTCCTGCGTGATACGGTGCAGGAAGGAAAGCGTTTCATCGCTGCACTGCACCGGCAGGGCCAGGTATGCATCCTTGGGGAAACAGGAAAGCAGGGGAGAGAGCGCCTTTTCGGTGTAATCTTCGGGCGCAAAAATGACGGCATCCGCACCGTTTTCGAGCATTTTTTCCAGATCGGAAAAATGGGGCGTGGAAACAATCAGACGGCGGCGCAGATTCCACCGTTCAGACGGTGCAAAACAAGCCTTTTCGCTTTCTTCCACAGAATGGTTCTCAATCCTCTCCAGGGCGAGCTTTTCCAGCCCCTCCCTGCGGAGGGCATTGAGCAGGGAAAAGGGGAAAAATGCGTTCTGCGTTTCTGTGTGCAAATCCCGCAGCACAAAAGGCGTGCCGCCGGTTTTTTCAAAGGAGCGGCGCACAGCTTCTTCCGTGAGGGGCTTGTTTTCACTTTTCTGGCATATTTCGCCGCCAACGTGCGCGGCATGCACGCCATCGGAAAAAAAGGCGGAAACAGGCTGGCCGGGCATGGCGTACAGATAGGCGTCAAAGGGGATGGGGAGGGCCGCGTCAAAGGCCGTGCCTTCATAGGTGGCCCGGGCCCGGGAAAGCTGGCTTTCGTCGTCGGTTATGCGGACGGTATCGCCGGGCTTCAGCGCATCTCTCAGGCGCAGCGTGGCCGTTTTGCCATTTTGTACATCGGGGCCGGCGTAGCGCAGAGGCTGTTTGCCCGCTTCCAGCCCGTCTTCGTTGTGCAGATCCCGCTGGAGGGCAACATCTGCGAGCAGGACGCCGCCCTTTTTATACACGTTCTTCACATTTCCCAGCACAAGGCCTTCCGGAGTGACACGCTTTTCATAAATGATGCCGGCATCTTCGGCACCGGCAAGGTACCCTTTGATGAAGCCGCCCCGGGAAAAAATCTGCCGGAGGCGTTCGTTTTCTTCGTCGGTGGCAAAGGAAAAAGAGCCGGAAAGCACCTGATCCAGTGCTTTTCGGTAAATGGACGTTACTTCCGCTACATATTCCGGGCGCTTGAGCCGCCCTTCGATTTTGAAGGAATGAACCCCGGCCAGACACATATCCAGCATGTGATCCCGGGCGCACAGGTCCCGGGGGGAAAGCCAGGCGCCTTCCTTGCCCTGATAGGTGTAATTCAGCCGGCAGGGCTGGGCACAGCGGCCCCGGTTGCCGCTGCGGCCGCCGATCATGGAAGAAAACAGGCACTGGCCGCTGACGGAAACGCACATGGCCCCGTGGCAGAAGGCTTCCACCTCCAGCCCGGTATCGGCTGCCCTGCGCATATCGGAAAGGGTGCATTCCCGGGCCAGCACGATGCGCTTTGCCCCCAGCTTTTTGACGAATTCCGCGCCATAGCCGTTATGCAGCGCCATCTGGGTGCTGGCATGAACGGGCAGGGAAGGAAATTCCTCCCGGCAGATTTTCATCAGGCCCAGATCCTGCAAAATTACGCCGTCCGCATGCAGGTCGCGCAGGAGAGAAAGGGTTTTGCGCACGTCATCCAGTTCCTGATCTTTCACCAGAATATTGACGGTAACGTAAATCTTTTTGCCGTGGAGATGGGCCAGATGCATGGCGCTTTTAAGCGTATCCGGGTCAAAACCCGCACTTGCACGCGCACCAAAGGCGGCCGCACCCAAATAGACTGCGTCCGCACCATTGGCATACGCTGCTTTCAGCGCATCCATACTGCCCGCCGGGGCAAGAAGTTCATACTTATCTGGCATTTTTGATCTGCTGTAATTCCTGTCTGGCCTGCATCAATTCCCGCCTCAGACGCGTGTTGTCGTCCTGTGCGGTGAGCAGCTCGTCGGCCATATAAAGGGCGGTGATCACCGCTGCATTTTCACGGTTGAGAAAGCCGCCGGAGGCCGTTTCCGAAATACGCCTGTCCGCATAAACGGCGGCACGGCGCACATGCTCGGGGGAATCGGTGCCGGTGATGGTATAGTCTCTTCCTGCAATGCGCAGGGAACAAGCGGTGCCGGGAGTGTTCACATTTTTCATAACTGATCGAAGGGATAGCACTTGCCCTTGGTATCCACACGGATGGAAAGGATGCGCTGGTCTTCCAGGGGCTTATCCCGGAAATCACGCTTGACGGACACGATCTGATCCGCATATTCCATGCCGGTGAGCACCTTGCCAAAGGCGGCGTAGGCACCGTCCAGGTGGGGGGAATTGCTGGTCATGATGAAGAACTGGCTGCCGGCGGAATCGGGCATCATGGAACGGGCCATGGACAATACGCCATAGGTGTGCTTGAGGGGGTTGTTGACACCGTTCTGGGCAAATTCGCCCTTGATGGAATAGCCGGGGCCGCCGATACCGATGCCCTTGGGGCAGCCGCCCTGAATCATGAAGCCGGGGATGACACGGTGGAAAATCAGCCCGTCATAAAAGCCCTTGTTGGCCAGGGTTGCAAAATTGCCCACGGACTGGGGGGCGAATTCGGGGTACAGCTCACCGGTCATTTCGCCGCCGTTTTCCAGCTTGATGATAAAGGTAGGGTTCATGTTCTGTTCGCTCATTTTTACATCCATCCTTTTTGATGAAATATTGCTTGATTTATACGGAAAAACCTTTCCAAAATGCATGATACGCTTTTTTTGAGGGTTTGTCAAATAAGGGGTATATTTCCTGTGGTTTTGCTTGTCAAAGAGTATGATTTCCTGTATAATAGAAAAAGAATAAATAAAAACGGAGGCGCACATGAAAAACAAAAAAACTTGCGTCGGGATGATTGTTTTGCAGGCTGTGATGCGGCTTGCCTTTATGGTGTTTTTATATCTGGCTTTAACCGGCACGCAGACGGTGCTTTTTGCTGTATTGGCAGCGGCTGTATTGCTGCTGGGGCTGATGCCGGGCAGATTTGCCCTTGGCAGATTGTTTGGCGGCGATGCGGCGAAGGCCGGCTATGGAAAGCGTGTTTTCCAGGGACTTGTGCGCTTTTTTCATGGCATTGTGTTTTTTGTTCCGCTGATTGCATTGGCGGCGGCCATGGTGAACGTGCTGACCAATATGCCCTTCAATAAAGCCGGGCAGATTTTGCAGAAATTTTCTTTTCTTGTGTTTTCCGCTCCTTCTGCCGATACGGGACTGATGGGGCTGATGGTGGTGTTTTTGCTGCTGGGTTTGCTGGCAGCATGGGGCTGGCGGCGGCAGCAGGCCATGGAATATGTGCCGGATACGGCGCTGCTTTCTTCCGGGAAACTGCTGAAAAAGACGGCGGCTGTGCGCAAAGAAAGGCGCGGTATGCTGGCTGGGGTGACCGTTGTAAACGTACTGATTGCCCTGCCCGGCCTTGCTATTTTTGCCGCTGTGATGGTGCCTTATGTATGGGGCCAGCTTTCCATGGCCAAGGGCAATCTGATGATGATGGTTCAATTGGCCCTTGCCATGCTGAACAAGCCGCTGCCTGCGGAGCAGCTGGCGTTGCTGGCGGCAGTCTATATCGTGATTTATGTGCCGCTGCATGCGGTGCGGAAAATGCGCATTGCCAAAGCGGTGCGTAAATAAAGGAAAAGCGCCATGCGATTGGATAAATTGCTTTCAAATCTGGGCTATTCCAGCCGCAGTCAGTGCCGGGAGATGATCAAAAAAGGCCGGGTACAGGTGGACGGTGCGGTGTGCCGGGATATAGCCATGCACGTGAAGGACGATGCCCGGATTGAGCTGGACGGAAAAGAAATCGATACCCGCACCCGGCGGCATCTGATGCTGTATAAGCCGTCGGGAATATTGACGGCGGCAGAGGATAAAAACCAGAAAACGGTGATGGATATCCTGCCGGGCATGTACACAAGCCTTGGCTGTATGCCGGTGGGCAGGCTGGATAAGGACACCACCGGCCTTCTGCTTCTGACAACGGACGGCGATCTGGCCCATCGGCTGATCAGCCCCAGGCACCATGTGGACAAGGTGTATTTTGCCCGGGTGGATGGGGAAATGACGGAAGAAGACGAAAGGGCGTTTTCTGACGGCATTGAACTGAAGGATTTTACTGCCATGCCGGCAAAACTGGAAAAAATAGAAAATACCCTGTACCGGGTGACGGTGCAGGAAGGGAAATACCATCAGGTGAAAAGAATGTTCGGAGCCAGGGGGAGAAAGGTGCTGGCATTGCACCGCTTCTCTTTCGGCTCCCTTGTGCTGGATAAGGATATGCAGCCGGGAGATTACAGAGAACTGACAGAAAAGGAGACAGCCGCCCTGTACGAAGCGGCGGGAAAAGCACATGAGTGATCATTACTATACTACAAGCCCGGAAAGCGCCCACCGTTATGCCCCCTGCACCTTTGAATACCGGGGCAAAACGCTGAGCTTTATGACGGATGCAGGCGTGTTTTCCAGAGGTGAAGTGGACTTTGGAACGGAAGTGCTGCTCAAAGCATTGCCGGAGGAAATGGCAGGCCGGGTGCTGGACCTGGGCTGCGGCTGGGGCTGCGTTGGCGTGAGCGTGGGCAAGCGCTATCCGGATACCTGGGTGGTGATGTGCGATGTGAACGAGCGTGCGCTGGAATTGGCAAAGGAGAATGCCAAAAAGAACGGCGTGCAGGCGGAAGCGGTATGGAGCAACGGCCTGGAAAATGTGGAAGGCACCTTCCGCTATATCATCACCAATCCCCCCATCCGGGCAGGCAAACAGGTGATCTACGGGCTTTTTCTGCAAAGCGCTGGGGCGCTTTCGGAAGACGGAGAAATGTACATTGTCATCCGCAAACAGCAGGGGGCGGAATCGGCCATCAAATATCTGAAAACCATTTTTGAACAGGTGGAAACAGTGGAAAAAAGCGGCGGTTTCTGGGTGATCCGCTGTATGGGAGGCAAAAAAGATGAAGTATGACCGGGCGTTTTTTGATCGGGGATTGAATCGTCGCCACACAGGATGCGAAAAGTGGGATGCGGAATTTGTGCATGAAGATACGCTGCCTTTGTGGGTGGCGGATATGGACTTTGCCTGCGCCGAAGGGATCCACAAGGCCATGATGGAGAGGGTGCAGCATCCTTGCTTTGGTTATAATACCGATGAAAAAATGTATGCCGATGCGTTTATCGGCTTTATGAAGCGGCGGCATCAGCTGAATATAGAAGAAGCGGATATGGTGCGGCTGCCCTGCGTGGTGACGGGGTTGAAAACCTGCGTACAGGCCTATACGGAAAAGGGCGATAAGGTGGCCATTTTTTCTCCCTGCTATGGGCCTTTTGCCATGTCTGTAAAGAGCAACGAGCGTGAACTGGTAAGCGTACCCCTGCTGGAAAGGGAAGACGGCGGGTACGATATGAACCTTAACGGTATGGAACAGGCGCTCAAGGATGGGGCAAAGCTGATTCTGCTGTGCAATCCTCACAACCCTGCCTCCCGCTGCTGG
>JAFSBN010000077.1 GCA_017437265.1 Clostridia bacterium
CCCGTGCCACCACGGAAATTGCCAAGGCCTACAACAAATACTATTATGAACACCGCATCCTGGATGATGACGCTGCCGCCACCGCTGCCAGGCTTCACCTGACCCAGGCCTGCAAACAGGTCATCAAAACCGGCCTTTCCCTCATCGGCGTGGAGGCCCCCGAAAGAATGTAAGCCCCCTTTGTCACAGTTCCTTCCGCCCCCGCATACGCTGATATTATCATCATCCAAGGAGGAAAAACCATGCGTTTTACCAAAATGCACGGCATCGGCAACGATTATCTTTTTGTCAATTGCTTTGAAGAAGTGGTGCATGACCCCGAAAGCATGGCGCTCATCATGAGCCGCCCCCACTTTGGCGCTCAGGCAGACGGCCTGGTGCTGATTGAGCCTTCCGACATCGCCGATTTCGGCATGCGCATTTTCAACGCTGACGGCAGCGAAGCGGAAATGTGCGGCAATGCCACCCGGTGCATCGGAAAATATGTGTACGAACGCGGCCTGACCGAAAAAACAGAGCTGACATTGGAAACCAAAGGCGGCCTGAAGCGGCTGTGGCTGGATGTGGAAGAGGGAAAAGTGAGCCGGGTAAAGGTGGACATGGGCACCCCCGAACTGAACCCCCGGAATATCCCGGTGGATCTGCCCGGCGAGGCTGTGCTGCGCCACCGGCTGCAGATCATGGGCCAGACGCTGTACATCACCTGCGTCAACATGGGCAACCCTCATGCCGTGGTGTTTGTGCGGGATCCCGAAGTGGTGGATCTGCCCACCATCGGCCCCATGATCGAGCATCATCCCCTCTTCCCCCGCCGCACCAATGTGGAATTTGTCCGGGTGATTGACCGGGGCATTCTGCAGATGCGTGTGTGGGAGCGGGGCACCGGCGAAACCCTGGCCTGCGGCACCGGCGCCTGCGCTGCGCTGGTAGCAGCCGTGCTCACCGGCCAGAGCGACCGCTCCGTACAGATGAAGCTCACCGGCGGCAACCTGCAGCTGCAGTGGAACGCCGAAGATAATCACGTTTACCAAACCGGCCCTGCCACCTTCGTCTATGACGGTGAATGGCTGGGTGACTGACAAATACAGGAGGCTCCATGAAGCTTAACAAATCCATCGCCACCCTGCCCGCCGGCTATCTGTTTGCTGAGGTTGCCAAGCGTGTCAACACTTTTGCCGCTGCCAATCCCGATAAAAATATTCTGCGTCTGGGCATCGGTGATGTCACCCGGCCGCTGGTTCCTGCCGTAACCGATGCTTTTGCCGATGCTGCCCGGGCCATGGGCACCAGGGAAGGCTTCCATGGCTACGGCCCGGACTTTGGCTATCAATTCCTGCTTTCCGCCATTGCAAAGAACGATTATCAGCAAAAAGGCGTGATGATCGAAGAAGACGAAATCTTCCTCTCCGACGGCGCCAAGACCGACTGCGGCGCCCTGCAGGAGCTGTTCGCCGCCGATGCCACCATCGCCGTGACGGACCCTGTGTACCCCGTCTACATCGATGCCAATGCCATGGCAGGGCGTCTGGGCGTGTATGAAAACGGCCGCTGGTCGAAGCTCACTTACCTGCCCTGCAACAAGGAAAACAATTTTGTGCCGCCCCTGCCCGAAAAAAGAGTGGACGTTGTGTATCTGTGCTATCCCAACAACCCCACCGGCACCGTGCTCACCAAAGAGCAGCTGAAAACCTTTGTGGACTGGGCCCTGGAAAACGAAGCCCTCATCATCTACGATGCCGCCTACAAGGCCTTCATCACCGATGACGAAATCCCCTTCAGCATTTACCAGATCCCCGGTGCTGAGAAATGCGCCATCGAATGCTGCTCCTATTCCAAAACCGCCGGCTTCACCGGCACCCGTTGCGGCTACACCGTCATCCCCAAGGCCCTGTGCTTTGACGGGCTCAGCCTGAACAAAATGTGGGGCCGCCGCATGTCCTCCAAGTTCAACGGTGTTTCCTACCCCGTACAGAAGGCCGCTGAGGCCATTTACACCCCCGAAGGACAGGCTCAGATCGAAGAATGCCTGGCTTACTACCGCGTAAATGCCATGATCATCCGGGACGGCCTCATCAAGGCCGGCATCGATGCCTTCGGCGGCGTCCATTCTCCCTATGTGTGGATGAAAACCCCCGGCGATATGAAGAGCTGGGATTTCTTCGATATGCTGCTGAAGGAAGCCCAGGTGGTGGGTACCCCCGGCGAAGGCTTCGGCCCCTCCGGCGAAGGCTATTTCCGCCTAACCGCCTTCAATACCCTGGAAAACACCAAGGAAGCCGTGGAACGGGTTCTGAAGGTGCTGTAACCAACTTCCTGCTGCATGATGCACTCATGCAGCTTTTTTATTTGCGGTACAGGATGACCTGAGGGGTTTCACCCCTGCACCCCACCAGGGGCATCGCCCCTGGACCCAGAGGCGGATGTTTCTTGTCCTATTCAACAAACATTTTCCTGCTGGCACAATATCCCGCTGGGAGAAGAAAATCCCGCTGATGGGTGTAAAAAAAGGCGCCCTTGTGTAAAGGGAGCTGGCCCGTAGGGCCTGAGGGATTGTCGTCTCCCCTTCACGAAACACGCAAAAACTCTTTGAAAAAGAAGATTGTAACTTTGCGAATCGGATGCGCCACTGGCGCCCGCCCACGGGCCGGCGGCGGAACGCCGCCAACCGGATGCAAAGCATCCGGGGAAAATACGAAAAAAGGCCGGAGGAGATTGCTCTCCCGGCTTTTTCCGTATTTTCATTGCGCCCGTGGGCTTTCTTTCCGTTCCCCAGAACTTACATGCGGAAAGACGTCTGGAAAAGCAGACTTCTGCATCGCAAAATGGGTCCAGGGGTGATACCCCTGGTGCCGTGGGGCGTACAGGGGGCAAGAAGCCCCCTGCTCCGTCCCGCCAAAGCACGTCCGACAGTCCCTATATTTGCCAGAATTTGGCGTTTTTTTCCGCTTGCTGTTTCTGGCACAAAAAGAGGGGAAATCCACGCAAAAAATAAGCAAAAAAGTAGGCATATTATAAGAAGAAACCCTTCCCAAAACGGCGATTTTGTGCTATAATTAGTTGGTTATCTTTTTGCTATTTTAGCCAGTGAAAAATGGAGGAAATTATGGCTGCTGATATGGAAAAAATGCAGGAAAATACCCCTGTGCAGGGCGTCCAGTACGACGAAAATCAGATCCAGGTGCTGGAAGGGCTGGAGGCCGTGCGCAAGCGTCCCGGCATGTACATCGGCTCCACCGATGCCCGGGGCTTGCATCACTGCGTATACGAAATTGTGGACAACGCCATCGACGAAGCGCTGGCCGGCTACTGCACGGAAGTGCACATCTGCCTGCACAAGGACGGCAGTGTGTCCGTACACGACAACGGCCGTGGTTTCCCTGTGGGCATCCATCCCAAGATGGGCCGTCCCGCTGTGGAAGTGTGCCTGACGGTGCTGCACGCCGGCGGCAAGTTCGGCGGCGAAGGGTACAAGGTATCCGGCGGCCTGCACGGCGTAGGTGCCTCCGTTGTGAACGCATTGAGCCAGCATCTGCGTGTGGAAGTGCATCAGAGCGGCAAGATTTACGAACAGGAATACAACCTGGGCAAAATTGCCTACGACCTGCGTGTCATCGGTGAAGCGGAAGATACCGGTACCATCATCCGCTTCTGGCCGGACATCCGCAGCGAAGAAAACCCCGGCGGCGTGTTCGATGAAGGCATTTCCTTCTCCTTCGACGTTTTGAAGGTGCGCATCCGTGAAATGGCGTTCCTGAACAAGGGCATCAAGCTGGTGCTGCGGGACGAACGGGGCGAAGAAGTAAACGAGCGGGTGTTCCACTATGAAGGCGGCATCCGGGAATTCGTGAAATACCTGAACAAGAATAAGGAAACCCTGTTTGCAGAGCCTATCTACGTGGAAGGCGTGAAAAACGGCGTCACGGTGGAAGTGGCCATGCAGTATAACGACAGCTACAGCGAAAACATTTATTCTTTCGCCAACAACATCCATACCCCCGAAGGCGGCACCCACCTGATGGGCTTCCAGAGCGCCCTCACCCGTGCCATCAACAATTACGGCCGCAAGTATAAGATCCTCAAGGATAACGATTCCAACCTCAAGGGCGAAGACACCCGTGAATCCCTGGCCGCCGTTATCTCCGTCAAGATGCCGGAACCTCAGTTCGAAGGACAGACCAAGTCCAAGCTGGGCAACAGCGAAGTGCGCCCCATCGTGGATAACCTGGTGTACGAAGGGCTGGAAACCTTCCTGGAAGAAAACCCCTCCGTGGCCAAAGGCATCCTGGAACGCTGCCTGGGCGCCGCCCGTGCCCGTGAAGCTGCCCGCAAGGCCAGGGACCTGACCCGCCGCAAAACCGTGCTGGAAAGCGGTTCCCTCCCCGGCAAGCTGGCCGACTGCACCGAGCGTGACCCGGCCAAGTGCGAAATCTTCATCGTGGAAGGCGACTCCGCCGGCGGCAGCGCCAAAACGGGGCGCGATCGTATGTATCAGGCCATCCTGCCCCTGCGCGGCAAGATCCTGAACGTGGAAAAGGCACGGCTGGATAAAATCCTCATCAGCGAGCAGATCAAAAACATGATCACCGCTTTCGGCTGCGGCGTAGGCGATGATTTCAACATCGATAAGCTGCGCTACCACCGTATCGTGTGCATGACGGACGCCGACGTGGACGGCGCCCACATCCGCATCCTGATGCTCACCTTCTTCTACCGCTATATGCGCCCCCTCATTGAAAAGGGCTATGTCTATATCGCCATGCCGCCCCTGTATAAGGTGACCAAAGGCAAGCAGGAATACTACGTTTACGACGATAAGGAGCTGCAAAAGCTGTTGGACCAGCTGGGAAGAGAAACCAAGGCAGAAATTCAGCGCTACAAAGGTCTTGGCGAAATGAGCAGCGAACAATTGTGGCACACTACCATGAACCCCGAAACCCGCACCATGATGAAAGTGACCATGGAAGATGCCATGGCTGCCGATGAAATCATCAGCCTGCTGATGGGCGATAAGGTAGAGCCCCGCCGGGAATTCATTGAACAGAACAGCGAGCTGGCCGTACTGGACTTCTAAGGGGGATTTGCCATGAAGAAGTTCCTTGCAACGCTCCTTTGCCTGTGTATGCTGCTGCCCTGTGCCTTTGCCGAAGATAGCAAAACAGAAGCGGAATCCTGGCTGGAAGAAAAAAGCCTGGAATTGGCGAAAGTAACCAACGAAGCCATCCACAGCGATGCCTATATTTCCCTCATGATGGGCAATACGCTGAACATTCAGGCTGATCTGCGCAAAACAGATTTTTCCGCTCCCGTCTCTGTAAAAGTTCACACCGAACCGCTTCCCGCCATGACTGCATATGCCATCCTGATGGAAGGCGTGGTGGAAGAATTCAAGTTTTCCCCGGAGCTGAAGGATTACGTTCTCCGCCGGGCGAAGGCATCCTTGCCCACACTGCTGGTTTCAAGGGAAGGGACGGACATGGTGGTCGCCAATTCCATCTTCATTTTTTCCGATGCATGGCTATGCCCGGGTTTTATCACCTCCGATGCCCATGTATTTCTGGAATACGAAGGGGATTATGTGATCTGGGCAGAGTTTTCCGTTTCTGATCTTGGCACGGTTTCCGGCCAGACCCACTTGCTTCCAAAGACCAGCTATGAACAAATGAATCAACTCATTCTGGAGTCGATCCAGCAAGCTCTTCCCCAATAACCTTTTGCTTCAAACGCCCTTGAAAGGATAAAATACCATGAGTGAAATCAAAGATCGTCTGATCCCCATGGATCTGGAAAAGGAGATGCGCCAGTCCTTCATCAGCTACGCCATGAGCGTCATTGTGGACCGTGCCCTGCCGGACGTGCGGGACGGCCTCAAGCCCGTACACCGCCGCATCCTCTATGATATGAACGAACTGGGCATGACCCCGGATAAGCCCTTCCGTAAAGCCGCCCGTATCGTGGGCGACGTGCTGGGTAAGTTCCACCCCCACGGCGATGCGTCCGTGTACGATGCCATGGTGCGCCTGGCCCAGGATTTTAATATGCGCTATATGCTGGTGGAAGGCCAGGGCAATTTCGGCTCCATCGACGGCGACGGCGCCGCTGCCATGCGTTACACCGAAGCCCGCATGAGCAAGATTGCCACCTATATGCTGCAGGATATCGAAAAAGATACGGTGGATTTCATGCCGAACTTTGACGAAACCCTCATGCAGCCCAAAGTCCTGCCCAGCCGCTTCCCAAACCTCTTGGTAAACGGCACTTCCGGCATTGCTGTTGGC
>JAFSBN010000078.1 GCA_017437265.1 Clostridia bacterium
GGGCATCTGGTAGACATTGCCCTTGTAGGTAGCACCGCGCACCGTGATCGGTACATAGCCCGCCTGCTCCGATACATCCACAAAATCTGTTATCGGGGCAATGACGCCCATTTCAGCATACACGCCAATCTTGTCATGGGCGAAGAAATACATATCCGGTGCAGCGTTCTTATCGTTGCCTACCAGCTTCAGAGATTCAGTCATGCCGCTTTTCTTTTCAAACACCACATTGATGTCCGGCTGAAGGGGTTTTACAGCCTCTTCCAGAACGGCGATCACAGCATCCTCTTTGTCATGCCAAACGGTAATCGTTACTGGCCCAGAAGCGGTATTTTCCTTCTGAGAACAGCCGGTCATGGTAAAAATCAAACAAATCAACAAAAGCAGAGCGATAACTTTACGCATGATAAAACCCTCCTTAACCTGAAAAGGGCAGGACGGAATCAACTCCATCCTGCCCGATCACGATTAGCTTATTCCGCAGGCTTTTCGTAAGCAACGACCGCTTCTTCAGCGCTGACGACAGTCACATACAGATCTACACCAGCATCCACGCGAAGGTCAGTCGTCTGCACGGTACCGCCATTGGCGTTGATGATCACGCTGTTGATCCAGCCGGGCGCGGTAATGGCATACCAGCCATCTTCACCGGCAGTCAGAGCTTCGCCGGGCCAAGAGGTGAAAGCATTGGTGCCATCGGGATGGCTCCAGGCCCACAGGCACGGGGCTTCCCAATCCGCAGGAACTTTAGCATACACGGTAATGTCTTCAGCCACGGGAGCATTGGGATCTTCGTAGGTAACTTCCACGGCAGCATCAGCGCCCACAGTGATCCACAGATCAGCGGGATCAAGATCCTTGAGATCAGCAGTCTGCACAGTGCCGCCATTGGCGTTGATGATCACACTGTTGCACCATTCGGGAACCATAGCACAGTACCAGCCGTTTTCGTTGGCCTTCATAGCCTTGCCAGGCCAAGCGGCGAAAGCATTGGTGCCAGCAGGATCAGCCCACGCCCAGATGCAGGGAGCTTCCCAAGAGGCATCAACCTTAGCCCACACAGTGTAGCGCGCAGCATAAGCAGGAATCTCGCCTTCAGTCTTCTGTTCAAAAGAAGCTTCAGCAGTGCCGTCTTCTGCCACGGTGATCCAAGCATTCTGCTTATCGATCTTCACTTCAGCGGTCTGGATGGTGCCGTCATTGGCGTTAATGATAACGCTTTCCATGCCAGCAGGAACGTAAATGTAGTACCAGCCAGGATTCTTGGCGTCAGGCTCCATCATGTCGCCAGGCCACGCAGCGAAAGCGTTCTCACCGGCAGCGTTCCAGGACCATGCGCAGGGATAAGCCCAAGTATCGGGAACCTGTGCATACACAACGATCATTTCGGCGCTCTCCGCCATTACTGGCAGGATGGGCAGCATCAGCAGGGCGAGCAACAAAGCGATGAATTTCTTCATGGTATAACCTCCTTGAACGGTTTTTGTAATTTTAGTATACCGTTTCTTGGAATGTTGTCAATCAGTCAAAATGGAAACCGGTTTCCATGCAAAAACTCCTTGAAAATCAACGATAAATAGCGTATTTATCAAATGAAATTTTGAAGAAATAATGCATAGTTTCTGTCGTTGAGACTCAAACAAGGAATGAAAAGGCTGTAAAATGAAAAAGCTGGAGTTACATCTTCAGACTTGGTCTGTCTGCTTACTATGAGCTGTGTGGATTTTGAATCGCGTAGATAAACGTAACACATGTGCAACAGCATTCCTTGGTATTCATTGACCAGATCAACAAAGAACTGGTTCTGGTTGTTGCCTGCAACTGCTCACCTCCTTACATTTACTTAGACTCCGCAGAATGGAGAAATAACCGCATCAGTTTTCGACTTTCTATTTTACATGATTCTTTATGTTTTGTCATTTGGTGTCCATGATGTGCTCCCACTTGCTGCGAAGTGAGCTGTAGTTTCTTCGTCACCGTCACCCTGACAACAGATTGCTCTTGGAATTTTGTCAATGAAAACTGATTGACCATAAAAATCTCTACACCTATAATATAGGCCGTAGGACGCAATGACAAAAATCGTGTCATAAGTGCCTGATTAAGGACGCCGCAGCTGGTTGAAACGGCAGGAAATTGTCATAGAAGTGGCTCTTTCACACAAAAAAGGGAACCACCCTTTTCAGAGTGATTCCCTTGAAACCCTTGATTTTACTGGATTTCTTACTTGCCGAAGTAGCGCTTCAGGAGGCCTTCGAAAGCCTTGCCGTGTCGCGCCTCGTCGCGGGCCATTTCATGCACGGTGTCATGGATGGCGTCCAGGTTCAGTTCCTTGGCCAGTTTGGCCAGCTCGAACTTGCCGGCGGTAGCGCCATTTTCGGCATCCACGCGCATTTCCAGGTTCTTCTTGGTGGAAGCGGTGACCACTTCGCCCAGAAGTTCGGCGAACATGGCAGCGTGGCCGGCTTCTTCATAGGCGGCCTTTTCCCAGTACAGGCCGATTTCGGGATAGCCTTCCCGATGGGCCACACGGGCCATGGCCAGGTACATACCCACTTCGGTGCATTCGCCCTGGAAGTTTTCACGCAGGCCCTGGATGATGCGTTCATCCACGCCCTGGGCAATGCCCACTACGTGTTCAGCAGCCCATACCTTTTCGCCTTCCTGCTTTTCGAACTTGCTGGCAGGAGCCTTGCAGATGGGGCACTTTTCGGGAGCTTCGGGACCTTCATGTACATAACCGCAAACTTTGCAAACCCACTTCATTTTTTATTTCCTCCATTTTCCCTGTTTATTTTTCATTTTCTGCAGGCCTTCCTGCCTGACAGTATGTATATAAACCAGGATACTTCATTTGAAACACATTAGATAAAAAATTTTTTCAAAAATTCAGGGGCAACGGCGTCGTCCACATTGACGCTGAGCACGAACTGAACGTTATGCTTAACGCTCAGCTTTTCCAGCCGGGCGAAGAAGTTCTCTGCGTTTTCGATGTCGGTTTTGATCAGCTTCAGGAACGCATCAATGAAAATGACGCTGATGTCGAAATTCTGGGCCAGCATACCGCACAGGAAGCCAAAGAACATTTCGGGGCTGTCGGAGCCATATTCGCCGGCATTGACAAAGCGCACTTCGTGGCGCAGGTCATACATGTAGCGGTTATCGTCGTCGATGAAGATCACATCGCCCTTATGTTCTTTAATGGCTGCGTTGGCCATATCCAAAATTTTCTTCGTTTTACCGGAGCCTTTTTTACCGTGAATTACCTGTATCATGGGAATAGCCCTCCCTTGTTTAGTTTTTCTTGAGTACATTATACATGAAAATCGCAAAAAAAGAAAGTATATTTTTTGAATTAATTCATTTTGCCTTCAAAATGTCATTTTTACAATTGGTTTATAGCTATTTTTCTGCATCTGTGCTACAATATAATGGTAATAAAAACATAAACAAGGAGGCCGCATGATGAAAACCCTGTACATCATCATCCCCTGTTATAATGAAGAAAAGGTGCTGCCCATCACGGCGCCCATGTTTCTGAAAAAAATTCTGCAACTAAATCAGGAAGGACTCATTTCCGACGAAAGCCGGGTGATGTTCATCGACGACGGAAGCAAAGACGATACCTGGAAGATTATTTCCGGTCTGGCCAAAGAAGACAAGCATTTCACCGGCATCCGCCAGAGCCGGAACCGGGGCCATCAGAACGCCGTGCTGGCAGGGCTGATGGAAGCCAAAGACAAATGCGACATCACCATCTCCATCGACTGCGACGGCCAGGACGATATCAACGCCATGGATGATATGGTGCGTGCCTATCTGGACGGCTGCGAAGTGGTGTACGGCGTGCGCAAGGAACGAAAGACGGATACCTTCTTCAAGCGCTTCACAGCGGAAGGGTTTTACAAGGTGCTCAAATGGATGGGCGCAGACGTGGTGTTCAACCATGCCGATTACCGGCTCATCTCTTCCCGTGTGCTTCAGGAATTTGCCAGCTTTAAGGAAGTAAACCTGTACCTGCGGGGCATGGTGCCATTGGTTGGCTTCAAAAGCACCAGCGTCTATTACGCAAGAGCGGAGCGACTGGCCGGGGAAAGCCATTATCCGCTGAAAAAAATGCTGGCCCTTGCCTTTGAAGGCATCACCAGCCTGTCCACAAAGCCCCTGAAAATGATCACCGGCCTTGGCATTGTCACGGTGTTCCTTTCCCTGCTGGCAGCGTTTATCACCCTGCTTTGCCTGCTCTTTGGCACCGGCGTCGGCGGCCTTTGGTGGATCGCCCTGCTGGTTTCCTTCTTTGCCGGCGTGCAGATCATCTGCATCGGTCTGGTTGGCAGCTACATGGGCAAAACCTATATGGAAGTGAAAGCCCGCCCCCGCTATATCATCAGCGAACGGACGGAAGATCAATAACAGACCGAGGCAGGGGCCTGTGCGGCCCCTGTACCCCGCAC
>JAFSBN010000079.1 GCA_017437265.1 Clostridia bacterium
GTGCGTATAATTGCGCCCCCTCACCAATGGTGAGTAAGTGGAAGCGGCTGTTCGACAAATTGGAGTTTGTTTGTTAGCGAAGGGTAGCACTCTCACTCGCCTTCGGCAGGAGTTCCCATTAGCCGCTCCTTCTTTTTAACCTTTTACAAGCACCGGAGCCCTGTTCTTCGCCACAATGCCCTCATCCCTGCGGTAGCCATGCTTCCGATAGAAGCCCTCTGCAGTATCACTGGTCAGGATCATCTTGTGGATGCCCTGCCGTGCGAAGAACGCCTCCGCCTGTGCCAGCAACTCAGAACCAATGCCGCAATTACGTTGCTCCGGTGCTACCCAGAACTCTTGGATGAACCCATACCGATCCTCAAAGAACCAGCTGGTCATTTCGATCCTGCTGACCATGATGAAACCCACTACCTGCTCATTTTCGTCCTCCCGCAGGATGGTGGCCACACCTTCATCCGTCATCTGGGTAAACAAGCCCTCCCAGTTGCTCACCTGAATGCCCATCTCCATAATATATGCGCGGAATGCCGTCTGAAAGGTTTGACCGTCGTACTTTCTGATAAGCTTATCCATATGCTATCTCCTTTTTTGGCAACAAAAAAGTATGCTCCGGTAATAGAGCATACTGAATTTCTCCCTTCACAGAAGACTGTGCTGCCTTATGCAGCCTCCCGTGAACGGCAGATCGCTCCTTTCCGGACAAATACAACAACCATACCGCTCACCTCCTTCATATGATGAAATAATTATACACCTTACCCCATTGTCTGTCAAACTCAGGTTGGCTTCGTGCTCATGTTTCATGCCAGCAGTTTCTTTCGCAATGAAAAGAGCGGTTATGACGAAGTTTTTTCCTTTCGTCACAACCGCCATTATTCACCACAAACGAGAAGCAGCCATGATATTACTGGAAGGATAAAACCTTCCTTTCCCTCATCCTTGCTGCAGACACGTCTTTTTTTGTTACCGCCAGCGGTAATTGTCCGGCAGGCGGATGAAGCAGCGGATGTGGGCATCCTTTTCCCTGCGGACAAGGCCGGACATGTTTGTGTTTCCCACATTCCCCTCGGCGGCGATGATGTGGTCCAGGTGGTTTTCGATCACGATGCCGATATGATCGTGGGGCTGATTGCAGAAAACATGATCGTAGAGCACAATATCGCCGGGGGCTGGTGCGAAACCGGGGAAGGGCAGGAAACAACCGATGCGGCTGTCCTTTTGGGCCAGTTCTTCCCAGGCGGGCACACCGGCCAGGCTGCACAGGGTGCATTCATCCGGGGAGAAGGGAAGCTGGAACCCGGCTTCCACACAGGCATGGTAAACAAATGCGGCGCACCAGAGCCTGTCTGCCTGGTGAATATCCCAGCGTCTGAAATGCTGCACCAAGGGAAGGAGATTGCTTTCCTGGCCGTCCAGGAAGCCGTGAAGGGGCGAAAGGGCCAGGCGCCTGGCTGTTTCAGCAAGGGAATGGCCGTTGGCATGGCTTTCCTTTTTCAGCCGGAACACCCGGGTGTATTCGTTCACGGGGTCAGGGTATATTTCCGTCAATACCATGCCCAGCCGCCCGGCAACGCCCATGGAGGACCAGTTGTCGTGCTTCATGTAGCAGTAAACGGCAGGGAAATGAAATGTATCAAAGGCCAATTGTACGCAAAACCGGGCGGCCTCCGTGGCATAGCCTTTTCCCTGAAAAGCCGGATGCAGATGATAGCCGATTTCCGGCAGCATCTGGCCGTGAATGGGCTGCAGCGTGATGCCGCAATCGCCGATCAATTCGCCCGTTTCTTTCAGCACCACCGCCCACAGGCCAAAGCCGTCCTCCCGGTAGCGGCGGATGTTCCGATTAATCCATTGCCGGGTTTTCTCCTCGGAGAAAGGAGCTGGATAATAGCGCATGGTATCCGGGTTGGAAAAGATGGCGTGAAGGGCCGAAAAATCCTCCGGGGTGTAGAGGCGTAACAGGAGCCTTTCTGTTTCCATGGGCATCTCCTCCTTGTCCGGAATGATTGAACGTAAAAAGCATGGAGAAGCAGTATAACACGAACAAGATTGAAAAGCAAGAAAAATCCGCCTTCCCAAGAAGACGGCTGGAAAAAATGAAATTACAGGCGGGCTTCCAGTTCGGCCTTGCGGGCTTCGAAGCCGGGCTTGCCAAGCAGAGCAAACATGTTCTTCTTGTAGGCTTCCACGCCGGGCTGGTCGAAGGGATTCACACCCAGCATATAGCCGGACAGGCCGCAGGCCTTTTCAAAGAAGTACACCAGGTAACCGAAGTGATAAGCGTCGGCAGCGTCAATTTCCAGGATGATGTTGGGAGTGCCGCCGTCCATATGGGCCATCAGGGTGCCCTGGTAGGCCTTGGAGTTGACAAACTGAACGGACTTGCCGGCCAGGTAGTTCAGGCCGTCGATGTCTTCATCGGCTTCTTCGATGAACACTTCGGAGCGGGGCTGGTTCACCCAGATCACGGTTTCAAAGAGGTTGCGGGTGCCGTCCTGGATGAACTGGCCGATGGAGTGCAGGTCGGTGGAGAAGTTGGCGGCGGTGGGGAAGATGCCCTTCTGGTCCTTGCCTTCGCTTTCGGCGTAGAGCTGCTTGAACCATTCGCCCATCATGGTGAGAGCAGGTTCGTAGTTTACCAGAATTTCGGTGTTCTTGCCCTTGCGGTAGAGAATATTGCGCAGGGCGGCATACTGATAGGCGGGGTTGAGTTCCATGGAATCGGCCTGGCAGGCAATGCGGGCTTCCTGAGCGCCCTTCATCATTTCTTCGATATTGATGCCGGCAGCAGCGATGGGAAGCAGACCCACAGCCGTCAGCACGGAGAAGCGGCCCCCCACATCATCCGGAACCACAAAGGTTTCATAGCCTTCGGCATTGCACAGGTTCTTCAGTGCACCCCGGGCCTTGTCGGTGGTGGCATAGATGCGGCCCTTGGCGCCTTCCTTGCCATACTTTTCTTCCAGCATCTTCTTGAAAAGACGGAAGGCGATGGCGGGTTCGGTGGTGGTGCCGGACTTGGAGATAATGTTGACGGAGAAATCCCGGTCGCCGATGATCTTCACGATATCATTGAGATAGGAGGAAGAAATGTTGTTGCCGGCGAAATAGATTTCAGGGATGCCTTCTTCACGGATGCCGTTATACATCTGGCCCTTGCAGAACTCGATGGCGGCACGGGCGCCCAGATAGGAACCGCCGATACCGATAACCACCAGTACGTCGCTGTCCTTCTGGATTTTTTCGGCAGCCTTCTGAATGCGGACAAATTCTTCCTTGTCGTAGTTGACGGGCAGGTCCAGCCAGCCCAGGAAGTCATTGCCGGCGCCCTTGAGGGAAACCAGCTGATCGTTTACGGTATCCAGAATGGGGGAGAGGTTATCCAGTTCACGCTGTTCGATGAAGCCCTTCACACCGGTCATTTTCAAATTCATGGCCATAAGAAATTCGCTCCTTATTTTTTTACATTGGTATCACAAAATACCATCTTCTATTATATCCTTTTCCTGTTTTTTTCACAAGGGGGTAAAGGGACACATTTCCCAAAACCTGTGCCACAAATTTTCTGGAAATGATTACATGAACCCTGTAACAAAAGGCATTTCATCTTCGTTATATAGATGAATACACCGGGAAGGAAGCGATACGCATGCGGAAAATGATGCTGGCTGCGATGACGATTTTGCTGCTTGTTTTTTTGGCCGCGCCGGTACAGGCGGGATACAATGAACTGAGGGTGATGACGGACGGAAAAGGGGCCGTGGTGTATACCGGCAGCACAGGCAAAAAACAGGCGGGCATATTGTACAACGGCTATGTGACCAGCCTGTCGCTGGAGGACGAAAACGGCCTGTATTCCTGCTGGCTCACCCGGGATATAACGGTGTGGGTGGATCAGGAAAAAGCACAGGACGGCTGGCCGGAAGAACACTGGCAGATGACAATGGAGGCGCAAAATGCTTATCCCTGTCAGATGTTTGTGGCGGAAGTAACGCAGCAAGAGGCTCCTGTCTATACATCCCCTTCCCACAAGCACCTGTCTGCCACCCATGCGAAGGGAACCTTATTGAGAGTATGCGGTGAGTTTGGGGACGATTATTTTGTGGAGGGATGGCACGGGGATGGCTTTATTCCCAAGGAAGCAGTCGGACATTATGCCCCGTTGACACGAGCACAGTTGTACGACAGCAATTATGGTTTGGAAGGCCTGGAAAAGTGCCGGGTGTACACGGGCGGCGACAAGCTGGCCATCGGCGGCTCTGCCACCGGCTATTCTGACGAAGATGCCTGGGTGGTGAAAGACGGGCAGGAGGTGACGGTGCTGCGCAGGCTGGATGGCTGGGCTCAGCTGGCCGGAGGAGGCTTTATCGAAACCCGTTTTCTGGATCCTGACGGCGACCACACCATCCGCTATGCCACGGTGAAATCAACGGAAATACTGGATAGGCTGAACGTGCGGTGGGAGGCCGACAAGGACAGCATCGTGGAGGCAAAACTGTGCTCCGGCGCGAAGGTGCAGGTGCCCTGTCATACGGAGGAATGGGCCGTGGTATATGTGACCGGAACAGAGAAAAGCGAAATGATCGCCGGCAGCGCCATGATGGAATATCTGGTGTTCGACGATGCACCGGTGAAGGATGGCTGCACGAAGGTGCGGCTGACAAAAACGATGTATGCCGGAAACGGCGGCAGACAATACCGCAGCACATGGACGGGCGATCCGCTGCCTGCCGGCACGGAAGTAACGGTGATTGGCGTGGAGGACGGTTATGACATTGACTGGGACAACTGCGACCGTTTCATTTGTCTGACGGAAGAGGGACGGGTGATTACCGTCTGGAACGATGAAGGCGTGCTGGAGCCGCTGGAGGGCACCGGCGTCACCGTGCGCACCAATACCAGTGTTCGCATGCGGGAAATGCCCAGTAAGGAAGCGGATACCCTGCGGACGCTTTCCAAAGGAACGAAGGTGGATGTGCTGCTTCGGGGAGAAGGATGGACCATGGTGAAATACAAAGATCAGACGGGCTATGTGATGAGCCGGTATCTGAATTTTCCATAAAAAAAGCAACCGGCTACATGGCCGGTTACTTTTCATTTGTCCCACTTGGAAACGATCGTATCGGGGCGTATGGCATTTTCGTTGACCTGCCAGCCGTCATCTGTTTTTTCATAGCAAAAAATGCCGGTATCGCCGGATTGTATCCACAGGTTATAGGTGCCTTCCTGCCAGCACACGCCACAAAAATCGCTGGTCCGGGCCGGATAAAAAGTAGCAACAGGTTCGTTATTATGATGAAGATAAATATCCACCCGAATCATGGAAGTAGCCATACCTACTTCCTTTACGGCCTTGTGTTCGGCGCGGTACATACCATCGGAGGTGATGACCGGCTGATCGGTAAACGAGCCCCAGGAAGTGGCATCCGGTGTATCTGTTTTCCATGCGTATGAATAAACCAGGAGGGCAAGAAGGAGAAAAACAGCCGGGAATAACCATCGTTCTCGGTGCATCGGAACACCTCCGTTCTACGGGCATTATCGCATTTATATGGTGCGTCTGTCAAGGCGGCCGTGGAAGGCGTGTTTCCAAAACCGCAATATTTGTCCATAAAGCAGCAAAATTTATACATGACACGGCCGTAAAAAAAGGATATAATATATACTGGAAAATATGTATGCGAAGGAAGGTCGTTGCAAAGATGAAACGGTTTGTGGCTGTTCTGATGATGATGGCGATGCTGCTGCCCAGCCTGGCTGCGGCGGAAAGCATGCCTTTTACCGGCTATTATTCTGATTTTTCCATGGGGCTGGACGGTTGGTATCCCAGAAGTGCCGATGGCCAGATGGAAATCAAAAGACTGGGCTATGCGGTGGAAATGAAGGGCCGTACGGCTGCCTGGAATTCCCCCGGCCGGGATTTCCCCCTGCAGGCGGGTGAAAAATACCTGTTCTCTGTGGAAGTGAAGCAGACGGCGGTGGAAAGCGCCGAATTTATGGTGTCCGTGGCGCATACCAAAGATGGCGTGGAATCCTACGAAAACCTGGCCCGGGCCACCGTGAAAAAGGGCCCCTGGACGGTAATCACCGGCGAATACACCCCCAGCCAGTACGACAGCTACACCCTCTACATTGAAACGGTGAACAATGGGGAGATCAACTTTATGATGCGGGATTTTGTGCTGGAACCCGAAAAGCTGACCTATGCCGAAAACCTGGCCGTGCTCAAGGATATTTATGCTCCCTATTTTGATGTGGGCAGCTGCATCAATAATTCTCAGGTGAACAACAAAAAGCAGATTGATTTCTTTGCCGGCCAGTTCAATATCTTTACCCACGAAAACGAATTGAAGCCCGATTCTGTGCTGGATGTGAATGCTTCCAAGGCCCTGGTGGCAACGGAAGGCGAAACCGCCGTTGCCGTGCGCTTCAATAACGCCAAGCCTTTGCTGGATTACTGCCAGAAAAACGGCATCAAGGTGCACGGTCATGTGCTGGTATGGCACAGCCAGACTCCGGAAGCCTTCTTCCATGAAGGCTATGACACGGAAAAGCCTTATGTGACACGGGAAGTGATGCTGGCCCGGATGGAAAACTATATCCGGCTGGTACTGGAGGGCACGGAAGAAAAGTGGCCCGGCGTGATCGTTTCCTGGGACGTGGTGAACGAAGCGGTGGCTGACGGAAAGGCTGCCCTGCGTGAATCCAACTGGACCAAGGTGGTGGGGCAGGACTTTGTGAACCGGGCCTTCGAATACGCCCGGAAATATGCAAGGGAAGATATGATCCTCTGCTACAACGACTACAACACCCCTCAGGAGCCCAAGCTGACCGGCATCTGTAATCTGCTGGACAGCCTGATCGCAGACGGCAATATTGACGGCTACGGCTTCCAGTGCCATTTCTCCTACAACGATCCCATGATCCAGACGGTGCGCAATGCTGTGGAAAAAATTGCCGCCAAGGGGATCAAACTGCGGGTGAGCGAACTGGACGTGGGCGTTACCGCCGATACCCGGCAGAACCAGAACCTGCAGGCCGCCTATTACAAGGAACTTTTCCAGCTGTTCATGGACCATGCGGATCAGATGGAAGCGGTGCAGGTGTGGGGCCTGACGGACGACCGCAGCTGGCGCAGCGAAAAATTCCCCCTGCTGTTCAACAAGCAGATGGAACCCAAGCCTGCTTTCTTTGCCGTGGTGGAAGCCGCAACGGAAAAGGCTGAATAAAATAACAAAAAGCCGGAGCTGCTGCTCCGGTTTTTTATATTGGCAGGATTACAGGCCGTTGACGATGCTGACTGGCCGTTTGCCGGAAAACACATCCAGAATTTGTCTGGAGCAGGCTTCGGCCATTTCAAAGCGGGCGAGGGCGGTGTTGGTGCCCACATGGGGAGTGCACACCACCTGATCGTGCTGCAAAAGGCTGGCGGGCACATGGGGTTCGTCCGGGAACACATCCAGCCCGGCACCGGCCACCTTGCCGCTTTTGAGCGCTTCCAGCAGTTCGTCCGTATCCACCACGGCCCCCCGGGCGGTGTTGATGAGCAGCACGCCATCCTTCATTTTGGCAAAGGCACTTTTGCCAATCAGCCCCCTGGTTTCTTCCGTCAGGGGACAATGGAGGGAAATGATATCTGCCTTTTCCAGCAAAGCGTCAAAGGGCACGGGTGTTGCCACGGCAGGGTCACAGCCGCGCCGGGAATAGCCCATCACCTGCATGCCAAAGGCCTTGGCAAGCTGTGCCGTGCGGCTGCCGATGCGGCCGCAGCCAATGATGCCAAGGGTTTTGCCCCGGAGACTTTGGCCCATATACCGGCCCATGCCAAAGAGGGTTTGCGGAGCTTCTTTCCGCATGCGCAGGTTCATTTCGCCAATGCGGCGGCTGACGGAAAGCATCAGACCCAGGGCCAATTCCGCCGTGTCCTGTGTGACGGTTTCGGGAATATTGGTAACGGGCACGCCGGCCTCTTTTGCTGCCTGCACATCCACCGCATCATAGCCGGCGCCGTAATTGGCAATGATTTTCAGTTTCCTGGCCGCCCGGATCACATCCCCGGACACTCTGCCGCCGGCCACAATGGCATCGGCAGCGGGGGCGTGATGCAAAAGCTCTGCTTCCGAAAAAGCCTGAAGAGGCGGGGGCATAATGACTGTGTGTTCCTGTAAAAGATGAAACCCTTCTTTAGGAATACCGTGAGTGATGAGAATGGTGGACATGCTGCGCCTCCCGAAAATCAGTATCGCCTGAAAAAGCGTTTCCATTATAGCAGGGAAGGGAAAGCCTGAAAAGGGGGAGAGGAGAAAACAGGAAAAAAACATATTTATGTCCTTTACGCAAAGAAGGGGTTGTGCTATATTTATTATATTGGAAACAAACCGTGTGCATTATGAATGTATATAATGAATCGGTTTTATGTCGGAAGGGGTAATTGATATGGAACGTTATTATCAGCCGGAGATCGAATGTGCATCCCGGGAGGAAATCCGTGCGCTGCAGAATGAGCGTTTGGTAAAGCAGGTAAAGCATGTGTGGGACAATGTGCCCTATTATCGCAAGAAGATGGAAGAAAAGGGCGTAACGCCTGATGATATTCAGTCCATCGATGATTTGCATAAATTGCCCTTTGTTACCAAGGACGATTTGCGACTGGCCTATCCTTACGGCCTGATGGGCAAGCCTTTGAAGGAATGCGTGCGCATTCAGTCCACTTCCGGCACCACCGGCAAGCGTGTGGTGGCCTTCTACACCCAGCACGATATTGACCTGTGGGAAGATTGCTGTGCCCGTGCCATTGTGGCCGCCGGCGGAACGGATGAAGATGTGTGCCAGGTGTCCTATGGCTATGGCCTGTTCACCGGTGGCCCCGGCCTGAACGGCGGCAGCCATAAGGTGGGCTGCCTCACCATTCCCACTTCCTCCGGCAATACTGAGCGGCAGATTATGTTCATCCAGGATTTGCAGGCCACCATCCTGTGCTGCACGCCTTCCTATGCCGCCTATATCGGCGAAACCATGAAGGAAATGGGCCTGACCCCGGATCAGATTCCCCTCAAGGCCGGCATTTTCGGCGCTGAAGCCTGGAGCGAAGAAATGCGTCAGGATATCCAGAACACCCTGGGCATCAAGGCCTATGATATTTATGGCCTGACGGAGCTTTCCGGCCCCGGCGTATCCTTCGAATGCAGTGAGCAGAGCGGCATGCATATCAATGAAGACCATTTCATTGCCGAGATCATTGATCCCAACACCGGAGAAGTGCTGCCCGAAGGCACCAAGGGCGAACTGGTATTCACTTCTCTTACCAAGGAAGCCTTCCCCCTTCTGCGCTACCGCACCAAGGATATCTGCGTGCTGAGCAGGGAAAAGTGCTCCTGCGGCCGCACCTTTGTGAAAATGGCCAAGCCCATGGGCCGCTCTGACGATATGCTGATCATCCGCGGCGTGAACGTATTCCCCTCCCAGATCGAATCCGTGCTGATCAACGCCGGTTATCCTGCCAATTATCAGATCATTGTCGACCGTGTGAAGAATACCGACACCTTTGACGTGCAGGTGGAAATGACGCCCGAAATGTTTACCGATAATATGGGTGAAATCAAAACACGCCAGAGGGAACTGGAAGCCGGACTGCGTTCTATGCTGGGTATTTCCGCCCATGTGGTGTTGGTGGCCCCCAAAACCATCCAGCGCAGCGAAGGCAAGGCTGTGCGCGTGATTGACAAGCGGAAAATTTAAGGAGGCGCAAGAAATGAGCTTGAAGCAGATTTCCGTATTTGTGGAAAATAAGCCGGGCAAAATGCAGCACCTGACGGAAGTGCTGGCCCAGAATAATGTTGATATGCGCGCCCTGTCTCTGGCCGAAACCAGCGACTTTGGCATTGTGCGCATCATTGTGGACGATGTGTATGCCGCTTCCACCATCCTCAAGGAAGAAGGCTTCATCCATAGCGTAACGAAGGTGCTGGGCGTATCCATCCCCGATGAACCCGGCGGGCTGAACAAGGTGCTGAAGGTGCTGACGGAAGCCCAGATCAATGTGGAATACATGTACGCTTTCCTGGGCGGCAAGGATGTGGATCATGCGTATATGATCTTCAAGGTGGAGGATCGTAAGGCTGCAGTTTCTGCCCTGGCTGCCAAGGGCATCCG
The DNA here is from genome assembly GCA_017437265.1 of Clostridia bacterium. Taxonomy (GTDB): domain Bacteria; phylum Bacillota; class Clostridia; order Christensenellales; family Aristaeellaceae; genus RUG563. Next base: position 10,156 of record JAFSBN010000079.1, read on the forward strand.
CTGTGTGGACCAGCAGGAACTGGAACAGCTGTAAGCAATAAGAGCCGTCATGTATGTACATGGCGGCTTTTTGTCTGCAGGGAGGTGAAGGCGATGAAAGTGCGTTTTTTCCGGCAGCATACCGGGGAAACCTGCGGCATCAGCTGCATGCTGATGGCATTGAATGCATTTGGGGTGGAATATCCCACGGTGCAGAAGGAGCAAAAATATTATCAGATGTACGGTGCCCGGGCCACAAGGGGAACGCTGGGGGCAGCCATTGCCTATGTGCTGAGCCGGAAAGGGCTTGACGTGCGGCTGGTACATCAGTCTGAAAAGCTGGTGGAAAACAGAGGGGATTATTTTCCCGATCAAGAATATCAGGGGATCCTGCGTGAGCACATTTCCTTCATTGACAGGGCTGAAGGAGCCTTTTCAGTAGAGTCTGGCGTACCGGTCACGCTGGAGCGGCTACGGCAGGAGCTGGAAGGAGAGAGGCTGGTGATCCTGCAGATTCTGGTGGACGGCAGTGTGGACGGACGTCACGAAAAAAGCATGCATTGGGTGCTGCTGTATGGCTGTGATGAAGAAGGCTTTCAGGTGTGCGATCCTGCCTTTGGCAAATGCAGCTTCACCAATGAGGAATTAGTATCCTGCATGGATACACCTTTTGTTTCTTCTTTCATTTCGGTGGGGAAGAAACAGGCAAGCCGCTGACGGATGATATACCGGTTATAGCAATGCGGTCCAGAAAAAAAGCACTTGCTGATGCAAGTGCTTTTTGATTGGGTTTATGTTCAGCAGGCTGCGCTGTCCGGGGGCGGAGTGGCGTTTGCCCGCTTTTTGCGTACCAGATAGCAGATGTGATACACCAGCATGATGTATACAACGAACAGGGCAACCACCCCAAGGGGGTACAGCACAGGGCTGCCGCCGAGCAGATTAAAGAGGATATCGTAAGGGGTACCATCGCCCTGCATGAGGAACATATAATTGGTATCCAGCAAAAGATTGGCGGCATAGGCGATGATGCTGAAGGAGAAGATGATGGCAAAGGTGATGGGGATATTGCGCTTTTTCATGCCCGCCATACCGGTAAAGATGATGTACAGGGCAGCAAAACCGGCGGTGGTATGGGTGATACCGGAAAACACGTTGGAAACAGACAGCACAGGATAGCTGCCATAGTTATTCCCGGCGCAGTATGTACCCATTACGGCTCCCAGCAGCCCGAAAATGGCCACAAAATCCAGTGATGCTTCCTTGATTCTGCCATGGCAGAAAGCGGCCAGGGGAAGGGTGATGAACTGGATGCTGCACAGGAACAGGGGCAGGTCGTTCAGCCAGCCCAGCCAGCCGCTGCTGAATGCACAGTCAATGACAATCTTGATGATTTCCACCGTGTCCATCAGGATGGCAGCCACGATCAGCACCCGGTTTTTCTCCCGGAGGGATTTGTTCTTGTTACGCTTAGCCAACAGGATGGCCAGCCCCACCATGATCACCATCAGAGCGGACACAAAAGTTAGGTGCTGCCAGGAAAAATAGCCCTCAGGTTCACGGGTATAGCCGCCGATTCCGAAAAATTCTTTCAACATGAAAATGTACCTTCGTGATGTATTCTGCTTTGGCATTGTTATGGCAAGCAGTTTGGCTGATGCTGCACAGCTGCGGAAGCGTTTTTCCAACCGATGCTGAAAAGCAGCACAAATAAATTGTAATCCTTTTTCTGTATATTGCAATGATATTGTCATCGTTTTGTCGGAGGAAAAGAGCATATTTCGGCAACTTTTTTCTTATTTGCTTCGATGGCGACAATAAAACGCTCCACCAAACGGAGAAGCGTTTTATTTGGCAGGGGCAGAAGGACTCGAACCCTCAACAAAGGTTTGGAGAGCGCACAACGGGCGTTCACGCACGAAAACGACGATGGCAAACGCTTCTCAAACACGAATGACGTTGGTTTTTGACATGAAGAATGCCTGATACTCAATCATTGTATCCTTCGACACTTCAATCTGCTTCAGGCTGTGGCAACGGGCAAAGGCATGTGTGCCGATGCTGCGGAGACGGCTGGGCAAGTGAATGTATTCCAGATTAACGCAGCTCTGGAACGCATGCGCCCCGA
>JAFSBN010000080.1 GCA_017437265.1 Clostridia bacterium
GGGCAATATCCACAAGGTCCGCCCGCTCCAGCATTTCGTTTTTCTTTATGCCCGGCCCGCTCATCAGCCACAATACTTCCGCCTGCGGATACTCCAGAGAAAACCCATGCTCGCCCTTTGTTTCCTCCGGCGCATCAATAAAGCAGCAGCCGTCCATGGCATCCACCGCCAGCTTCACGTTCTCCGGCCCGTGCATGGCATGGATTTCCGCTTCGTCATAAATATGCCCGATGCACAGCTTTTCCCGGTTTTCTTCCATATAACGCCGGGCTGCAGGCAAATCTTCCCCGAAAATATACGCACCCATGCCCAGCGACTGGGCACGGCAGCCGGTATGCTTTTCCAGCACCGCATCCAGCAGCTCCCCGTGGGGCGCATCCCGGTGACCGTGATCGGACACGATACAAAACACCGTTTCTTCATACAGCCCGGCTTTTTTCACCGCCTCCACAATACTGCCCACGTTTTCGTCCAGCCGCTCCATGGCCTGCATGGCCTCTTCACTTTGCGTGCCATGCCAGTGACGCATGCTGTCCAGGTCCACCAGATGCACGGTCAATACATCCGGCGGGCGGCGGGATAAATACAATTGCTCGCAAAGCAGCGCCGCATACCGGTCCAGATGGGGCTGTTTGATGCTGACACGCTTTCTTCCGTGCCGCAGCTCCGTCCACAGTACCCAGAGCGGCGTGCCGTAAGAAAGCATTTTCAGCGCAGCATTTTCCCCCGGCAGGGGCAATACCTCCGGAAAATTCCGCCGTGTGTAGGGATTTTTGCCGCTCACCGGCCACAAAACGGAAGCCACGTCCAGCCCTTTTTCCTTTGCTGCCTGATGCAGCGTTTTCGCTTTGATCTGCCCGATCTCCCAGAACCATTTCCGCATTTTCGGCGGCGTATTGCCCTGGAAAGGCTGGTTATGAAAAATGCCGTGCTTTTGGGGGTAGCAGCCGGTGAGGAGAGAAGCATGGATGGGATAGGTAATGGTGGGGTACACCGTTTTCACCCGGGTGCACAATGTGCCCTCTTCCCGCAGCGCCTTCAGATGAGGCAGCGAAAAAAGCCGCTCCCCATCCGCATGGGAAGCTGCATCCAGCGAAATCATGCACAGCCTTTTCCTCATCCGTTTTCTCCCCGAAAAGCACGAAATTCTTCTGTTTATTCCGCAAGGGGAAGAGGCCGCACGCAGCCTCTCCCCCTGCAATGATCCATGATTATGCTATTACATGTCAAGCAGCTTCTGCTTGAGGGTCTTTTCCATTTCAGCCAGCTGCTTTTCGGCTTCGAACCGCTTGTTGCGGCCTTCCTGCTGGATGCGCTTCACTTCGTCGATGGTATCGATGAGGCTCTGGTTGGTGGCAACCAGGGTTTCCATATCGATGATGCCGCGTTCGGATTCCTTGGCGGTTTCGATGGTGCCCATCTTCAGGGTTTCGGCGTTCTTCTTGAGCAGGTCGTTTGTCATATCGGTCACAGCGCGCTGGGCCTTCATGGCCTGCTGAGAATGATGCAGGCCCAGGGCCAGCACCATCTGGTTCTTCCAAAGGGGCAGGGTGTTCACCAGCGTGGACTGGATGCGTTCCACAAGCAGCGCATTATTGTTCTGCAAAAGGCGAATCTGGGGAGCCATCTGCAGGGACACCTGACGGGTGAGCTTGAGATCGTGCAGCTTCTTTTCGAAGCGGTCGCACTGGTCAGCCAGGTCCTTGGCAGCCTGAGCGTCCATGGCATCGCCGCTGGCAACGGCCTTTTCCTGCAGGGCCTTGAGGTCGGTTTCGCGCACTTCCGCCAGCCGCTTTTCACCGGCAACGATATAGAGGGTCAGTTCGTGGAAATATTCCAGGTTCTTTTCATACAGATGATTGAACATGGCCACATCCTTGAGCAGCTGGGTCTGATGGCCTTCCAGAGTGGCGGAGATGGTTTCCACATTGGCAGACACATCTTCATACTTGGCCTGGATGGCAGCAATGCGCTTGTTGGCGGTAAAGAACCAGCCGCGGATGCCCTTGGGCTTATCACCGGCGGTATTGAAGCCCTTGAGCTCGGTGATGAGGTTTGCCAGAATATCGCCCACATCGCCGGTGTCGGCCGTCTGCACATTGCCAAGCACGGTGTCGGCAAAGGTGGAAATCTTCTTCTGGGCGTCGGCGCCGTAGAGCATCACATGATCGGGGTTGGAAACGTCAATGGTCTTGGCAAATTCGGCAACAGCCGCCTTTTCTTCGGCGGTGAGGGTTTCATCCAGCTTCTCCACCACTTCGTCGGCAGCATTGGGAGCGGCAGGCTCTTTCAGTTCGTTGAGCAATTCCACCGCATTTTCGATGATCTGCTTGTCACCCATATCGGGCGTCAGCGTCAACACGGGCACGGCGGGCTTGGTTTCGGCGGCAACAGCCTGAGCGTTATTCTGTTCGGACATGGTGAAGATCCCCTTTCAATTGTTCGTTCTATACTTACATCCTGGTTGGACTTTGGTATCGCATTTATTGTCCCCGGGTCATGGTACCAAGGCCGGTTTCCACCAGCCCATCGGATTTGAGCAGCGTTTCCAGCACCTCCACGTCGGTGGAAATATCCAGAATATCGTCTTCATAAAGATTATTAAGCTGCTTTTTGAAGGCCTTGACCACCACCTGGGTGGCATTTTCGATCTGCCTGCGGGTTTCGTCGGCCTGTTTGCCGGTCACGTTCCGCTCGTTCATTTTGCTGTATCCGGCCAGCATTTTCAGCGTGGTGGGCAGATAATAATCCATGAAACGGCGAATCTGGGGGGCTTTGCCGGGCTGTTCCGCCACGGTGCGGAAAATTTCCCGGGCGGTGGCATCAATTTCGTTAATCTGCCGGGTCAGCTCCGCATCCGGAATTTTATCGTTTTCTTCCCGGATGGCCTTGAGCAGCTCCAGCCCCTTTTCGATCATGCCGTCCACGGTGGCGTCACCGGTTTTTTCAATAGGCTTCTGGGCCGGAGCTTTTTTCGTGGTATCCACGCCCTGGGCCATGATGGAAATCACCTTCCCCACCAGGAAAGCAAGCAAACCGCAGATCACAAAGCTGGGCCAGCCCTTCAGGCCAAAGATCCAGGCAAACAGCGCCACCGTAACGGCAGCGGCAATGAACGCCGGTTTTTTTGTGGACTTTTTCTTTTTATTCTGCAAGGGACATATCCTCCTTCTGTTTTCAGCCATAGAACGCAGCAGCTTTTTTCTGCTTCCGTGCAGCCCAAACAGGAACCCACACGGTATTCCATTTTTTATGATAACATATTTTCCCCTGCTTTTCAATGAAGGAACGAAAGAAAAGCATGATTTTTCCATGAAAAAATCATGAAAAAAGCCCGGCAGCCGTTTCCTGCTGCCGGGCGGATATTCAGATCAGAAAGCCATATTCACAAATGTTTTCAGGATAGCCAGTGCGCTTTCCATATCCCGCATGTCGATCACTTCGCAGGCAGAATGCACATAGCGGCAGGGGATGGACAATGTGCCGGCCGGCACACCGCCGCGGCTGTGCTGGATGGCAGCGCCATCGGTGCCGCCGTAGGGCAGCACTTCACGCTGGTAATCCACACCGGCCTTTTCGGCAGCGGCAATCAGTGCATCCCGCACCATGGGCGTGGCCACCATGGAACGGTCCATGAATTTCACGGCAGCGCCCTTGCCCAGCTTCACGCAGGGCAGCTTCACTTCGGGGGTATCACCCCAGCCGGTCACGTCCAGCGCAACGCCCAGATCGGGGTTCACGCTGTAGGCCGCCACGGTGGCACCCCGCAGGCCCACTTCTTCCTGGGTAGAGAACACACCCACGATGGTGTTTTCGGTTTCTTTCGCTTCGCACAGCAGTTCAACCAGCAGCGCCACGGCACAGCGGTCGTCCATAGCGGGAGAAGCAATGCGGTTTTCACCCAGCATGAAGCAATCGGGGGCATACACGCACACATCACCCAGCTGCACCTTCGTCAGGGCATCGGCCTTGTCTTCCGCGCCGATATCCACAAACAGATGGGAAAGGCCGGCGGTTTCGCCCTTGGTGGGCTGGCATACTACCACGCCCTCCACGCCGTTTTGGAACACCACATGGCGGGTTTTGCTCATGTCCACAGACACGCCGCCCACGCTGGTGACCCGCAGGAAGCCTTCGTCTTCAATATCTGTTACCACCAGGCCAATATGGTCCATATGGGCGGAAAACATGATGGTTTTGCCGTTTTCCTTGCCCTTCTTTTCCACAATCAGGTTGCCCATGGCGTCGGTACGGAAGGAATCCACCTTGCCTTCCAGCATCTTTTTCACACATTCAGCCACATTTTCTTCCTTGCCGGTAGGGCCATACACGACCAATACTTTTTTCAATGTATCAAGCAGCATTTTCTTATCCTCCTGTTATTTCGCCTGACGGGCAAAGGCCTGAGCCAGGGCAAACTGATCTTCCATATCGCTCATCTTCATCACAGAGCTGGGGCCGTGGATATACCGGCAGGGCACAGAAAGCACGCAGGTGCGCTTTCCGTCGGCACTGCGCTGATAGGCACCGGCATCGTTGCCGCCGGTGGCGCCCCGCTTCGCCTGATGGTGAATGTTTTCCTTTTCGGCCAGGGCCATCATTTCCCGGTACAGTTCGTTATTGGCAATGGATGCTCCGTCCATGAAGGATACCACCACGCCGTCCCCTGCATTGCAGATGGACTGCGCCTTATTCACATCGCCCATATCCCCGGCGGTGGTTCCTTCCAGCACGATCACCGTATCCGCATCGGAGGCATACCCGGCGCCGGCAGCACCCCGGCAGCCCACTTCTTCCTGCACCACAAAGGCATAGGTCACATCGGCATCGTAGGTTTCTTCCATCAGACGCAGCATGTTGTAGCAGCCTACCCGGTCGTCCAGGGCCTTGGACACCACAAAACCGTCGCCGAACAATTCATAATCGGTATCAAAATAGGCAAAGGTGCCAGGCGGGCATTCGCCCAGGGCTTCGTCCTTGCTCTTTGCGCCGATATCAATGTACAGGTTATCAAAGGGCAGCACCCGCTTCATATCTTCCCGGCTCTGCAAATGGATAGCCATGGCGCCGATGACACCCTTCACCTTCTTTTCGCCGATCACCACGTACTTGCTGACACACACACGGGGATCAATGCCGCCCACAGGCCGGAACATGAGCATCCCATCTTCCGTGGCATCCATGATGATGAACCCCACTTCGTCCATATGGGCGCTGAAGAGGATGTGACGGCCGCCCTTATTGCCCTTTTTGAAGGCAATCACGTTGCCCATGCGGTCAATCTTCACGCTGTCGCACAGGGGTTTGGCCTGTTCCATAATGGCCTTGCGGATTTCCTTTTCATCACCGGAAACACCGTTCAAAAGGCACAATTCTTTCAGTTCCATAATTCTTCCTCCCAGCTTGCATCCATAGCGCTCAGATAAAGGGCCAGCAGCCTGCCGCCTTCTTCCAGGGCATGCATGTCAAAGGTTTCCACGTTGGTGTGCATATACTTGAGGGGCAGGGAAAGCAGCACCGTGGGCACACCGTTGCGCACCAGGGAAAGGTCATCCGCATCGGTGGAGGTCCACCGGGGATCGATGGACACCTGCAATTGCACATTGTTTTCCTTGGCCGCTTCTTCCAGCTTTTTCACCAGATATGGATGCAGGAAGGGGCCCTTGGAGGTAACCAGGGAATCGATCTTGCTGGTATACATCCGGGGAGCGCCGGGGGTTTCCGCATGGCACACGTCAAAGGCCACGCCAAAGTCCGGATCCAGCTGGAAACCGGCGGTCATGGCACCGTAGGAGCCGATTTCTTCCTGGCAGGTGGCCACGAAATACAGATCCGCTTCGTGGTGCATTTTCTGCAGCCGCTGCGCTGCCCTCAGCATGATGGCCACGCAGCCCCGGTCATCCACCGTTTTGGTGGATACCCGGCCGTTTTTCAGTTCCACATACCGGCTTTCGAAGCACACATTGTCGCCAATGCGCACCTTCTTTTCCACTTCGCTGGCCGGCAGACCCAGATCCACAAACAGGGTTTCAAAGGTGTAATTGTTTTTCCTGTCCGCTTCCCGCATCAGGTGAGGCGGGGTGGCACCCACCACGCCCATCAGCACTTCGTCCTTGCCGTACACCTTCACCCGCATGCCGGGCAGCACCCGGGGATCCACGCCGCCCACGCTCTGCAGCCTCAGGCAGCCGTCCTTTTCAATTTTCGATACCATCATGCCGATTTCATCCAGATGGGCACAGATCATCACCTTGGGGCCCTGGCCCTTTTTGTGAGCAATGACGCTGTTGAGGGGAGTGATTTCCACTTCATCCGCATAGGGCTCAAAGGCCTTGGCAATAAATTCCGCCGCAGCCCGTTCATTGCCCGTCAC
>JAFSBN010000081.1 GCA_017437265.1 Clostridia bacterium
GAAACCAGCGTGATGGGGAAGCCCTTCATGCAGGCGGGAATATGGCTGCTTTCCAGCCTTTCCCGTACACCGGCCATCAGCACAATGGCCAGGGTGAAGCCAAGGGCGGAGAAAGTGCCGTTCAGCACGGAATAGAGCAGGTTATAGCCGTTGTTCATGTTCAGGGTGGCAACACCCAGCACAGCGCAGTTGGTGGTGATCAGGGGCAGGTAAATGCCCAGAGCAGAGTACAGCGTGGGGCTGGATTTTTTCAGGAACATTTCCACAAACTGAACCAGCGCAGCAATGACCAGAATAAAGGCGATGGTGCTCATGAACGTGATTTCAAGGGGCACCAGCAGCCAGTTGTAAATCATGTAGCAGAACAGGGAAGCGATGGTCATGACGAAAGTAACCGCAAGACCCATGGAAACGCTGGTTTCCACCTTGTTGCTGACGCCAAGGAACGGACAGCAGCCCAGGAAACGGGAGAAGATGAAGTTATTCGTCAGAACGCAGCTGACAAAGAAAAGCATAATGTTCATCGGTTCTGTCATGCCTGTTCAGCCTCCTTCCGCTTTTTGTTCTCTTCGCTCTTTTTCACAATCAGGTTGAAAAGACCCAGTACCAGGCCGTAGGTGAGGAAGCCGCCGCTGGCCAGCACCACCAACAACATGGGTTCATAGGATGCACCCAGAATGTTCGTGCCGAAGATGCTGCCGTTGCCGATCAATTCACGGATGGCACCCAGAATGACTAGGCCGAAGGTGAAGCCAAGGCCCATGCCCAGGCCGTCGCAGATGGAAGAAACAGGGCCGTTCTTGCTGGCAAAGGATTCTGCACGGGCCAGGATGATGCAGTTGACCACGATCAGGGGAATGAAGATGCCCAGGGCATCATACAGGGAGGGGATGAAGGCCTGCATCAGAAGCTGCACCATGGTAACGAATGTACAAATAACCACAATGAAGGCGGGAATGCGTACCTTATCGGGGATAAAATTGCGCAGCAGGGAAATGACCAGATTGGAGCAGATCAAAACAAACGTGGCTGCAGCGCCCATGCCCAGGCCATTGATGGCGCTGGTGGTGACAGCCAGCGTGGGGCAGGTGCCCAGTACCAGGCGGAAGGTGGGGTTTTCGGTAATGATACCGTTGGAAACCACTTTGCCCAGCTTCATTCTTTCTTCGCTCATGCTTTTTTAGCCTCCTTCTGATAGCCGTAGATCTTCCGGGGCAGGAAACGATCGATCAAGGGAGTGGCGATGTTCATCAGCAGGATACCGTAGGTGACGCCTTCGGGATAAGCGCCGAAGGAGCGGATGACGGTGATAATCAGGCCGATGCCGGCAGCATAGATCATCTGTCCCACGGGAGTCATGGGGGTGGTGACATAGTCCGTTGCCATGAACACGGCGCCAAAGAGCACGCCGCCGGACAGGATGGCATAAAGGGCAGCCATCAGCGGTTCTTCTTCATTGCCAAGGCCAAAGAGGAAGGAAAAGACAAACACGCTTGCAACCATGGTGACGGGGATATGCCATGTGACGGTTTTCGTTACCAGCAGGATCAAAAGGCCCACCAGAATGGCAATCTTGCTCACTTCGCCGATACATCCGGGGATATTCCCCATGAACATGCTCATCATATCGGCAGAGTGTGTGGCCAGAGGGGTGGCACCGGTGACGGCGTCGGCACCGGAGAAGAAGGTGGGAAGCACGTAGCTGGTCATGTGCACAGGCCAGGAGGCCAGCAGCACGGCACGGGCAGCCATGGCGGGATTCAGAAAATTATCGCCCAGGCCGCCAAAGAGCTGTTTTACGATCAGGATAGCAAAGGCGCTGCCGATTACAGCCAGCCACCAGGGGGCGTTGGCGGGCAGGTTCAGCCCCAGGATGAGGCCGGTGACCAGGGCGGAAAAATCGCCCACGCGCACGGGCTTTCCGGCGATTTTCTGCCAGATGAACTCGCACAAAACGGCGGTGACACAGGAAACGCCAAGCAGCATCAGCGCCGGCAGCCCGAAGGCGTATACGCCCACGGCTGCGGTGGGCAGCAGGGCTAGCAGCACATAGATCATCAGCCGCTGCGTGGTGACCGGATGATGGATGTGCGGGGCAGTGGAAATTCTCAGATTCATTTGTCAATGCCTCCCTTTTCGGCAGCTGCTTTCTGGGCGGCAGCCTTTTTTTCAGCCGTAATTTTTTCTTTGGCAAAGCGGAAGGAAGGGGTGAGCCACCGGCGGGCGGGACAGACGAATGCGCAGGAACCGCACAGCATGCAGTCCATCACATGCAGCTTTTCAGCCGCATCAAAATCGCTGGCGTCTGCTGCCACTTTGATTTTATAGGGATTCAGACCCACGGGGCAGGCGGCAACGCACCGGCCGCAGCGGATGCATGCGCTTTCATCCAGGGATTTGGCTTCATGTTCGTTAAACACCACCACGCCGTTGGTGGATTTGGCCGTGGGGGTCTGGATATTGGGAATGGCAATGCCTGTCATGGCGCCGCCGAAGAAAATTTTGCCGGGTTCTTCGGAGAAGCCGCCGCAGGCGCCGATCATATCTTCCACGATGGTGCCGATGGGAATGCGCAGGTTCTTGGGGGTTTTCACGCAGCCGGTTACGGTGCAGATGCGGCTGACCAGCGGCTTGCCGTCGATTACGGCGTCGGCGATGGCGGCACAGGTGCCCACGTTGAGGACCACCACATGACAGTCAATGGGCAGTTTTCCTGCCGGCACCTGACGGCCGGTAACGGCGGTGATCAGCTGCTTTTCGCCGCCCTGGGGGTATTTGGTTTTCAGGGGCTGTACGCGCACGCCTTCCCGGCCGAAGGCGGCTTTTTCCATGGCTGCAATGGCATCGGGCTTATTATCTTCAATGGCAATGATGCCTTTTTCCACATTCAGGGCACGCATCACGGCCCGCAGGCCGTCCACGATCCGCACGCTGTGTTCCAGCATCAGCCGATGGTCTGCCGTCAGGTGGGTTTCGCATTCGGCACCGTTTACAAGGATGGTGTCGCACACGGCGCCTTCCTTGAAAGTGAGCTTCACATGAGTGGGGAAGGATGCGCCGCCCATGCCGGTGATGCCGGCCTCCCGGATGGCGGGGATCACCAGTGCGGGATCCACATTTTCCACAGAGCCCAGGGGCTTGAGATCGTCCACCCATTCATCAGCAAAATCGTTTTTGATGGTAACGGCCATGACGTTGCCTGCACCCAGATAGGGAATCTGCTCCACGGCGACCACTTCGCCGGAAATGCTGGCGTGGACAGGCACGCTCATAAAGCCGTTCGGCGTGCCGATGACCTGACCGATCTTCACCTGATCCCCTTTTTTCACGCAGGGGGTGGCCGGTGCGCCGATGTTCATGGCCATGTTGATGACCACGCTGTCGGATACATAATCTTCAATGGGAAGGTTTTTTGTGGGGCGTTTGCCGCCGCCCTGATGGTGCAGGGGGTGGATGCCCCGTTTGAATGTCTTCTTTTTCAGCAAGGA
>JAFSBN010000082.1 GCA_017437265.1 Clostridia bacterium
ACGCGAAAAGCTGGAAGCCAACCTTGGCGGTATCCGCGAAATGAAGAAGCTGCCCGGTGCTCTGTTTGTGGTTGACCCCCGCAAGGAACACATCGCCGTGGCCGAAGCCCGCACCCTGGGCATTCCGATCGTTGCTATCGTGGACACCAACTGCGATCCCGACGAAGTGGACTACGTCATCCCCGGCAACGACGACGCTATCCGCGCCGTGAAGCTGATCGCCGGCAAGCTGGCTGATGCTGTGCTGGAAGGCAAGCAGGGCGAACAGAGCGAAGCTGAAGCTGTGGAAGCCACCGAAGAAGCTGCTGAATAAGAATATTTCTTCAATCCTTGAATTTATATAAGGAGGACAACTACAATGGCTGCTATTACTGCTGCAATGGTAAAAGAACTGCGCGAACGCACTCAGGCCGGTATGCTGGATTGCAAAAAGGCTCTGAACGAATCCGATGGCGATATGGAAAAGGCTGTTGCCTACCTGCGTGAAAAGGGCCTGGCTGCTGCTGCCAAGAAGGCCGGCCGTGTGGCCGCCGAAGGCGCTGTGGAAAGCTACATCCACATGGGCGGCAAGATCGGCGTGCTGGTTGAAGTGAACTGCGAAACCGACTTCGTGGCCAACACCGAAACCTTCAAGAACCTCTGCCATGACATCGCTCTGCAGATCGCCGCTGCCAACCCCCTGTACATCAACAAGGAAGACGTTCCCGCTTCCGTGCTGGAAAGCGAAAAGGAAATCCTGCGCGCTCAGGCTCTGAACGAAGGCAAGCCCGAAAAGATCGTGGATCGTATGGTGGAAGGCCGTATCTCCAAGTACTATGCTGAAAACTGCCTGATGGAACAGGTTTTCGTGAAGAATCCTGACATCACCGTGGGCACCCTGGTGAACGAAGCCACCCTGGCTTCCGGCGAAAAGATTTCCGTTCGTCGGTTCACCCGCTATGAACGTGGCGAAGGCATCGAAAAGAAAGAATCCAACCTGGCTGCCGAAATCGCCGAAATGACCAAGAAGTAATGAGCCCTTCACAGGCGGCTGCAAAAGCCGCCTGTTTTTTTAGGCAGACATACAGGAGGAAACAATCATGAAATATAAGCGCATCCTTTTGAAGCTCAGCGGCGAAATGCTGGGGGAGAATGGCAAACTGTTTGACCATGATATTATCGATAACGTAGCCGAAACGCTGGTGCAGATCGCGAAGAGCGGCGTGGAGCTGGGCGTGGTGATCGGCGCAGGGAATATCTGGCGCGGCCGTCAGGGCGGCGAAATGGATCGTGTGACGGCGGACCAGATGGGCATGCTGGGCACCGTGATCAATTGCCTGTGCGTGCGGGACGCCGTGCAGCGGGCCGGCGGCGACGCCGTGGTGATGAGCGCATTTGAAATGAACCGTGTGTGTGAAGTGTACAACACCCAGCATGCGCTGCAGCATCTGAAAGCCGGTAAGATCGTTTTCTTTGCTGCCGGCAGCGGTAATCCTTTCTTTTCCACGGATACGGCCGTTGTGCTGCGTGCTGTGGAAGTGGGCGCAGATGCCATTTTGCTTGCAAAGAATATCGACGGCGTGTACACGGCGGACCCCAAGAAGGATCCTTCTGCTACGCTGATCCGTGAAATCAGCTATGAAAAGGCCCAGGATATGCGTCTGAAGGTGATGGACAGCGCTGCCTTTGCCCTGTGCGCCGAAAACAAGGTGCCGGTGGTGCGGGTGTTTGGCCTGTATAACCCGGAAGACATTGTGAAGGTGCTGTCAGGCGATGATATGGGCACGGTGCTGCATCCGGAAGCATAAGGAAAAAGAGATCAAAGATTAATTGTTGAAATTTCTTATGATCTGTTGTATAATCAATACAGAAAGGTCATAAATATTTGTACTGAAAGGAGTGCGCCCTATGAAACTGATTATTGCTATTGTACAGGATGAGGACGCTTCCCGTCTGATCTCCAATCTGATGAACGAAGGCTATGGCGTGACCAAACTGGCCACCACCGGCGGCTTCCTCAAGAGCGGCAATACCACGCTGCTCGTTGGTGTGGATGACAGCCGTTATGACAGCTGCATGGCCATTATTGAAAAAATTTGCAAGAGCCGCAAGCAGATTGCCACCTCTCCCGTTACCATGGGCGGCGGCGCAGCCGGCATGTATTCGCCCTATCCTATTGAAGTGACGGTGGGCGGTGCAACAGTGTTTGTGGTGACGGTGGATCAGTTTGTCAAATTCTGATTTCCTGGATAAAACAATGACCCTCAGGTCTTGTGCGGCGGGGAGTGAAATGCTCCTCGCCATTTGGCGTGAATTTGAAAACGAGAAGCTGGCCCACGCCTATCTTTTTACAGGCGAAAAAGGCGTTGGCAAGCGCACCTTTGCAAGAACATTGGCCAAGGCGATATTATGCCAGGGGGAAGGGGAAAGGCCCTGCGGCGGCTGCAGAAGCTGCAAGCGTTTTGAAGGCGGCACCCATGGCAATGTGTATTTCCCGGCACCACAGCCAAAGAAAACCACCATTGGCGTGGACGATTTACGCTCCATTCTGGACGAGCTTTCTCGTGCTGCATTGGACGGCGGCAAACGGGTGATTGTGATCAACAATGCCGAAAAAATGACACCGGCCAGCCAGAACTGCCTGTTAAAAACACTGGAAGAAGCGCCGGAAGGAATTTACTTCCTGCTGGTGACGGATGTGGAAAGGGCCATATTGCCCACTATCCGCTCCCGGTGCCGTCTGGTGCGTATTACGCCATGGAATGAGGGCAGAATATATAAAGCACTGACCGATAAAGGGATAAAGCCCGAACGTGCAAAAGAATTAACCGCCCTTTGTGAAGGCAGTATCGGACGGGCGCTGCAGATGCAGGATGATGAAACATATTGGACGGACAGGGAACTGGTACAAAGGTCTTTTCTGATAGTAAAGGCGATGACGGATGTTCCCGTTGCCGCACAGCTGCTGAAAGATAAAAAAGATGATGCGGAGAGGCTGCTTGAAATTCTGGAACAGGAAATGCGTTTGCTGGCAAGCGATATAAAGCAGTCCGGTGTAAGTACACGCTCTTTTTTTCCGGAACATTGGCAAAGAGCAACGGTGCAATCGCTGTGCAGAATTCAGGATGCCATTCTGAAATGCAAGCAATATAAATTTTCCAACGTTGGGTGGATGGCCAATGCCGAAAACCTGATGATGACGATAGCGGAGGAAGCAAGAAGATGGCGACAGTAATTGGCGTTCGTTTCAGGAACGCAGGCAAATTGTATTATTTCAATCCGGGCGAATTGTGGCCCACGGCCGGCGATGCTGTCATCGTGGAAACGGTGCGGGGCATGGAATACGGCGAAGTGGTGACGGGCGTGAAGGAAGTGAGCGATGAACTGATCACGCCGCCGCTGAAAAATGTGATCCGCATTGCTACAGCAGAAGATGCGCAGCACCATGCTGAAAACGTGGCCAAGGAAAAGGATGCCATGGCTATCTGCCAGAAAAAGGTGGACGAGCATAAGCTGCAGATGAAATTGGTTGGCTGCGAATACACCTTTGATAATTCCAAAATTCTGTTCTATTTTACATCTGACAAGCGGGTGGATTTCCGTGTGCTGGTGAAGGATCTGGCAGGCGTATTCCGCACCCGCATTGAACTGCGTCAGATTGGCGTGAGGGACGAAGCCAAGATGATGGGCGGCCTTGGTATTTGCGGCAGGCAGGTGTGCTGCGCTGCGTTCCTGGGGGATTTCCAGCCCGTTTCCATCAAAATGGCCAAGGAACAGAACCTGAGCCTGAACCCCAACAAAATTTCCGGCGTATGCGGAAGGCTGATGTGCTGCCTGAAATATGAAGAGGATCATTACGAAGCCACCCGCAAGCAGATGCCCAAGGTTGGCAAGGAAGTGATTACCCCCGACGGGAACGGCACGGTGATCGAGCTGAATATCCTCAAGGAAACGGTACGTGTGCGTCTGCCCAAGGGTGACAGCTATGAACAAAAGGATTATCCCATGCAGGACGTGAAGCGTGCCAATCCGCCCCAGCGTTGGAACAAGCAGGAGGAAAAGGAAGAAGAGCCTGCTGAAGATGAGAATGAACTGAATCAGGAAGAGAATATGGATGATATTCCTGAGGAAATGATAGAAGAATAACTTATCTGTGCGGGAGAATGTTCTCGCATGCAATATGTGACACACCGATGTTCTTTGGCGTGTCATTTATTGTATTAACAGGAAACTATATCCACGGAGGAAATGGAATGGAAATATATTATATCGGCGGTTCGCCCTGCAGCGGAAAAAGCACCATTGCGCAGGCGCTGGCTACGGAATATGATTTGGATTACTTCAAAGTGGACGATCATTTGGAAAAATACATGAAAATGGGCGCAGCAGACGGAAAACCGTGCTGTGCCATGGTTGAAAAAATGACTTCTGAGCAAATCTGGATGCGGGAGCCTGGTGTCCAGTGTAAAGAAGAATTGATGATTTACGAAGAAATCTCGGAGTATATTCAGCATGATTTGAAAAATGCAGATGGTAAAAAGGACATAATCACGGAAGGAGCGGCCTATTTGCCGCAGCTGGCAATGCGGCTCCATGTTCCTGCCGACCGATATCTGTCCATTACGCCGACGAAAGCGTTTCAGGTGTTCCATTACAGCAAACGCGAATGGGTGCCTTTTGTTCTCTCCGAGTGCAGCAATCAGGCGAAAGCCTTTGAAAACTGGATGGAGAGAGATGCATTGTTTGCCAGGGAAGTGCAGCGCCAATGCGCCGAAGTCGGATACGTTTCTGTGATCAATGATGGGAAAGTGCCTGTGGAAGAAATGATAAAAATGGCAGCTGAGCATTTTGGATTGGAATAACGGCAATAATTATAACTAATATAGGTGAAAGACATAAACAAACGTCAGACTGCATTGCGGCCTGACGTTTGAATTTATTTGAGTAATTTTTGTATGAGATGGTTGGGAGGATCAAAGTGCGGCAACTTTCTTTTCTGCTTCTTCCATAATGGCCACGACCTGATCGCAGAAATGATCAAATTCTGGGTCTTCTACCTGCTTTTCAGGATGAGAAAGGAAATACTGGACGGAATCCTGAGCGGCCTGGTCAAAGCGCAGGGATTGGGTATAAGTGGGGACCAGGGAATGAATTTTGCTGTTATCAAAAATGACGGAATTGGCCTTATCGCCGATGAGCGCACCCACAAAATCATACTTGCTGCAGGCAGAAATCAGGGTGGAGGGAACGAAGCAGGGCTTATATTCCACGCCCAGCGCATGTGCCACTGTGGCCATGATCTGGTTCCAGGTGAGCATTTCTTCGGAAGTGATCTGTACCGCCTGGCCGATGGCATGGATATTGCCCATCAGGCCAACGAAAGCAGGGGCAAAATCCCGGCTGCTCATGACAGCCCACAGGGATGTGCCGTCGCCGGGCACCAGCACCTTTTTGCCCTCCAGCATGCGCTTGAGCACCTGCCATTCGCCCTTGTTTCCGTGAATGGAAAGGGGCAGGGAACGGCGGGAATAGGTGTGGCTGGGGCGAACGATGGTGATGGGGAAGCCGTTTTCGCGGTATTCCTTCATCAGCATTTCTTCGATGGCAATCTTGTTCCGGGAATATTGCCAGTAAGGATTGGAAAGGGGCGTGGATTCAGTGATGACGGGGGAAGAAAGGGGCTTTTGATATGCAGAGGCAGAACTGATGAAGATGAACTGGTCGGTTTTGCCCTTAAAGAGACGGATATCGCGCTGGGCCTGTTCGGGAGTAAAGCAGATGAAATCTGCTACCACGTCATAGTGTTCGTTTTCAATGAGCTTGGAAACTTCTGCTTCGTCATTGATGTCCGCAATCATCTGATTGGCGCCGGGAACGGTATAGGAGCGGTTGCCGCGGTTGAGCAGGGTCAAATTCCAGCCAAGGCTGACGAGCAATCTGGAAATCTGGGTGCTGATAATGCCGGTGCCGCCAATAAAAAGTGCTTTCATATGCAAATTCCTCCAAATATGATGTTCGGTGGTTAAATATTCGTTTTCTCAATGAAAAATCCTTCATTAATGAATGTCAGGAATGAAAAAGAAAGTGCCAAATTGACACTTTCTGTATTGATTATTTGTCTTCCTTCAGCAGTTCTTCGCCGTAGCCGTATTGTTCCTTGACAAAGTCAATATCCTTATCACCGCGGCCGGACAGGTTTACCAGCACGGAGCCGGTATTGTGTTCCTTGGCATACTGGATGCCGTAGGCCAGGGCATGGCTGCTTTCCACGGCGGGGATGATGCCTTCCAGACGGCAGAGCTGGAAGAAGGCGCGCATGGCGTCATCATCGCCGATGGTGACGTAGGATACGCGGCCAATATCATGCAGGTATGCATGTTCGGGGCCGGAGGAAGGATAATCCAGACCGGAGGCGATGGAATAAACAGGAGCGGGCTCGCCGTTTTCATCCTTGAGCATGATGGAGTTGAAGCCGTGCATAATGCCTTCCGTGCCGTAGTTGAGGGAGGCAGCGTGGTCGCCCAGCTTCATGCCGCGGCCCAGGGGCTCCACGCCGTAAATATCCACAGGATCCGCCACAAAGGGCAGGAACATGCCGATGGAGTTGGAACCGCCGCCAACGCAGGCCACCACGGCATCCGGCAGATGGCCGGTCATTTCCAGGAACTGTTCGCGGGCTTCGATGCCCACAACGGTCTGGAAATCACGCACCATTTTGGGGAAGGGGTGGGGGCCCAGCACGGAGCCGATGCAGTAAATGGCGTCTTTATATTCTTTAGAATAGGCGTCAAATGCAGCGTCAACAGCCTCTTTCAAGGTTTTCAGACCGTGGGTGACGGGAATGACACGGGCACCCAGCATCTTCATGCGGGTTACGTTGGGGGCCTGTTTGGCAATGTCCACTTCGCCCATGTAAATATCGCATTCCAAGCCGAAGAAGGCGGCGGCGGTGGCCAGCGCCACGCCATGCTGGCCGGCACCGGTTTCGGCGATCAGCTTTTTCTTGCCCATGTATTTGGCAAGCAGCCCTTCGCCCATGCAGTGGTTCAGCTTGTGGGCACCGGTATGGTTGAGGTCTTCACGCTTTACATAGATCTGACACTTGCCGAAATAGTTGCTCAGTCTTTCGCAGTGATACACAGGAGTGGGACGGCCCTGGAATTCCTTGCGGATGCGGCGCAGTTCGTTGATGAACTTGGCAGACTGGCAGATAGTTTCATAAGCCTCGCTGATTTCCTGCATGGCGGGGATCAGCTTATCGGGCAGGTAAGCACCACCGTAGGGGCCAAAATAGCCCTTTTCGTCCGGGAAATGCTTAAGATAGGTGTCGAAATCACGGTAGTTCTGGTAGTTTTTCATTGAGATTGCCTTCCTTTCTGTTTAAGAAAATAATCAGATGGCGGGCATCGTGTTCCGATAAAAAACCGCCCCAGACATACTTGCCTGAG
>JAFSBN010000083.1 GCA_017437265.1 Clostridia bacterium
CACCGCTGCCTGCCAGGCATCCTTGGAAGACGTTTGGATATCCGGCACCAGCATTCTTTCCTCCGTTTCGCCGGAGGGGCGCAGGAAGCGCTTGTGAGAAACAGAGGCATAAAGATGAGCGTTTTCCAGCGCAACATAGGTGATATCCCCGTACATACCGGGCATATTGGAGGACGCTTCGCCAATCAAAGTGCCAAGGCCGCCGTCCCGTACATACACGCACAGCATGGTGGCGGAGGAATAGGTAAAGCGGTCGCACAAAACCACCAGATTCACCTTTTCGTTCTGCCGGGCGTTCTGGCTGGGCTTCATGATGGAGGTTCCGGAGGAACGCAGATAGCCCCTCTGCTCCTTTGCCGCCGGAGAATAGCGCAGCAGCATACCGTAGGTGGGCGCTTTCATGCCCATGGCTTCCAGCAGCCGTTCACAGGCATTGGAGCTGCCGCCGCCGTTGCCCCGGGCATCGATGATTACCTTGGTGCAGCCGTTTTCCACCGCCTGCTTCATCTCCCGGGCGATGGATTTCAGGTTTTCATCATCCACACACTCCACAAACTCCACCACGAAAATATCCCCCTCCCACCGGGCTTTGTTCCCCCAGGGTTCGGCGGAGGCGGTGGCCGTTTCCTCCGGCACAAACCAGGTGCATTCCCGGGTGGTGCCATCGGATAAGGTGACGGTGAACACATCCTTTTCCACGTTCACCCCGGCCATTTTCAAAAAGTTTTCCGAGGTGAAATAATTGTTGTAATTTTTCGCCACGGCCATTTCATTTTCCGCCGGGAAAAGGCCATCCATGGCGGCATAAATCTGCTCCATGGGCACATCATCCACGGCGGTGATGGCCAAATCCGTCACGCCGGATTCATCCGCAAAATACATCTGCCCATCCCGATAGCTGTGATAGATGGCCACTTCATCCCCATACTGCCAGGAAAGTTTGGTGTGCCCATCCCCGAAAACGGTGAGATACCGGGCGCTGGCCCCCATGAAGGCATCCACCGTCATAGCATCATTCGTTTCGGCAAGGTAAGTTTCCCTGGCGGCCTGGTATGCCGTCTGGTCGCTGCCATCCACAAAGAAGGGGTGCACACTTTCCACATACTGGATCAGCTGCTGCCGGTCCGCCTGCACCTGCTGCGCCGAAAGCAGAGTATCCCCCGGCAGGGCATCAGGCCGCTTCACCCCGGTGCCGCCAAAGCTGATGGGCAGAAAATACAGGGCCGCCCCAGCCGCTAAAAGAACAAAAAGAAATATCCCCATCAAAAGCAGAAAACGCTTTTTCTTCTTCATGTTTTTCCCTCCTCATTGTATACAATGCTGGATTATAGCAGAAAGGCCCTGCCTTGTCAAATAAACCGCACGGCCCCTTTTTGCATATACTGGCAGCAGAAAGGGGCATTTCCTTTCGCCATCAGCGGCGGCAGCCGCCCGTTGGCTGTCGCCATCGGAGCGTGAAAAAACGTGAAACGCGGTGACATATATTTTGCCGATCTGGACCCGGTGATCGGATCGGAGCAGGGCGGTAAACGCCCGGTATTGATTATTCAGAACGATTTGGGCAACCGGTTCAGCCCCACAGTAATCATCCTGCCCCTCACTTCCCGCACCGGCAAGCATCCCTTGCGCACCCATGTGCCCATCACGCCGCCCCAGGGGGGCATTGCAAAGCCCTCCATCATTCTGTGTGAGCAGGTGCGCACGGTGGAAAAAAGCCGGTTGATCCGGCATCTGGGGCAATTGACGAAGGAAAAAATGGCCCTGGTGGAACGGGCGCTTGCCGCCGCTGTGGGCCAGGAAACGGAAGAAAAGGCCGAAGAAACGGAATGAAGAAAGCTGCTGCATGGCTTTTCATGCAACAGCTTTTTTGATTTATGCTTCTTTCTTCTGGGCCACATCTTCCGGGCTGATGCGGGTGACCAGGGCCTTTTCCACCCGGCGCTCTTCAATTTTTTCCACCTGAATATGCAACACCGGCACCGGATCCTCCCCTTCTGCCGGGGGCTGGCCATCCTCCGTGCAATAGAGGGTGATTTCCGGGGTGGAGCCATCTTCCGGGATCACGGAAAACCGGCTGAACACCAGGCCGCCCAGGGTGTCATAATCCTCACTGCCGGGGAGATGCACCTGCCATTCTTCTTCCAGCAGCTCCA
>JAFSBN010000084.1 GCA_017437265.1 Clostridia bacterium
GTCGCACACCGGGTGCAGGGGTGATACCCCTGCCGCGGGGTACAGGGGCTGCGTAAGCCCCTGCTTCGTAATGGGGGTACAGGGGGCGAGAAGCCCCCTGCTCTCGTCAGGGTACAGGAACTGCACAGGCTAAGCACAGCCTGCGTTCAGCGGTTGAACACGTTCTGGATTTTCAGATGCCGGATATGCCGGGCATCGTTGAAAACTTCAAAGCGGGGGGCCACCAGTTCGCCGGGCTTGTTGGGGAAATCCACTACCGTGATGCCGGTGTAATCCAGACCCATGGCCTGACAGAGAAAGAGGAAGGGCAGGTTAAACAAATGGCTGAACAGCGCTGCCGAAGCGCCGCCGTGGCCAAAGGCTGCCACTGTGTGGAAGGGCTGAGACAGGCAGCGGTAATAGTGACCTTCCCGCTGATAGCCCAGGGAAAGCAGCCATTGATCCGCCTCCTGTGCCATGCGGGCAACATAATTTTTCACATCATTCCGGCAGAAGGGCTCTTTTTTCAGCAGATCGGGATCACAAAGGGGCATATTTTCCAACACCATTTTGTCCGCATTATCCCAGGGGTGGCCGTCGTGGTAGAGCATATCTCCTTCCAGCGTACCCCAGCCAATCTCCCGCATAAAATCAAATGCTTCCACGGAAAGGCCCACCTCCCGGGCGGTATAGCCGGCGGTTTCATAGGCCCGGCCGCAGGAAGATGAAAATATTTTCTGGATGCCTTCATCCTTCAGCCGCTGCGCTGCTGCTGCGGCATGCTGATGCCCCAGGGGCGTGAGGCAATCCTTTTCGTAATTGGGATGGCCGTGGCGAACGTAAATGAGCCGCATGGCGGGGATCACTCCTTTTCCGTTTGTACGGGTTTGGTGATGGTTGCCTGAATGATCTGATGGTCTTCAATGCGGGTGATGTGTACTTTCAGGCCCTTCAGCTCCATATCGATGGTGTGATCTCCATCCGGGGGCACCATGCCCAGGGCCTGAAACACAAGGCCGGTGAAGGTATCCACGCCTTCCAGCCCGATATCCACATCCAGGGCCTGTTCGATATCTGCAAGCTCCACATTGCCAATCAGCCGCCAGGTGTGTTCATTTTCCTGTTCCATGTGCGGCTCTCTGGCTTCGGCTTCGGCGGTTTCTTCGCCCAGATCGCCCACCAGCTGTTCGATCAGGTCGTTGATGGTAATGATGCCGTCCATGCCGCCGTATTCATCCAGCACAACAGCCATGCCGCTGCGGCTTTTTTTCATGTTGCGGAAAAGCACATCCGCTTTGATGCTGCGGGGGACGAAATAGGGCTGGTGCACCAGCGCCATGACGCTTTCGCGGCTTTTGTCTTCCAGCCGGAAATAATCCTTGGCGTTGAGGGTACCGATCACATTGTCGGCCGATTCGCTGCAGACAGGGTAGCGGGTGTGGCGGCTGGAGTGGATGGTGGCAGCCCATTCTTCCATGCTGTCCTCCAGCCAGAGGATGGTAACGTCGGTGCGGTGGGTGGCTATTTCGCCGGCGGTAAGATCGTCAAAGGCAAAGACGTTTTCGATAAATTCCTTTTCCTGTTCGTCGATGGCGCCTTTTTCGCTGCCGGCATCCACCATCATGCGGATCTCTTCTTCGCTCACCTGTTCTTCGGTCTGGTTGGGATCAATGCCCAGCAGCCGCAGGATCAGGTTGGTGGAAAAAGAAAGGAACCAGACAATGGGCTTGAAGGCAATGGAAATGCCGCTCACCAGCCCGGAAATGCCAAGGCCCAGCTTTTCGGCCTTTTGCATGGCCAGCCGCTTGGGAACCAGTTCGCCAAAGACCAGGGTAAAATAGGAAAGGATCAGGGTGATCAGCACCACGGCGATGGTATCCAGCGTGGCCCGGGGGATGGATACGCCAAGGCCCATCACCCAGTCCACCAAAGGCTCGGAGAAATTATCGGCGGCAAAGGCGCTGCCCAGGAAGCCGGACAGGGTGATGGCTACCTGGATGGTGGCCAGGAATTTGGCCGGCTCCCGGGTGAGGCGGAAGAGGCGGCGGGCACGCTTATCCCCCTGGTCTGCCATGTGTTCCAGCTTGGTTTCGTTGATAGACAGCACAGCGATTTCTGCGCAGGCAAAAATGGCGTTGAGAGCAATGAGAAAAAATTGTAAAAGCAATAAAAGCCACAGGGAATTTTCCATGATGATCCTCATTTCTTTTGTTTTTATGACAACAAAAAACACAGCCTATGATGAAAAACAGCATAGGATGTGCCTCAGCAGCGGTAAAAATATGGAATGGACCGGTATATGCTACACGATTGCGGGCAACCGCCGTCAGTGTCCATGGTGGTTCAGGCTCCTCCTTTGATATCAGTGTATCCATTATAGCCAAGGATAGAAAGAATGTCAAGGAAAGAAAGGGCTGCCGCCGTGGGTGGCGACAGCCGTAGGGAGATTATTCTTCATCCAGCAATGCCGTGTAATCGGTGAGCAGGTTCCATATGCCGTCTTCGGACAATACGCCCCGGTTCAGATCCCTGGGCAGCAGGCCCTTTTCGTCTGCCTCGTAGTCCATCCGCCAAAGCGGGCCGGAGTAATAAACGTCCAGCTGATCCACCAGCTGTTTGAGGGTTTGCATTTCTTCCGGGGAAAGAGAATCCTTTTTTATCAGGGAAAGCGCAGCGTTCAGCAGGCTTTCCATCTGCATGATGCGTTTTATTTGTTCGTTCATCATCATATTCAGGGATTGGCCAGGTTGTACTGGTACAGCAGGCCGTTCAGCTCATCCGCCATAAGGGAAAGGGTTTCTTCCGGGGAAAGATCGTAGGTGAGCATATCGGACACATTGTTCTGAATGGCGTAGTAAAAATCCTTGGCGGGGCCCACGGTTACGCTGCGCATGGAGCCGGGGGTTTCCGTCAGCTGGGTGAGGGATACACTGTAATCGGGATATTCCTGCAAAAGGGCCTGATAGGCGGCGTCCTCTGCGGAGGCGGCATTAGCGGGAATGTAGCCGGTGGCCACGGCCACTCTGGCCTGGGCCTGTGCGCCGGTCATGTAGGAAACAAACAGCCGGGCGGCCGCCTTTTTCGCATCATCGCCCTTATCAAACATCACCAGGCAGCTGCCGGAAGCCGTGGAACCCTTCATGGCGTCTTCGTTCACCCGGGGGAACTGGGCAATGCCCATTTCAAAGGTATCGCCGATGGTATTTTTCAGCCCGGCAGCC
Source organism: Clostridia bacterium (assembly GCA_017437265.1). GTDB lineage: Bacteria > Bacillota > Clostridia > Christensenellales > Aristaeellaceae > RUG563. Next base: position 3,201 of record JAFSBN010000084.1, read on the forward strand.
TTGGAGGAAGAAGCGCAGATGAACACGATCTGCCCGGCGGCAAAGCGCTCCTGAGAGCCTTCTGCATTTTCCAGCGCACCGGATTGATAGAGGTTTTTCCATTCCTGGAGGAAGGTGAGCAGGGCGCCGTTTTCCACGCAGGCCAGGGCGGTGGCATTGCCGCTGTTTCCGTTTTCATGATCCACCAGCAGGCTGCCCAGCTGGCCCATCCAATTGCTAAGAGAGGGGGAGTTGGGCAGGTCCGCGTAGACGGACACATTGTCATTTTCAAAAAGGGGTGCAAGGGCGGCGATATCCTGGAAGGTTTCGGGCACCTGAGCGCCTTTTTCCTGCAGCAGGGTTTTATTGTAATACATGACGGTGGTGGAGGTGGCAAAGGGCACGCCCAGCTGTACGCCGTTGAGCTGCCAGTTGCCAAGAGCGGCGGGAAGCAGCTGGGAAAGGTCGAAAGCAGGGTCATCTTCCAGGGCCTGGTCCACGGTATAGGCAACGCCGGAGGACAGGTAATTGACCTTGCCGGTGGCATCCAGCTGCATCACCTCGGGCAGGAGATTTTCCTGACTGGAGCTGAGCATATTGTTCATTTTGGTGGTGGCATCGGTGTAGGATCCCTGATAAATGGCGTCCACCCGGATCCCGTTTTCTTTGCCCACAGTTTCGTTGAAGGTGTTTACCAGTTCATCCAGCATCACTCCGGCGTTTTCGCTCATAGAGTGCCAGAAGGTGATGGTTTGGGTTTCTTCCGCAGTGCAGCCGGAAACGGACAGAAGCAGCACCATGGAGAAAAAGAGGGCAGTCAATTTTTTCATCATTTTTTACCTCCGGAAAAGAATAGGATTTCAGCCCACCATGGCGCCTTCTTCCATGGAACGGGCAATGGCCTTTCTCAGGCAGAAGAAAAGGATAAAGGCAGGAATCAGGGAAAGCGTTACGCCGGCCAGCACCAGATGGAAGGCAGTGCCGTCGTGGGGGGTGAGCATGGTGATGCCCACCTGAATGGTGCGCATATCGGTGCGGTTGGTGACCAGCAGCGGCCACAGGTACACATTCCAGATATTGATGAAGCATTGCACAAACAAGGTAACCAGCACCGGCCTTGACAGGGGAAAGAGGATGCTGAGCATGAAGCGGATGTCGCCGCAGCCGTCCAGAAATGCGCTTTCCCGAAGGGAGCGGGGGGTGTGGATAAATTGCTGACGCAGCATGAACATCTGCGTGGCGCCCACAAAGGATGTAATGGCCATGCCAAGGTAGGTGTCCAGCAGGTGCATGGAGGATACCGTCTGATAATTGGTGACCACCAATATATCCCCCGGCAGCATCATGGGCCCCAGCAGCAGGAAGAAAAGCAGCTTTTTGCCCCTGAAATCATAAAAGGAAAAGGCATAGGCGGCCAGCAGGGCCATCAGCATTCTTACCGCCGCCCCCAGCAGCGCCACTGCCAGTGAATTCAGGAAAAAGCGGCCGATGGGCAGCATGCCCGCCACTTTTTCGAAGTTTTCCAGCGTGGGAGAATGGGGGAAAAGACGGGGCTTCAGGAATTCGTCGGCCTGCTTGAAGGCCCCCAGAATGCCGGCGAAAAGCGGAAAAATGACCATCAGGGAAAGCGCAAGCGCCAGCAGGCTGAAAAGCCAGGTGTATTTTTTCTTCATTCGCTCACCCGCTTTCCTTCCAGGGCAAAGGCCCCGATGGTGAACAGGAGGGTGATGAGGAAGGTGATCAGGCTGATGCAGGCGGCCAGGCTGTAATTGGCGGAGCCGTAGCCGGAGGAATACATCATGAAGATCAGCGTGGTGGTGGACCTGGCAGGGCCGCCGTCGGTGAGGATGATGATGGGGCCGCTGGTCATCACTGCCTGAACAAGATTGGTGCACAGCACATAAAAGAGGGTGGGGGAAATGACGGGCAGCTCCACATGGAAAAAGCGTCTGACCATGCCGGCACCGTCCATTTCTGCCGCTTCCATCACGCTTTGGGGCACATTCCGGAAAGCGGAAAGGAACAAAAGATAATTAAAACCGATGCCCATCCATATTGTCAGCATCATGATGCCCCAGATGGCGGTGTTCCGGTTGCCCAGCCAGTCAATATTCCATCCGGGAAGGACATAGACAGGACTTGCAGCCGGGCTGAGCAGCATTTTGAATATCAGCGCCGCGGCCGACATGGAAACCGCCATGGGCAGGGAGAAAAAAAGCTCGTAGATACTTCTTCCCGGCTTTCTCACAGCGCTCAGCCGGGCGAAAAGCAGCGTGAGCAGGATGGTGACGGGGGTGTTGATCAGGGCCAGCTTCAATGTGTTTTGGATGGCCTTGGCAAAATCGGGCCGGGTGAAGAGATAACGGAAGTTTTCCAGCCCCACAAAGCCGGTGATCTGACCCTTGAAATTGACGCTGCACAGGCTGTAGAGGAAGGTTTTAATGGCTGGGTAATAGCAAAAGCCAATGGCAAAAAGCAGCATGGGCGCAAGCATTACATAGGGCTTCCAGCGCTTTTGAAGGCCGGGCATTTTCCTTCCTCCTTTCCCCGTGCTTTTCATGGGTCAAGCACAAAATTCCAAATTAAATTATACCACGAAATAAACAAAAAAAACAATCCGCCCAGGCAGAAAACGAAAAAGATACAAAAAAAGAAAAGCCGCCTGGCCGGCAAAATGCCGGAGGGCGGCAAAAATCATGCTCAGGGGCTGCTATACGGCGGCGTTTTCCTGCCGTTTGCCGGCAGAACGGAAAAGAGCCAGCTGCATTTCATCCACCTGGCGGCTGAGGGTGAACAAGGTTTCCGTATCGTTGGCGGCAAATGCCTGACAAAGCTGCGGGATGCATGCGGGTATCACCTGGGGATAAATCACTGCATTTTTCATTGGCAATTCTCCTTTTTCATCTTTGATGCGACAGTTTTTTCTGTCACATACAGCATAACGAAACGAAGAAGAAAAAGCAATGACAGAGATTGTCGAACCTTGTCGAACAAGATATAAATCGTTCGTCACCGTTCGACAAAAGAGGGGATTATTTCCAATTCTCCGGCAGCTTGTCATAGTCGTAGCAGAGGGTATATTGCGGCTGGGGATGGCAGGCGTACACCTGCTTGCCTTCCCACAGGTGGAAGGCGGGCTCCGAGGTGGCCTTTACGTTTTCCGGCGAGAGCCCGGAAAGGAATGCATCGAATGCACTGCGGGGTAAAAGCTGATCGTGATGGGGGCAGAGCACCTGCGAAAAGGGAAGGAGGGAAACTTTTTCCAGGGAATGGATCAGCGTGCCCAGCCCTTCGCATTCGGGGAAGAAAATCCAGGTGGTGGGGTTCATGTCATCCCCGGGGAGCAAAAGCGCCCTTTCCTTTACATACACGCACAGGCTGCCTTTGGTATGGCCGGGGCAGTGGATGATCTGCACGGTGAGATTTCCAAGGTCCATTTCACATTCATCCATAAAAGCGGCATTTTGGCAGGGCGTGCCGGTGAAGCCTTCTTCCGTCCAGTCGGACAGATCCAGCCCTTTGGCTGTGGCCTGCTGCCAGACGCGCTTTCGCCAGTGATTGGCGTACAGGGAAAAGACGGGCGCTTCATCCGGATGCATCCATGCTTTTTCAAACTGGTATGCGCCGCATGCATGATCGTGATGTCCGTGGGTAAGAATCAGGGTGAGGGGCAGGGGGGTGATTTTCCGGACGGCGGACAAAATATCGTCAAAGCCGTAGCCGGTGTCCACCAGCAGCGCCTTTTCTTCGCCCACTATCAGCGTCATGTGCATGCCCATCCGGTCGGTGAGCATCCAGATGCTTTTCATCATTTCCTTTGCCTGAATATCGTTTCTCATAAGTCGTTTCCTTTCGTGAAAAGGATAGCATTTTTTTCACTATAACACAGAAAAAGCGGTTTGTCATCTTCTTTTATTGCTTTTCCGGGGTGGATATGGTATCATAAACAGGCATAAATAGCCATTGAAAATAAAGGGGAAATTTCCATTGATGAACGTGTATCACAATTCACAGGACAGCCGCTGCCGGCTGCCCCTTGGTGCAATAAAATGTCTTGCCAAACTGACGCTGCGCATTCGCTGTGATGAGGAAGCGGAAGCGGCGGTTTTGCGTTTTTATGACGGCAGCGAAAAATGGTTTCCCATGGACAGGACGGAAGGAAACTGGTTCCAGGTGACCATTGATATGCCGGATATTCCCATCCTCTGCTGGTATGATTTCCGCATCCGGAACCGGCAGGGCCAGATGTTTTCCTACGGCTGCCCTTCCGACGGCATGGGCGGCGAAGGGTTTATTACCGATAAGCCCCGGGCCTGGCAGATTACCACCTATGCTGCCGATTACAAAACCCCGGAATATCTGCGCCACGGCGTGATGTACCAGATTTTCCCGGATCGCTTCTGCAAAAGCGGCAAAAACAATCACCGCCGCAGCGAAAACTATTATCACGAAAACTGGAACGAAACGCCCATTCTGATTCCTGAAGGCCAGGATGATAACTGCGCCCGGGATTTCTTTGGCGGCGATCTGAAGGGCATTGAAAGCAAATTGCAGTACCTCAAGGACATGGGTGTGACGGTGCTGTACTTAAACCCCATTTTCATGGCCCGGTCCAACCACCGCTATGACACCGCCGATTATATGCACATCGATTCCCACCTGGGCACGGATGAGGATTTCCGTTCTCTATGCGAAACGGCAAAGCATCTGGGCATCCGGGTGATGCTGGACGGTGTGTTCAGCCACACCGGGGAAGACAGCATCTATTTCAACCGCTTCGGCCGGTTCCCCACCGTGGGCGCCTGCCAGTCTACCCAGAGCCCCTACTATCCCTGGTATCAGTTCAAGCGCTATCCCGATGAATACGAATGCTGGTGGGGCTTCCACACCCTGCCTGCCATGGACAAGGAATGCGAAAGCTATCGGGAATATATGTTCAACGAAAACGGCGTGGTGCGCCATTGGGTGAGGCAAGGCAGCTGCGGCTGGCGGCTGGACGTGGCGGACGAGCTTTCCATGCGTTTTCTGCGTTCTTTGCGGGAAGCGGTGAAAAAGGAAGATGAAGATGCCGTGGTGCTGGGCGAAGTGTGGGAAGACGCCAGCCACAAGGAAGCCTATGGCGAAATGCGCTGTTATTGCCAGGGGGACACACTGGACAGCGTGATGAACTATCCCCTCCGGGAAGCGGCCAACGATTTCTTTACCGGCAAAATCACTTCCGCCGGGCTCAAGCGGCTGATTATGAGCCAGCAGGAAAATTATCCTGCCCCCTTCCATTATTCCCTGATGAACCTTTGCGGCAGCCATGACCGGCCCCGGGCCATCAATGTGCTGTGTGAGCGCACCTGGGAAGACAAGCCCTATCAGGAACGGGGCGAATATCATCTGACAGACGAAGAATACGCCCTGGGCCGTAAGCGGTTCATTGAAATGACAAGGCTCATGTGCGCCTTGCCCGGCATTCCCTGCCTGTATTATGGAGATGAAGTGGGCATGCAGGGCTCTTCCGATCCCTACTGCCGGGGCACATACCCCTGGGATGGTGGGGATCAGGAGCTGAAAGAGATCATCAGCAAGCTGCTCATCGAACGCCGGGACAGCCCCATCCTCCACACGGGCTTCCTTTCCGTGGAAACCCCGGACGACGATACCATTCGCATTATCCGCCGGTTCGAAAACGGCCAGGACGTGTTTGGCGATGCGGCGGACGACGACGAAGTGGTTATCGACATTTCACGAAAGTAAGGAACAAATGATCAGGCTGGAAGAAATGAAGGGCCTGGGCAAGGTCCGGCTGCAAAAACTGCAGGAAGCAGGCGTTCACACGTTGAGCGACCTGCTTTTTACCCTGCCGGTGCGCTATCAGGACACAAAGACGGTGATCCCCATCGGTGAAGCGGAGGAGGGCAAGGAAATCTGCATTTCCGGATTCCCTAAAAACGCTCCCCGGCTGAACCGGTTCAAGGGGCTCACCAGCGTCACCCTGACGTTGTGCGACGAAACGGGGTCCGTACCTGTTCAGTGGTATAACCAGCCCTGGCTGAAGGACCAGTTTTCCAAAGAAGAGGAAATCACCCTCTATGGCAGTATCACACGGGATAAGGCGGGCAGAAGGCGCATGGCCAGCCCTGTGATTGTAAAAGAGCGGGGCATACTGCCTGTTTACCGTTCCCTTGGGGGCATTCCGCCCAAAACCATGCGGGATTTTATGCATCAGGCCATGGAATACCTGGAGGAATGCTGCCCCGAAACGCTGCCGGATATTCTGCGCATCCAGCATCATCTGTGCGAAAGGAATTTCGCTCTGCGGCAGGCTCATTTCCCGGACAGCCGGGAAAACCTGGCCATCGCTCTTCGCCGCATCAGCTTTGAAAGCGTGCTTTTATATCAGGCGGCGGCGGCTTCCCTGCGTGGAGAAAGAAAGGAAGGCATCCGCATCCCTGCCGATGAAAAGGGATGCGAAGAATTTTGGAACAGCCTGCCTTTCCGGCCCACCGGGGCCCAGCAAAGGGTGCTATTGCAGATTGCACAGGATATGAATGCCCCCTATGCCATGGGACGCATGGTGCAGGGGGATGTGGGCTGCGGCAAAACGGCGCTGGCTTTCGGCGCCATGTATCTGGCATCCCGGCAAGGCTTCCAGAGCGTGTTCATGGCGCCTACGGAAATACTGGCCCGGCAGCATCTGGAAAGCGCGGAAAAAATGCTGGCGCCGCTGGGCATCCGCTGCGGCTTGCTGCTTGGGGGTATGAAAGCGAAGGAAAGAAAGGAAGCGTTGGAAAAAATCGCTTCCGGGGAATGGCAGGCGGTGATCGGCACCCATGCGCTGATTTCAGAGGGTGTGGAATACAAGAATATTGGGCTGGTAATCACCGACGAGCAGCATCGCTTCGGCGTACGTCAGAGACGGATGCTTGCAAGGAAAGCGCAAAAGCAGCCCAACGAACTGGTGATGAGCGCCACACCCATCCCCAGAACCCTGGCCCTTGTTTTATACGGCGATCTGGACGTGTCCATTGTGGATGAATTGCCCCCCGGCCGCACCCCGGTGAAAACCCGGATCGTGCCGGAAGAAAAAAGGGATGGGCTGTATACCTTTATCCAAAGCGAGGCACAGCAGGGCAGGCAGTGCTATATTGTGTGCCCGCTGGTGGAGGAAAATGAGCAGATTGACGCCGTCAGTGCTCAGGATATGTATGCGGAACTTTGCACCGGGCCTTTGAAAAACCTGCGCCTGGGGCTGACATACGGCAGCCAGCCGGCAGAGGAAAAGGCGGAAACACTGCGGAAATTTGCAGCAGGGGAGATAGATGTACTGGTGGCCACCACGGTGATTGAGGTGGGGGTGAATGTGCCCTCCGCCACCGTGATGGTGATTGAGAATGCGGACAGGTTCGGCCTTTCCCAGCTGCATCAGCTGCGGGGACGGGTGGGCCGCAGGGCACAGGAAAGCTGGTGCTTTCTGATGGCCCATCCCAATGAACGGCTCAAAACTCTGTGCGAAACCAACGACGGTTTTGTGATTGCGAAAAAAGATTTGGAAATGCGGGGCCCCGGCGATTTTCTGGGCACCCGTCAGCATGGGGACAGCATGCTCCCCGGCATGGCCCTGGGGGCGGATGTGCAGCTGTTGGAAGAAACGACAGCGTGCCTGAAAAAGCTGCGTACCACGGGCTATGAAGAGGAATGGGAGATGGTGCAAAAAAGTGCCCGGGCGGCCTATGCCCGGGTGATAGACGAAGTGGCCATGAACTGAACCTGCGAAAAAAGCAGCAAACCCTCTGCATGTCACTGATGATGCAGAGGGTTTTGTGCTGTGCATAATAGCAGGCTCTCTGTGAACAGCCTGATAAACAGGGAATTATAAACGCTTTAAGCAAGAATGCTTTTCGTCTATTGCAAACCCATTATTTCTATAAAAGTTCAATGTGCTTTCTTTATTTGACCCCGTTTCAAGGAAAATTTTATAGCATCTGTGTTCTTTTGCAATTTCTGTCGCTTTTTCCAACAAGGCTGACCCATAGCCTTTATTTCGATAATCCATGTGCGTTACTACATTTTCAATAACAGCAAAAGGCCTGACATTATGGGTTAAACTTTCAATGATCGCCATTTGCAGGGATGAAACAACCTTTCCCTCTTCTTCTGCCACCAATAATTGCATATTTTCGTCTTTTTCAAACCGACCAAGAAGATTTTGCCATAAGCGCATATCCTGCTCTTCTTCCGGCGGAAAACGTGTCAAATAATCGAAGTAGAGTATCTTTAGGTCATTTGCATCAGCAGGCTTTGCTTTTCTGATAATCATCATGAACCTCCATCATTGGCATAACTCAGGTAAATCCGTGATTTTTTAAATATACCATCGCACATATTTAAAAGTCAAGATAAGCTGCGCCGGGTACAACGCCGCAGCTTTCATCTGTATAAACACTCAAACGGGCTGCTTCTTTGCTTGCCCGGAATGAAATTGTTACATCTGTAAACGACGTAAATTATTGACTTATTTGTAATAATTTTGTAATATGTTGATGAAGAAACAAAAGAGAGAAGAGGGAATGATTTTGCTGGTACTTTATGTGCAGGGAGCGGAAGGGGAACGGCTGCAATTGCAGATTGATGCGGAAAATATGCATCTCACCATTCAGGGCACGCCCTGCCGCCTGACGGAGCAGGAGTTTCAGCTGCTCTATGTGCTGGCAGAAAAGGCCAATCAGGTGCTGGGCAGGGATGAACTTTTGCGCACGGTGTGGGGTTTTGTGACGCCGGGGCCCACCCGAACCGTGGATGTGCATATCCAGCGGCTGCGGAAAAAGACCAATCTCACCTGTATCGAAACCGTGCTGGGCCGTGGTTATCGCCTTTGTGCTGCAGAAAACGACAGTGATTGTTAAGAAACGCGTTGACAATTTAACAATTTTGTAATAAAATACAACTGTATAAATTCCACGAAAGGAAACAGGTGTACAGACATGATGAAATTGAAGCGTTCAATGGCGTTTGTATGTGTGCTTGTGATGCTGATATGTATTGTGCCCCAGGCCATGGCGGCCTCTGCCGGCACAGTGAATAAAGAAAAAGTATTTTTCCGCACCGAGCCCCGCACCGGCAGTGATTATCATTATCTGTTTGACGAGGGAGATAAGGTGACGGTAACGGGCACCAGCGGTGATTTTTACAGCGTAACCGTTGACGGCCGGGCAGGCTATGTGATGAAACAGTTTGTCACGCTTTCTGCCGGTGAAAATGTCATGAACAATTCCCCCTTTGTGTACCGGGACGTTTCCCGCATCAAGGGCATGGAAGGCATTTCGGAGATGAGCGATATTCCTGTGCCTGCCGCTTCCCGTCGTGGGGATGAGGGTCAGGATGTGAAGGCACTGCAGCAGGCGCTCACCCTCATCGGATTTTTCAACACCACCATTGACGGTGATTATGGCAACAATACCGAAGAGGCCGTGAAGAAATTCCAAAAGGCGATGAATCTGACGGAAGATGGCGTGGCCGGTGCTGCCACCATCCGTGCTCTGTTCGATGAAAATCCTGCATCTTCTATGGCTACGGTGAGACCGGGCATGGAGGGCATTGACAGCATCAGCGATATTCCCGTGCCTGCAGCTTCCCGCCGTGGGGATGAGGGCGCAGACGTAAAGGCGCTGCAGCAGGCGCTGACGTTGAAAGGCTTTTACAACACCACCATCGACAGCGACTTTGGCTATAATACCGAAGAGGCTGTGAAGAAATTCCAGAAGTCCATGGGCCTTTCCCAGGACGGCGTGGCTGGCGCCGGCACCATCCGTGCGCTCTTTGGCAAAAATCCTTCGTCTACCGCCCCTGTTGCTACCGCAAAGCCTGTTGCCACGAAGCAGCCTGCCAAATCCTACAGGCAGGGCATGGAGGGCATTGACAGCATCAGCGATATTCCCGTGCCCGCCACTTCCCGAAAAGGCGATCAGGGCGCAGACGTAAAGGCGCTGCAGCAGGCACTGACCCTGAAGGGCTATTACAATTCCGTCATTGACGGGGACTATGGCTACAATACGGAAGTGGCTGTGAAGAAATTCCAGAAATCCAAGGGCCTTTCCCAGGACGGCGTGGCCGGCGCCGGCACCATCCGTGCGCTCTTTGGCAAAAATCCTTCGTCTACCGCCCCTGTTGCTATCGAAAAGGCGACGGCTACTCCCCAGCCTGAGAAAACCTACAAGCAGGGCATGGAGGGCATTGACAGCATCAGCGATATTCCCGTGCCCGCCACTTCCCGAAAAGGCGATCAGGGCGCAGATGTAAAGGCGCTGCAGCAGGCACTGACTCTGAAGGGCTATTACAATTCCGTCATTGACGGGGATTATGGCTACAATACGGAAGTGGCCGTGAAAAAGTTCCAGAAATCCAAGGGCCTTTCCCGGGACGGCGTGGCCGGTGCCGGTACCATTAAGGCACTCTTTGGCAAGCAGCCGGCAGCCGTCATTACCGCCACCCCCAAGGTGACGGCCACTCCCAAGGTGACCGCCACGCCCAAGCCCAAGGCCGGCATGGAAGGAATTACCAAGATCTCGGATATTGAGGTGCCCACCGTCAGCGAAAAGGGCGATCGGGGCGACAATGTAAAGGCGCTGCAACAGGCGCTGACGCTGAAGGGCTATTACAATTCCACCATCGACGGCAGCTACGGCGATAATACCGTAAAGGCTGTGAAGGCGTTCCAAAAGAGCAAGGGCCTTTCTCAGGACGGTGTGGCCGGCGCCGGTACCATCAAAGCGCTTTTCGGCAAGAACCCCAAAGCGACCGCTACGCCCAAGCCTACCGCCAAGCCCACTGCCAAGCCCACCGCCACCCCCAAGGTGTATAAAACTGAACGGCTGGATTGGTTCAACGGCGGGGCTAACAAAATTCCCCGGGGCGCTACGTTCCAGGTGAAGGATGTGGCCACCGGCAAGGTGTTCACGGTAAAGCGCTGGGCCGGTGCCAATCATATTGACGCCGAACCCAAAACGGCTTCCGATACCGCCACTATGAAAGCCATCTACGGCGGCAGCTGGAGCTGGGCCAGAAGGCCGGTGCTGGTGAAATACAACGGCCATGTGTATGCCGGCTCCATGAACGGCATGCCCCACGGCACTTCCACCATCAGCGGCAACAATTTCAACGGCCACTTCTGTATTCACTTCTACAAGAGCAAAACCCACGGCACCAAGCGTGTGGATCCGGATCACCAGAACGCAGAAGCCAGGGCTATGAGAAGCACTTGGTAAACATACTTGCAATGTGCATGCGCAAAGGCATGGGAATGTTCCTGTGCCTTTGCGTTTGAATTTGGGAGGCTAAAATGAAAGTCGCATTTCCGCAGCGGCTGGAACGCCGTGTGATTTACGAAAGTGAATATGTATGTTTATATACGGATCGGGTTTTGCTGCCTGACGGCAAGATGATTGAGAAATATCATCAGCTACATTATCCCAAAGAAGCAGTCTGCGTGGTGATTTTTAATCAAAAGCAGGAAATCATGATGGTTCATAACCGGCGGTATACCATTGGCCGTCTGGAATGGGAGGTTCCTGCCGGTCGTGTGGAGACGGGGGAAACGATTTATCAGGCGGCAAGCAGGGAATGCGGGGAAGAAACCGGTTGTACGTTGAAGGAACTGACATTCTTGTGTTCTCAGAATCCTTCCAATGGCATGTCTGATGCCGTCTGCCACATCTTTGCGGCGACGGTGGAAGCTGAAAATGCTATATTGGATAAAAACGAGATTGCGGACAAACGCTGGTTTTCTCAAGATCAAGTGCTGGACATGCTGAAGAAGAATGAGACAAAGGATGGCATCAGTATGTTAGCCATTCTGTATGCATTACAGTTTTATTCCGGGGTAAAGGGAAAATAATACAAAGGCATGAGCGAAACTGCTCATGCCTTTGTTTGATGGGAATTGAAAAGCTTCTGTCAAAAAGTAGTCCTGCCTCAACCATTGCCAAGATTGGCGTGCTCAACACAAAGATCAACAAACAGTGTGCCTCCTCCGGCCTGTTCATCCTGAATTCCTTTGAACTGTATGCGATAGCCGTCGGAGATGAAAACGGGATCTGTGGTAAACAGGAAATCCCATTCCGACACGCCGCTGTTTTGCGGATCGGTGTAGGAGCGGAAGACGAGGCCAACCTGATAATCACCCAGGGAATGAAGTGCATCCGGCCCCCAATGATCGGCGATGGCCTGCTCGGCATAGGCAAGGGCAAGGGCATAATCGATTTTATTCGGCACGGCATGGGGATAACCGTACACATCCAGCTGTACGCTGTAGGGCCAGAAATACATGACTTTCCCATGCTGTTCTATGGCAGCGGCTTCTTTGGGATAGAGGGGAGCGGGTTGTTTGGTCGAAGCGGATTCCCGGGGCGGTGTTTGATAGACATCAATGATGGTGCCGTCCCGGGAAAAGACTACATCGTAGCCTTCTTTGCCGGGGTGATTGCTGAGATAAGAAAAGAACCATTCCGCATTTTCCGGAGGATAGGAGTTTGTTTCCTGCTGCCATACCAGATTAAATACTTCGTGGATGGTCCAGTCCGCATTTGTCTGAAGGGGCACGTCCTCCCCGTAGGTTTCTTTTACCGCTTTGGCGGCGAAGGCAAGGGCTTCTTCCCGGGTCATGTCGCCTTCTTCGGGAATAACCCAGATGTTCAGATCCCACACGCCGATTTCCACCATCATTTCGCCGTACCAGTGCTTCTGGTCAATGGTCCAGCCTTCCTTTTGGCCGAAAACGGTAAGGCAGATTTCATTGATGGTGTCTCTCTCCCAATAGCCGCGGCCGGAACGGAAAGCCTGCATCCGGGTGGAGTTTTCATCCAGTGTGATGCCGTTTTCGTTGAGGGTGCGGAGAAGATCGGTCATCTGTTCATAAGTGTAGTTTTCCTGTTGATTATCCTGTGCCATGGGTACGGCCACCTGTTCCACCACCTGTGTGCCCGTCATCAGCTCCACGGCCACGGCGGTCAGGGTGAGCAGCATCAGTACAAGTGCCAGTACAAGCCCGGCTGTCAGTTTTCTTTTCACTTTACGTCCTCCGATTGCATTGAGATACATTTGTTCTTGCTGCAGGGAAGATGTGTACAGGGAAGCCAGTTCCCGGTTGATGGTTTGCCGGAAAAGGATTTTCATGGGATCGGCTTTCATGCTTCTCCACCTCCTGTCAGCGATTGTTTCAACATGGCCTGTGCATTTTTCAGCCGCCGCATGACGGCGGATTGGGAAATACCCAGAGCCTGTGCGGTTTCCCTTTGCGTTAGTCCATGGTAATAATAAAGCAGTATAACCTGTTTGTATTTGTCCGGCAGGCCCATCACCGTGATTGACAGTGTGGGGTCTGCCGCATTTGTTTGCATGAGATGGGCAGGCAACTCTTCCAGGGCTCTGCGCCTGTCCATGTGGCGGAACCAAGCGGTGCGCCGGTAATCCTTGCAAATGTTGATGGCGATGCGCATCAGCCAAGCCTTTTCGTTGAGAATGTGTTTTCGTTCATATTCGCCCATATACCGCCATGCCTTGATCCATGTATCCTGAAGGGCATCTTCGGCTTGGGCCTGATCGGACAGATACAAAAAGCAGGTACGCAGGATGGCATCCGAATAAAGCGCCACCCACTGGCTTAATTTTTCTTCTCTGGTCATGCCGGGTACCACAGCATGTTCCATGTTCCGATCACCTCCTTCACCTTACAGACGGAATAAACGTGGGAAATGATTCGCTGAAAAGGAAAAAATATGAAAAAAACCCGCCTCGCTGAAAAGGCGGGTGAATGGATAAAGGGTTAAGCCCAGTACATTTCGCCGGGGTCTTCGAACATGAGCACATCCTGCAGGAAGCGGATGGCCTTGGACAGGCCTTCTTCGCCGCTCATCAGGCCGTCTTCGTGCTCGATGGAGATGGGGCCGTCATAGCCCACGGTGCGCAGGGCGCTCATGATATCCTTCCAGGTTTTCAGGTCATGGCCATAGCCCACGGTGCGGAACACCCAGGAACGGTCCTTCACCTTAGAGAAATGCTTGGTGTCCAGTACGCCGTTGGTGGCCACGTTGTAATTGTCCAGCGCAGTGTCCTTGGCATGGAAGAAATAGATGGCGTCGCCCAGGGCGCGGATGGCCCGAACGGGATCGATGCCCTGCCAGAAGAGGTGGCTGGGGTCGAAATTGGCGCCCAGCACAGGGCCTACGGCGCTGCGGATTTTCAGCATGGTTTCGGGGTTATAGACGCAGAAACCGGGGTGCATTTCGAAGGCGATTTTTTCAATGCCGTGATCCTTGGCAAAAGCGGCGGTCTTTTCCCAGTAGGGGATCAGCACGTCGTTCCACTGATATTCCAGAATATCCTGATATTCCGGGGGCCAGGCGCAGGTGACCCAGTTGGGCTGCAGGTCCTGCGGGCTGCCGCCGGGGCAGCCGGAGAAGGTAACCACCCGATCAACGCCCAGCTTTTCAGCCAGCAGCACGGCATTGACAAAATCGTCATGATAGCCCTTGGCAATTTCCGGGATGGGATGCACGGCATTGCCGTGGGTGGAGAGGGCGGAGATGGAAAGATTATGCTTTTTGAAGGTGTCCTTGAATTCCTGCAGCTTTTTTTCATCGCTGAGCAGGATGGCAGGGTCGCAATGGGCCTTGCCGGGGTAGCCGCCGCAGCCCACTTCCACCTGCTGCACACCACGGGCGGAAAGGAATTCCAGGGCCTTATCCAGGGAACGATCGCCCAATGCCACGGCCAGAACAGACAGTTTCATATAAATTGCCTCCTCTATTTTATTGTTTTTGAATGATGAAGTTTTCCGGCGCACCCGGGCCGGCGTTTGGGAACCTTTGATGTAATACATTATACTGCTGCGGCGGCAAAGAAGCAAGAAATTTCATCACTTCGCTTCTTTCCCTGTCGCCCTCGGCATGGCCGGGATAGGCGCACAATAGCAGAACACCGTGCTTTTTCAGCAGGGAAAGGGCTTTTTCCAGCGCCACTTTGGTGGTTTCCCACAATGTGGTCACGCTCTTATCACCGCCGGGCAGCCAGCCCAGGTTGAACACAATGGCGGAAACGTCCTTTATCCCTGCTTCATCCATGCGTTCATGGCCCATATGATACAGCGTTGCCCTGTTCATCACACCGGCTTCGGTTAGCCGCTGTCTTGTGCTTTCCACAGCCTGTGCCTGCACGTCAAAAGCAATTACCCGGCCATCTTCGCCCACCAGTTCACACAGATACAGAGTATCGTGGCCGTTGCCCATGGTGGCGTCGATGACGGTATCGCCGGGCTGAACCGTTTCTTTCAGTACGTCGTGGGACAGGTAGCGTGCGCTGCGCAGCAGGTAAGCCATGGAAAAAACCTCCGTCAGTATCCAAAGTCGTAATAATCGCCGGGCAGGAAGCGGTGATAGCGGATGTCAAAACCGTCATCCTGGAAGCAGTAGAAATAGCTGTCCGGCCCCTGTTCAAAATAGATCAGGGTGTCAAATTCATCGGAATCCATGGGCTGCACCACAATTTCGCCGTTTTTCCGGAAAAGCTGTTCAATTTCTGTCATTTTGCAGCCGGGCTTTATAATCAGCGCAACCAACTGCCGGATGAAGGTGTTTTCCGGGGTATGGTCGTGCACCCATTTTACGCCTTCTGCAGGAATATGAAAGCAAAACCGATCCTCAGAAAAGGAGTGGTGCACGGGGCCAAGGCTTTCCTTTACAGCAGCAGGGAAGCCCTGCAAAAAGGCATCCATTTCGGATGCAGACATCTGTTTTTTGATAATATGGCACAGGGAAGACAGGGGATAATACAGCCGGATTTCCTTTTCATCAAAGCCCAGCTTGGCCTGTTCTTCCATGATCTGATCGGTGATATTTTGCGCTAAAGAAGAGTAAGGCATTCATTTCCTCCGCACCATTTTGGCCTCATGTCCCTGATCGGACGGGGTGTAGTAGCTGACCCCCAGGGCTTCGTCCGGCAGGTATTGCTGGGCTACCCAGTGGCCGGGGTAATCATGGGGGTATTTGTATTCTTCGCTGGTCTTGCTGCCAACCCGCTCGCTGCCGGGATAGTGATTGTCCCGCAGATGGGCGGGCACCGGGCCGAAACCGCCCTTTTCGGCATCGGCCATGGCGGCGTCGATGGCAGCGGAGGCGGAATTGGACTTGGGGCTGGTGCACACGGCCAGAATGGCCTGGGCCAGCGGCAGCCGGGCCTCCGGCATGCCCATCATTTCCAGCGCCTGCCCGGCAGCTACAGCCTGCAGCAGCGCCACAGGATTGGCCAGCCCCACGTCTTCGCTGGCATGGGCAATGATGCGCCGGGACAGCATCCGGGGATCGGCCCCTGCATAAATCAAACGGGAAAACCACAAAAGCGCTGCATCGCAATCACCGCCCCGCATGGACTTGCAAAAGGCGGACAGCATATCGTAAAACAGGGTATCATCGCACCGCAACTGGGGCTTTTGAATGCTTTCCTCTGCAATTTCCAATGTGATATGGATTTTTCCGCCCTGAGTGGGAGTGGTAAGCACAGCCAGCTCCAGGGCATTGAGTGCCGTTCTCACGTCGCCGTTTGCGATGCGGGAAAGATGGTGCAGCGCATCTTCATCCAGCTGCACCTGCATCTGGCCCAGGCCTCTTTCCTTATCTTCCAGCGCCCGGAGCATGGCCTTTTCCACATCCTCCTGGGTGAGCGAATGGAAATTGAACACCCGGCACCGGCTGACGATGGCGGGGCTCATGGAGATCATGGGGTTTTCGGTGGTGGAGCCGATGAAGCGGATCAGGCCGCTTTCCATGGCAGGAAGGATGGAGTCTGACTGGGCCTTGCTCCAGCGGTGACATTCGTCCAGCAGAAGATAGGTGGGCTGGCCGAACATGGCACGGCGGTCCGCCGCCTGCTTCAGTTCTTCCCGCACGTCACTTACGCCGCTGATGACGGCGTTCATTTTGATGAAGGCGGCATTGGTCTGGGCGGCAATGATGCCGGCCAGGGTGGTTTTGCCGCAGCCGGGCGGGCCGTAAAAAATGCAGCTGGTCAGCCTGTCCGCTTCAATAGCCCGGCGCAATAATTTGCCCGGGCCTACGATATGCTGCTGGCCGAAGAATTCGTCCAGCGTTCTGGGACGCATTCTGTCCGCCAGCGGCGCATTTTTCTGTTCGTTTTGTTGGAATAATGTCATAGTATCCTGTCCTCAGCCAGCAAGCTGGCCACGTTTTTGCCCTCTTCCCAGCGGATGATATGCTCCTTTTCGCCCACGCCCAGGCTCATATGCAAAAGGGCAATGCCCATGTCCAGCCGGGTGCCCAGCCCCTTTTTCTCCAGCATCAGGGTGCGCCCGGCATAGCTCATATGCCAGGGCTGCAGATTGACGGCGGAGGGGGCGTTGCGCACACATTCGGCGGCGTTATAGGCCCACAGCGGCCACTGGGCAGGATCCTGAGAGCAGATATCCGTCAGTTTTTTCCGCTTCCGGGGCGTCATATCGCTGTCATATGTGCCAAAGGGAATGATGGCCAGTACTGCTTCGTTCTTTTTCAATTCAATATGCACGCCACTCTTTTTGAAAGAACCGATCCAGCAGGTGCCCAGCTCCAGACTGACGGCTTCCAGCACAAAGGCTTCCCCGGAAATGCCGGCATGGTATCTGGCGTAAGGGTGGCTCATATCTGCAATTACGGCGGCATACTGGCCGGTGCCGGAAACGGCAGGAACGCCGGGCAGCTTTTTATACAATTTATGCTCTTCGCATTTTTCGATCACCAGCCGAACCCCCGGCAGCGCCACGCGCTCTGCAGCATAATAAAGCGCACTCAGCTTTGCCGGATCTGCTTCGCCCGAATAGGTGCGCACGCTGAAACGGTGGCCTACTGCCTGCAAAAAACGGGTTCGCTGGGCAGGGGAATAAAAGCCGTTCAGCGCACAGTTTTCCATCATGGTCATGCTCCTTGCCTGCAAATGTCCATCGCTTGCAGGGCCTTTTTTCATTTTGCTTCAAATGGTAGTGTATCAAAGAAAATGCCCTGCGTCAACGAAGTACCTATGACAATTTTGCTACAAAAAAGAGACGCTTCCGGCGGGTTTGTGCGGCTCACCGGGGCAGGGGGCTTCTCGCCCCCTGTACCCCCACGGCAGGGGTATCACCCCTGCACCCGGAGTGCGACATACAATCGTATCAAATGAAATGGCTTCCGCATGAAAGTTGAGGAGACGAAAAACAGCGTCACGGGCACAATGAAAACAATCAAAAACGCCGTGATAGAAAGCAAGCGTTCTCCGCTGTATGATGAAAGGTAAGATTTGTCCTTCGCATGACATCATGATTGCGGCTCATTTGTGGTGAATGAAAGCGGTTGTGAAGAAGGGGAAACAATTTTCATGTAATAAAGGTCCGCCATGTGAAAAGCAGAGATAACATTTTTGCCAAAGACATATACAAAACAGGAAGCTTCTCAACATCTCAAGAAGCTTCCTGTTCTTTTTTGTTATGCACTCATATTGCTCTTTGCAACAACTGCTTGAAACAGTACAAGCTGCATAACACTTTTGATATTAGTCCATTACTGCCTTCAGTTCTTCAATGTACTGCTGATAGGCCTTCGTCTTATGAGCCAGTTCTTTCAGCCCACGGGCATCATCGCGGTACACAGCATTGCCATGGATGTACAGAAGCACCTTGGTATCGCCGCCCAGCTGGTCGGCAATGCTGACAGCTTCGCCAAAGGTGTAGCCGGTCAGCTGACTTTCGTCCAGCGTGGTAACAGAAGCGAGATCGGCAAAGAACGTCAGGAAGTCGCTCTTCATTTCCACATGATTGATTGTTTTGTAGCTTACTGTTACCTGACCGTCAGCAACGCTCACCGTTACTTTGCCGATAATGTGCTTGTTGCCGGCCACCAGATCAAACACCTGTTCACCATCATTGGACAGATCCACGGGCGTGAACATATCCCACTTATCGGTGATATCGCCTTCATCCCGGAACCGGGGGCCTACGGAGCATACAGTCATGTGATACCACTGCGCATGGGGGATCACCTGGCTGTTCAGCAGTTCGTCACATACGGTGCAATACTGTTCCTTCAGGCCGTCTTCTTCCTTGGTGGCTTCCTCCACGATCACCCATTCACCGGGCTTGTGACCCAGAGCAGCAATCTCTTCCGTCTTTACTACTTCGTTGCACACCGTGCAGGTGTACACCTTTTCACCCTTTTCAGTGCAGGTGGCAGCTTTGGTTTCCTTGCCGCCGTCATCCTTATGACCCAGAGCAGCAATCTCTTCCGTCTTCACAACCTTATCACAAACCGTGCAGGTATAGGTCTTTTCACCCTTTTCGGTGCAGGTAGCAGCCTTGGTTTCCTTGCCGCCGTCGTCCTTATGACCCAGAGCAGCAATCTCTTCCGTCTTCACAACCTTATCGCAAACCGTACAGGTGTAAGTCTTTTCGCCCTTTTCAGTGCAGGTAGCAGCCTTGGTCTCCTTGCCGCCATCGTCCTTATGGCCAGTGGCAGGCAGCACTTCCTTGTCCAGTTCCTTGCCGCACACAGAGCAACTGCCGGTGGTGTAGCCATCTTCCTCACAGGAGGGTTCCACAGTTTCAGCCTCAGCACTGGGAGTATGGCTCTTGGCCTTGACAGTGCGTTCTTCGCTTTCTTCACACTTGGAACAGGTGCGGGTTTCCACGCCGTCCTTATCACAGGTGGCAGCAGTGGTTTCCTTCCAATCGCCCCAGGTGTGTTCGCATTCGTCCGAAACAATTGTAATGGAAGCACCAGAAGCCGACAATGCAAATTCTGTACCTTCCATCAGGTTAATGCCAGTCGCAGATGCAGATACTGTAGTTTTACCCGCCTCTGCATTATCTTTAATCTTAAATTTCAGTGTGCCAACAGTACCGCCGGAATTGCCAGACATACCAATGAAAGTCTTGGAGGCTTCTTCAAACTGATCGGAAATACCTGCTTGCCATCCAATATATTCGAGAACATTCTTATCATAGCTTACTTTGCAATTCCACATCATTGCTTCATGAGCTCCAAGCTTGATGGATACCGAAACTGTTTCGCCAGGTTTTGCATCCAAAGCATATGCTGTTACACAGCAAAACAGCATCAGTACAGCAACCAGAAAACTTAATACTTTTTTCATTTTGTTCTACCTCTCTCTATTGTTTTTTCTATAATTATTTCAGTTCTACATTCCATCCACTGACATACTTTAAAAGAAGAATCAAGTCTGTCCAACCTACAGAACCATCTGCAGTAACGTCTGCATTTGCTGTGTTTAGAGACACACTCCATCCAGACACATACTTCAGCATCAAAATTAAGTCTGCCCAGCCAACAGTACCATCTTCATTCGCATCACCGGGAGTTCTTCCAGAACTAAGTTGTATGAGTTTTTCTACAGAAGATAACATAGTATCTTCTCCTTCTGCATCACCGGCACTGGCACATTTTATCTTTAATGAAAATTCTTTTATGTTGACACCATCAAGCGGAAGATGAATTTTGAAAAGATTTCCATCTCCGGTCATTGGAGTTGTCGACATAAGTGCAATCTTGTTACCGCCATTTACACCATCTGTATATACCAATGCACCAGTCCCAATACCCTCTGCTGTAGCATTGAAGTTTTTAAATTCATCCGGCAACGTCACTTCCATACTGACCCCAACAAGTCCCGGATTGCCCTGGATTCCCACTGGGATTTCCAGAATATTGCCATTTTTAGTGGCATTTCCAATTGTCAGCTTTCCTTTCACTTCCGGTGTGGGTGCCACATCCAGCGTTCCCGGGTTGCCCACAGTGAAATCGCTGGTGATGAAATTGTGTGTTCCTCCGAACTGGAAGGTTTTGCCGGAATAGGTGAAGCCAAATTGGGCATTCAGCTGATACTGATACCAGCCCTTTGGCAGATTGGTGAATTTGGTCAGGCTGTCCAGATCCTTGCTGTCATTATCTTTTGAAATTGCGACAGACTTTACATTTCCGGGTTTAATGGTGGTAGGAGAACGCCCTTCCACGTCCTTGCCGGTTTCCCGGTCAATGATCCGGGTGCACAGTGTCAGGAAAGGAACCTCCGCTTTTACGGTTCCCTTCAGCCAGAAACCTTGGTTGGTCACATTGATATTGCCGGTGGGTTTTGTTTCACCGCTGATAGTGGGCTGGCTTACGTGAGACACAAAATTCACATTCTGAATATCTGCACCTTTGTCATAGAAATTCATGTAACTTCCGTCTGACAGTTCCACCCACACATTGCCATAGGAATTGGTCACAAAGGATTTCACCTTGAAAATTGTCCCGTTGGGATATGCATCAATCTTATCCGAGTCGGCATAAGGTGCTGCGTGAGAATTCTGGTTTTTTACAGTATAGAAATTCGCAGAAACAGAGAACAGTGTGCTGTATTCCCATACCGTCACGTCACCTTCCCATACAAAACCTCCATCTGCCGTTTTGTACCAGGTGTTACCGTACTTATTTTTCACAGCGCCGACAATCTTCACGGTTTGCCCTTTCGGAACAGAGTCGCTTTTATCATCGCTGTCTTCCAGAGGCTTTTCCTTGACGTAACACTGATCCTCACCGGAAGCAGGTTTGGTGCTGATGCCGATGCGGGTTTGATTGTCAAGTGTTTCAAAATCTGCCTGATAATTAGGATCGCCAATTATCTGACTCCCTGTGATAACACTATGAGGATTCCAGAATGTAGTTCCGTTTTTCGTTATTGGTCCGGCCACTTCTTTGTTAAGTTCATATTTAGAGAACTGTGATCTATTATATGCAATGTATTGGGGATATGCACCAGTAAAAATCTGAATATGTAAATGTACACCAGAAGAATTACCTGTTGATCCGGCAGTACCTATCTGTTGTCCTGCTTTGACTTTCTCCCCTTTGGATACAATGGCTGCTTTCGAAAAATGCTGATACCGTGACCATGCTTTTGTACCATTTATGTTGTGTTCAATAACAACATAGTAACCTGCTTCATCACCATATCCCTTTGCATAAACAACACCATCAGCAATAGAATAAACTGCTTGACCAGAAGAAGCACTATAGTCAGTTGCAAGGTGTGAATAACTCGAAGATCCTCCGCTCCATGTGATATATCTGTTCGGGATGAATCCACTCGTTTTTTTCAGCGAACTTAGCGGTTTGACAATTTCAGTTAACGCCTTCGCTTCCGGCGCATACCCCACACTGCCAAGCAGCATCACCGCCATCAGCAGGGTTGCCAAACAGCGGTACCATACGGATCGGTACTTTTTGCCCATATTTGACGCTCCTTTCAAAGAAAAAATACATCATTTGTTGTATTTCTAAGCCATTTATACATCAAATGTGGTATTTTGTCAATAGTAAATGAGAGGGGAGTGGGAAAAATTTGCATTATCAGCGGCTGCGGGATTTGCGGGAGGATCATGATATGACCCAGGATGAGTTGGTAGCCCGGCTGGGAATGCACAAGACCACTTACACCAATTATGAACAGGGAAAACGGGAAATTCCCTTCTGTCTGGCCATCCGGCTGGCTCAGTTGTATAATGTGAGTTTGGATTACATCGCCGGTCTCTCCCACGAGCCCCGCCCCTTGCATTGCAACAATATATACGCAAAAAAATAAGCCGCTTTCCGATAGGGAAAAGCGGTTGTTTTTTTGTGAAAAAGTTTTTATGACTCTTCAGCAGGGAGGATGTGCGCCCTTTTGAAAGAATTTTTTTCTTCACCTGCGACAAAAGGAGGGGGTTGTTCCGTATAAAAGGTGAAGGAGGTGGAAGGGTATGGCGCATGATGCCAAGGTACCGGGCATCAGCGAAGGGGAACTGATTCGCTTAGTCAACACCTATGACCGCACATTGCTTGGCATTTGCAGTTTGCTGCTTTGTGATCGTCATCTGGCGGAAGATATGGTTCAGGAAACGTTTTTCCGGGCATGGAAAGGGATGGATCCCTCCAAAGGCACGGAAAAGGCCTGGCTTATTAAGGTTGCCGTCAATCTATGCCATGATTATCACCGCAGCCGCTGGTTTCGCCATCAGGATCGCCGCATTCTGCCGGAAAACCTTCCGGAACAGGCGGAAGCGGAAGACAGCGAAATCATCCTGCTGGTCAAGCAATTGCCCCTGCCGGAGAGGGAAGTTGTGATCCTCCATTTCTGGCAGCGCATGGGGGCAGACGAAATTGCATCCCTTCTCCATATCACCCGCTCCACCGTGTA
>JAFSBN010000085.1 GCA_017437265.1 Clostridia bacterium
ATGATGTAGGGACGGTCGAAGCTGATGTTCATCATCTGGCCTACGTTCAGGATCAGCAGCACCACGATGGTGGAGCGGATGCCGGGCAGGGTAACGTGCCAGATCTGCTGGAGCTTGTTGGCACCGTCGATCTTGGCGGCTTCAAACAGTTCCATATTGATGCCGGTGATGGCGGACAGATACAGGATAGTGCCCCAGCCCATGGACTGCCATACACCCACCAGGGTGTAGGTGATGCGCCAGGGCCAGCCTTCGGTGAGGAAGGGGATGTTTTTGTCGATCCAGCCCCATTTGAGCAGCGTGGCATTGACAACGCCGGTGGTGGGGGCAAAAATCTGCAGCACCATACCGCCGATGATAACCCAGGACAGGAAGTGGGGCAGGTAAAGCAGAGTCTGGGAGACTTTCTTGACCTTGGTGGAGCGGATTTCGTTGAGCATGATGGCCAGAATGATGGGAATGGGGAAGCCGGCAATCAGGCCCATGAAGTTGAGCAGCAGGGTGTTGCCAAGGGCAATGGGAAAGTCGGGCATCTTCATGACGAACTTGAAGTTGTCCAGACCAATCCACTTGCTCTTCCACATGCCGCCAACGGGATTGTAGCGAGTAAAGGCGATACCAACGCCCAGCATGGGCTTATAGCAGAAAATGATGTAGAAAGCAATGGGGAGGAGCAGCATAACGTACAGCTGCCAGTTCTGCAGAAGGGAACGACCCAAATTCCTGCCAGGCCTCCGCAAGGGGGTAGTGGTCATTGTGCATCATCCTTTCGGTGTATTCAAGAGAGCACCTTTATCAATATTACCTGATAAGATTATTATAGATGCAAAATCAAAAGAGTTCTATGCAAATGATGTTTGATAATATGCAAATGCTGCATCGTGCATTTGTGCAAAATTGCCAATGATAAAAGAAAGAAATTGGAAGGAAGAAAAAAACCGTTTAACATGACTGCGTCCAAAAAGAAAAAGAGCCGGATGGCTCTTTTGGGAGGCAAAAATCAGCTCAGGCGGCTGAGACGATCCGTATGGGCAATAACCACCAGACGCATATCCTTGCCAAGCGACATTTCAGGATCGATGGAAATATTGACGTTTTCACCCTGACACACAGCCACAATATTCATATCAAAGCGTCTGCGCAGGTTCAGTTCCCGGATGGTTTTGCCAACCCATTCATCTTTTACCTCCACTTCCACCATGGCCACATCGCTGGACAGTTCAAAAATGTCCAGAAAGCCAGAGGAAAGAAGATTTCTGGCCATGCGTGTGCCGGATTCGCTTTCCGGCAGCACTGCCATATCGGCCCCTACCTTTTGCAGAATTTGCCGATGCATTTCGGAGCTGCATTTGGCGATCACCTTGGGAACGCCAGCTTCCTTGCAAAGCATGACGGCCATGACGCTGGCTTCCAGCTCCTGCGCCATGGCAATGATGACCACATCGATGTTGGAAATGCCCAATTGACGGATGACGGCAGGATCGGTAACGTCGGCGCACTTGCACAGGGGGATTTTTTCCGCAAAGGCATTGACGATATCGGGATCGGCATCGACGGCCAGTACTTCTGCGCCGCTCTGAACCAGCTCCAGTGCCACGGCACTGCCGTAGCGGCCCAGACCGAAAACTGCATATGTTTTGTGAATGCTCATATTTTTTCTCCTTTCAGACCGGTATCAGCCGATGCTGATTTCTTCCACGGGATTGGAAATAAGGTTTTTGTTCTGATGACGCATCTGGAATGCAAACGCCAGGGAAATGGGGCCGATTCTGCCCAGGAACATGTTGCAGGTGATGATGAGTTTACCGGCAGTACCAAGCGTGCCGGTCAGATTTCGGGTGAGGCCCACAGTGGCCGTGGCGCTGACTGTTTCATACAAAATGTCCAGCGCAGGTGCCTGGGTGGTGAAAGACAGGAGCAGCGTGGAGATGAGTACGATGGAAAAAGACATGCCCATCACCGCCAGGGAGCGGCTGACCGCCTGCCGGGGGATGGCGCGGTTGAATACAGAAATCTGGTTCTGGTTGCGGATATCGGCCAGCACGGATGCAGCCAGAACGAAAAAGGTGACTGTTTTGATGCCGCCTGCCGTACCAACCGGTGAGCCGCCGATGAACATGAAAAGCAGCGACACAAAGGCAGAACCGTTGGAAAAATGCTGCTGGGGGATGGTGAAAAAGCCGGCGGTGCGGGTGGTGGTGGATTGGAAAAAGCTGATCATCAGCTTTTCAGGAAAATTGTATGGCCCCAGCGTATCGGGATTATGGAAGTCGAACATAAGGATGAGCACCGTGCCGACAAGGAGCAGGATGCCGGTGGCGGACAGGGCCAGCTTGGAATGCAGTGTCAGGCGGCGGAGAGCAAAGACGCCTTTGCGGTGATATCTTTTGCATACCTCAATTACATCCCACCAGACAATGAACCCAAGCCCGCCAATGATAATCAGAAAGGCAGTAGTGAAATTCACAACGGGGTTCAGTACATAGGCGGACAGACTGTCCGGGCCCAACAGATCAATGCCGGCGTTACAGAAGGCGGAAACACTGGTGAAAACAGCATACCAGATGCCTTTGGCGCCATAGGCGGGAACAAACACCGTCATGTACATCAAAGCACCGGTCAGTTCTACAATAAGCGTGCCCAGAAACACTTTTTTCAGAAACCGCACCAGGCCGGACAAAGTGTTCAGGTTAAAGGCGTTTTGCAGGATGACCCGGTCATTGAGCCCCAGCTTCTTTTTCAGACTCATCATCAGGAAAGACAGCACGGCGATCACGCCAAGGCCGCCTATCTGAATGAGAAACAGGATAATCACATGGCCCAATGTGTTCCAGGTGGCATAAATGGGAACGGTGGTGAGCCCGGTGACGCAGGTGGCGGTGGTGGCGGTAAAAAGTGCGTCGATATAGCGAATGTCAATTCCAGGCTGCAAGGTGAAGGGAAGGGACAAAAGCACGCTTCCGATCAATACCACAACCAGAAAACTGAGGATGATTTTCTGGGTGGCAGAAAAGTGAAAACGAAGAGATTTTTTCATGAAAAGATCCTTTCATGGAAATAATGTCTGATTTCTGTCCGCTTCATTATACAATATTTTCTGTTGTATGTCATTAATAATTCAGTGCACAGATTGTGTTTTTTTGTCGGAAATTTATTGGGTATACGGTATAAACAGACAAATTTCGAGGCAGGATAAGAATGTACACATTTTGAATTTGTAATGCACAACCAAAGGGAGGGACAGGCATGCGTGTGGAAAAAGCAAAAGGCACCGTGACGGTTTATCTGGAAGGAGAACTGGATCACTTCAGCGCACAGCAGATCAGGCGGATCATGGATCACGCTATTGAAGAAAGCAGCATAAAATCCATGATTCTGGATATGGAAAACATGACGTTTATGGATTCATCCGGCATAGGCGTGATTTTGGGACGATATAAACAGCTGCGTCAGCGGGGCGGCAAAATGATGGTGCGGAAAATGAACAGGCAAGTGGAAAAAGTGTTTCGGTTATCCGGTATGGATCAGCTGATCGATATTATATGACGGGGGAAGAAAAAATGGATGCGGTGAACAAAATGAAGATCATGTTTCTGAGTATACCGGAAAACGAAAGCTTTGCCCGGGTGGCTGTCAGTGCTTTTGCGGTGCAGCTGAACCCCACGCTGGATATTCTGGCGGATATCAAAACCGCTGTCAGCGAAGCGGTGACCAATGCCATTGTCCATGGATACAAAGACAAAATGGGTATAGTGGAAGTGGAAGCCATGCTGCGCAAAGACGGTGTGCTGTGCCTGTCGGTGGCAGACGAAGGGTGCGGTATCGGGGATGTGGAAGAGGCTATGCAGCCCTTTTTCACGACGCAGCCGGAGAAAGAAAGAAGCGGCATGGGTTTTTCAGTGATGCAGACGTTTATGGATTCGGTGAAGGTGTATTCTGTGCCGGGCGAAGGAACAAAAGTGATCATGGAAAAGAAGTTGACGGAAAGCTGAAAAAATGGAGGATATCAGAAAAGCCAGGGCAGGCAATGAAAAAGCACTGGCCCGGCTGATGCGGCGTCATGCACCGCTGGTACAGATGCTGGCAAAACGATTTGAAGAGATGCAGGATGCGTTTCAGGCGGGATGTGTGGGCCTGATGAAAGCGATACGGGGGTTTGACGAAGAAAAGGGGTGCGCTTTTTCCACTTATGCCGTGCCGGTGATTCTGGGTGAGATGAAAAAGACACGGGAAAAGCACTTTGGCTGGCGGCGGGAAAAGCAATTGCTTTCAGCCAACCGCTACCGGGACGAAATGCTCAAACAATACGGAAGGGAGCCGACCATATCAGAGATGGCGGAGAAAGCAGGCATAAAGCCTGCGGAAATGGCGCTTTTGCTGGAATGTGCAAAGCCGGTTTGCTACGACGAGGATGGTAAAATGCTTTCTGCCTTGCCGGATCCTGTCTGGGACAGCTGGCAAACCCGTTTTTTTATCCGGGATATATTGGACAGGATGCCGGGGGAATACAGCTATGTGCTGAAGCGGCGGTATGTTTATCATGAAAGCCAGGCATCGCTTGCAGGGAAAATGCACGTGCATCAATCCTGGATATCCAGAACGGAAAAAAAGGCCAGGCTGATGTTTATTTCAGCCTGGCAGTGTACATGAATGATTATGCCGTTTCTTCTGCGTCCATATATTTCTTGCCAAAGAGCAAAAGCAAATAGCCGATGATGAAAAGGACGATCAGACACAGCACACCGTAGCTGGACCGGCCTGTCCATCCGGCAATGAGCGAATAAAGGAAGGGGCCCAGAACGGAAGCGAATTTGCCGAAAATGTCGAAGAACCCAAAGAATTCGTTGGAGCGCTCCTTGGGCACCATTTTGCCGAAATAGGAACGGGAAACGGCCTGAATGCCGCCCTGTACCGTGCCCACCAGAATGGCCATCAGCCAGAAAAGGAAGGTGGATTCAGAAATGGCGTTGCGGTAGGCATAGACCACATCGTCCTGATGAGACAGGAAGGAAATATCCGCCTGGATCACTTCGTTCACCTGGGGGTTCAGTTTCTGTTCTTCCGGCATGGCGTTATACTTTTCCAGCAGCTTCTGGTGGCCGTCCCGTTCGGTGAAAAGGGCTTTGCTTTCGTCCATCAGCGTGAGGGCAAATTCGTCATCGATATGGGCAAGTTTCTGGGTGTATTCGGTTTCCAGGGTCTGTTCATACTTTTCCTGATGAGGTTCCAGAGAAAAGCCCATGTAGAAGCCCACCACGCAGATGAGGGTATACACCACGATGGCGCCCATGAGCGCCTTGCGGGCGGTTACTTTTTTAGCGATTCGGGGGAATACGATGGAGCAGGGCATGGCTACCACCTGGGTGATGAGCAGGGCCAGAATCATGCCCACGCTGCCAAGGCCCAGGGCGCTGCCATAGGCGGTGGAGATATTGATGATGGTACCCACGCCGTCAATGTAGCAGAAATAGGCCACAATGAAAAGGAACAGGCCCTTACGTTTGAAGATTTCCTTGGCGGTTTCCCAGGTGTTTCTGAAAGTGCTGGCAATGAAGGACCCCTGTGCCTTTTCCACATAATGTTCCTGCTGTACGTTTTGGAGGAAGGGAATGGAGAAAATGATCCACCAGACGCTGGTGATGATTACCGAAAATTTCTGGGCAAACACGCTGCCATAGCCCAGCACCAGCAGCATCACGATGGAAATGACAAAGGGGATGGTGCTGCCGCCGATATAGCCCATGGCATAGCCCCAGGAAGACACTTTGTCCATCCGGTCGTTATCGGTGATATCGGTGAGGAAGGAATCGTAAAAGAGGTTGCTGCCGGCAAAGCCAATGCGGCTGATCACATAGCCGACCAGCATGATGCGCCAGTCATTGGTGGCGGCAATGAGCGCAGTGAACACAACGCCTGCCAGCATAAAGCCGGTGAACAGCTTCTTTTTCATGCCCTTGAAGTCGGCAGCGGCGCCAAGGAAGGGGGCCAGTATGGCCACGATGAAGGTGGCGATGGAGGTGGCATAGCCCCACCAGATATCGCCGGCATCCCCGGCGATGGCCACGAAGATGGTGGGGAAGATGGCTGCCATGATGTTGGTGGCATAGACGGAGTTGGCCCAGTCATACATGATCCAGCTCCACTCTTTTTTTGTAAACCGCTTTTTCTTTTCTGCGATTTCCGTCATGGATGTTTGCCTCCCTTTTTGTATTTTTTTACGCTTTTTCAGAAGCAGCGTTCAGGTCTGCTTCTGTGAGGGTCATGAGCAGCTCTTTGGTTAAAGGCTCCTGAGAGTCGGCAAGGCGGTCTGCCTGCTGGGCAATGGCTTTTTCAAACAGATTGCGCACGCCGCGGGCATTGCCGAAACCGCCTACATCCTTTGATTTTTCTTCCAGAATGGATTGCAGTTCGTCCCGGGCATTTTCGGCCAGCTGATAGCCGCTCTGGCTGCAGCGCATATCGAAAATGCCCATCATTTCTTCGATGGAGTAATCCGGGAAATGCATAAAACGGTTGAAACGGGATTCCAGACCGGGATTGGAATGGATGAATTCTTCCATCAGTTCCGTATAGCCGGCCACGATCACAACCAGATCCTCCCGGTTATCTTCCATGGCCTTGAGGATGGTATCCACTGCTTCCTGGCCAAAGTCGTTTTCGGATTTGTTGATGAGGGTATAGGCTTCGTCAATGAACAATACGCCGCCCAGCGCTTTTTTGATTACTTCGGTGGTTTTACCGGCCGTCTGGCCCACATACCCCGCCACCAGCCCGGACCGGTCCACTTCCACCAATTGCCCTTTGCTCAAAATGCCAAGGGAATGATAGATGCGGGCCATCAGCCGCGCAATCATGGTTTTGCCGGTGCCGGGATTGCCGGAAAAGACCATGTGCAGGGAGAGTTCGGGCGTGGGCAGGTCAAAAGCCTTGCGCTGAGCGCAAATCTCGATCCAGTTGATCAGGCTTTCCACTTCTTCTTTGATCACGTTCAGGCCGATATAGCTGTGCAGCTCTTTTTTCAGATCTTCAATATCTTCTTTGGGGACAGGCTGTGCCTGATTTTCTTCTGCTTTTGTTTCTTCTTTTGCTGTTTGCTGTACAGGGGCTTCTTCTTTTGTGATTTCGGCCACCTTTTCATGCAGCGCTTTCACCTTGGGATCGGCAGGCGCGCCCCACAGATCCTGGCCGATCATTTTCAGTTCGTGCTGGGCATACTGATGCAGAATTTTGCTTTGCAGGCGGATGATTTCGTCTTTACGGTCCATATGATGCATTCTCCTCACGGATGTATTTTCGGATGGTGTGCAGGGTGTGGTTCAGTTTATCAAAATCCACCTGGCCGGATGCGTCGAAGGAGGTGGCTTCGCAGGTGAAATCTCCTTTGTAATCTGTTTGCTTAATGAAAGAAAACAGTTTGATAAAATCCACCTGGCCGTCACCCGGATGGAGCGTTTTGAAACGCTGCCATTCTTTATATCCGCCCTGATAATCGTTGATATGGAAATGTCGGATGGCGGGCAGAAGCGGTGCGGCTTCCGGCGAATAGAGGCAATCGTCCTGAAAATGAAAGGCGGCCATTTTGGTGTCGTAGGTAAAGGCGATATCCGGGTGCAGTTCATGGATGCGCTGCAGATAGGTGAAAGGATCGTTTTCTGCACAGACGATGTTTTCCACCGTCAGCAGCACGTTCTGTTCATCTGCACACTGCTTCAGCCGGGGAAGAAGAGCGACGGCTGTGTTGATTTTTTCGTCGTTCATATAGCCGTCCCACAGATGGAACACCATTTTTTCTGCGCCAATGCTT
This sequence comes from Clostridia bacterium, assembly GCA_017437265.1. Lineage (GTDB taxonomy): Bacteria > Bacillota > Clostridia > Christensenellales > Aristaeellaceae > RUG563. The sequence continues at coordinate 7,805 of JAFSBN010000085.1, forward strand.
TTGGCAAAGCGGCAATTGAACCGAAACTGAGAGAAAGCCAGCTCCTTTTCTTCAGCACAATCCGATACAAGGCCCTTGCAGATGTTTTTCTCGGCATGAAACGCAGCAATAGGCAAAGAAACAGATTGGAGCACATGAAGCAGCGCATCTGCCTGGTCGTACCAGGAATCGTAAAACATCAACTCCAGCCCGTCGCAGCATAGCTTTTTTTCAAATTCCGGCAGGAGGTAAAAATTTCTTCCGTTGGGCCGTCCCAGCAGCGTGCCTGTGGAACAGAGCAGCTTGTGCATCCCGTTTGTACCGCCTTTCCCATAGATGAAAACAGTATATCACAATCCTTTCCAAATGTAAAATAAACTGCGGCAAAGCAGAAGCTTCACCGCAGCGAAGATGTGTTTTTTTAGCAGCCGCACGGCGGCGTGGGATACCAGGGCTTATCAGGCGGGCATGGCAGGGGACAGGCGCCGGCCATGGTGCAGGGGGAAAGCAGATACCCCTCCAGCAGCACATCCAAAAGGGGGGAGCATGAACAGGCGGTACATTTGGTGCAGGCACATGCCTGGCGCACGGCGGCGCATACATATAACTGGCAGCGCCAGGTCTCACTGGGAGGGCAGGAAAGGCGGATCATCAGCATTTCATCGATGCAGGAAGCGGTGGTAAAATGCTCGCCGCAATCGGTGCACAGCGTGAGCAAAAGGGGAATGTGTACCTGCAGCCGCAGCATGTTTTTCTCACGGCAGGGAATTTTTTGCCAGACGGGGGTGCCGGATACGGAAATATCAACAAGTGTAAAGGGTGGATTTAGATGACAGGGGATGTTGTCCAGGGGAAGGCTATAGCGGTAAGCGCGGCGGTGAAGCGTGCCGCTGCCGTGAATGCGCTGAAGCAGAAAACGCCCGGTGTCCATTTCTTTGGAAGGGCAGGGGGCGATGGGATGACAAGGCATGGGTCGCATGAAAAAACCTCCCTTCAAGGTTCAGTATCATTCTATGAAGAGAGGTATGAAAGTGTGCCGATTATTCTTCTTTCAGACCGTTATCCGTTTGGCAAAGAAGGCGGCCAAAGGCATCATATAGCATGGCCATGTCCCGTTTTTTATCATGCCAGACGTTCTTTTTGTCCAGCGTAATGTCTGTGTATCCGTCGGTGGATTTGCTGCCGATCACAATGCTTTCCTTTGCGGGAATAACAAAATCGGGCAGGGAAAACACATCCTCGCCCCTGGAAGAATATAAATAGCAGCCGGAAAGGGTGATGGTTATATCTGTGGTATTGGTGAGCGTGAGCGTATCATTGGAACGGGAAAGAGAACAGCGAAGGCCTGTGGTGCGCATAGGCAGGGCGGACCAGGTGGCATTATAGACGGAAATCTGACCGTCTTCCAGTTTCACCGCCAGGGCGTCATCCATATTCTGCGAAATATGCACGGTGCAGCCTGCGCTTTTCAGCCGGGCAAGGGTGGCAGGGGCAGGGGTATCCTTTTCTTCGAATGTGCTGGTGAGGATCAGGGCGTGCCGGGGGCGAACGGCCTGCAAAAGGGCGGTTGAAGTGGCGCCGTCGTCACCGTGATGGCCGCATTTGAGCACATCGCTTTTTTCCAGAAGATTACGGGAAAGAAGATCGTATTCTTCTTCTGTTTTCATATCGCCGGCGAAAAGAATGGAACCTTCCGGGGAAGAAAAGCGCATCACCAGCGAATTGTTGTTTTCGTTTTCGGTGTTTGTTTGAACAGGGCCAAGAACGGTGAACACAGCGTCATCGCCCAAGGGAACAACATCCCCTGTTTTCAGGAAGGAAACGTTCATGTTTCTTTCCCGTGCTGCAAGGACGGCCGGGTGCTTTGTTTCCTTCACATCATAATAAATGTCGGATGCATAGATGGCATCGATGGCAATATTGCTTTTTGCAAGCTGCATCAGCCCGCCTGTGTGATCCTTATGGCAGTGGGTGATAAAAACGCCGTTGAGCCTGTCAATATTCAGCATTTTCAGGGCAGTTTCAAGGGCGGGGTAGGTGTGGGCATAGCCGGTGTCGATCAGGTAATGCTGATCCTGATAAGACAAAATCATACAATCGGCTTTTCCAATATTCAGGCAATATAAATACACGGCGTTTTGCTCCTCTTTTGTTTCAGAAATGGATGGCAATGAGAAAAACGAGAAAGTGATCAGTATCGTCAAAATGAAGCCCCAAAACCGTTTCATGATGCTCTCCTTTTCCCGACTAAATGATGATGGCAGAGCCGGCGGAAAGATAATGCAGCCTGTTTTGCATGTGAGTTTTCAGCAGATCGTATTGTGGCTGGCCGGTGCAGTGGCAGGTGTAAAAAACGGTATCGGATTTCATCAGATCATCGGCCAGTGCTTTCAGCTCATTTTTTCCCTGCTCCTGGTCGCAGTCTACTTTCATCTGATGGAATCCGCCGATCAGCACATCCGGCCTGAACCAGCGGACAATGTTTTGAATGCCTTTATGAGAACAGCCGCTGACCAGAACACGCTTGCCGTTTTCATGAATGAGCAAATACTGTTCATGCAAAAAACGATCCTCTGTCAGTTGATCGTCATGCCTTTCGGTCAAGCCGAAGGCAGAGGCAGGGCAGGGACGGCTGAGAGCGTTGCAGGAAAAAAGGGTAAAGGTATTGTTGATTGGTGTGCATTCGTCGGTGGGGATCATACGGTCGATGCGCTGGAGGGTTTTGTCCAGGCCGATGTATTTTCCCTGGGCATTATAGTAATCGCCAAAGGCGTGGCGGGAAAGAAAAACAGGGGCAGTTTTATTTTGTTCAAAGAAGCAGGAAAGGCCGCCGCCGTGATCATAATGTCCATGGGACAAAACCGCATAATCCACATCGGCAAGGGAAAGATTCATTATCTTTGCGTTATGGAAAAACACATCTGTCTGGCCCATGTCAAACAGAAGCTTATGACTGTCGGCTTCAATGTACAGGCTCAGCCCGTGTTCACAAAGAAAGTGTGCGTCAGCAGCTGTATTTTCGCAAAGAACGGTGATCTTCATTCTGCCCTCCGATGGATCATTTATCAGCAATAGTATAGCACAAATTACAAAAAAACAAAAGGGAATGCAATGTTAATGAAAAAAACGCTGAAATTCAGGAAAATCCGATGAGATTTCGCTGCGGAAAGCTTGCAATCTGTGTTATGATATGGTATTATGTACGATAGTGTTTTGTGCGCTGCACAGACACAATGGCGCCGAAAAGGCGGATAACGGAGGTTGTTCCTAATGGGCTACACGGTAGAAAAAGTTTCCGGTAATCAAGTAAAAATCGCTTTTGAAATCGCTGCTTCTGAATTTGATGCTGCGGTGCAGAAGGCCTATCTGAAAGTGCGCGGCCGCGTGAACGTGCCCGGCTTCCGCAAGGGCAAGGCCCCCCGGAAGATGATCGAGAGCATGTACGGCGAAGCCATTTTCTACGATGATGCTTTTGATATTCTCTTCCCTGATGCTTATGAAGCTGCAGTGAAGGAAAACGACATTCAGGTTGTGGATCGGCCTGAAGTGGATACTGTTGATCAGATCGGCGTGGGCCAGGATCTGAAGTTCACGGTGAAGGTGTTTGTAAAGCCCGAAGTGGAACTGGGCAACTACAAGGGCCTGAAGGCTGTAAAGTACGTCCATAAAGTGACGGAAGAAGAGATCGACGCCCGCATCCAGCAGGATGTTGAAAAGGCCACCACCATGGCTGACGTGGAAGACCGCGCTGTGGAAAACGGCGATATTGTGAACCTGGACTATGCCGGCAGCGTTGACGGCGTGGCTTTTGAAGGTGGTACCGCTCAGGGCCAGACGCTGGAAATCGGTTCCGGCCATTTCATTCCCGGCTTTGAAGAACAGATGATCGGCATGCAGATTGGCGAAGAAAAGGATCTGTCCGTCAAGTTCCCCGAACAGTATCATGCTGAAAACCTGGCCGGCAAGGATGCCATTTTCCATGTGAAAGTGAACGGCATTCAGGTAAAGGTGAAGCCCGAACTGGATGACGATTTTGCCGCTGACGTGAGCGACAAGGAAACCTATGCCGATTATAAGGCCGCTATCGTGGCCGAACTGGAAGAAAAGGCTCAGAAGAATGCTGCCATCCAGCTGGAAAACAATCTGGTGCAGCAGGCTGTGGATGCCGCTGACTGCGATATCCCCGAAGCGATGATCGAATCCGAAACCGATATCATGATCCGTGAAATGCAGATGCGGATGATGTATCAGGGCCTGCGTTTTGAAGACTACCTGAAGTTCACCGGCCAGTCCATGGAACAGGTTCGCGAAATGTACAAGGGCGAAGCCAAGAACCGGGTGAAGATGCAGCTGGTGCTGGAAGCCATGATCAAGGCTGAAGAAATCGTTCCCACCGAAGAAGAAGTGGAAAAGGCTTATGCCGACGAAGCGGAACGCGCCGGCCGTACCGTGGAAGAATTCAAGGCTTCCCTCAACGACCGTCAGAAGGAATACCTGAAGGACAACGCTGCCATCCGCAAGGTGGTGGACCTGATCGTTGAAAAGGCTGAAGTGGAAGAAAAGGACGAAGCGGAACAGGTTTCCGTGGAAGACGCCATGAACGCCGTGGAACAGGTAGCCGAAGCTGCTGACGAAGAATAATCATTACATTTTCAGCATATGATAGATGCTGGAACGGAAGGAGGAAAGGCGTATGTCTCTCGTTCCTTATGTGGTAGAACAAACTTCCGGCGGAGAAAGGTCTTACGACATCTATTCCCGACTGCTGAAGGACCGGGTTATTTTCCTGGGCAGTGAGATCAACGACCAGGTGGCCAATGCCATCGTGGCTCAGCTGCTGTTCCTGGAAACGGAAAACCCTGATGCAGAAATTTCCCTGTACATCAACAGCCCCGGCGGTTCTGTGACGGCAGGGATGGCCATCTTTGATACCATGAACTACATCAAGTGCCCTGTGCGCACGGTGTGCATCGGTATGGCGGCCAGCATGGGTGCATTTTTGCTGATGGCGGGCGAGAAGGGCAAACGCCTGGCGCTGCCCAACAGCGAAGTGATGATCCATCAGCCTTCCGGCGGTGCTTCCGGCCAGAGTACGGATGTATGCATCCATGCGGAATGGCTGCTGCGCACCAAAAAAAAGATGAATGCCCTGATGTCCGAAATGACCGGCCAGCCTGTGGAAAAGCTGTCTCAGGATGTGGAACGTGATTATTTCATGACCGCTCAGGAAGCGCTGGACTATGGCATCATCGACGAAATCTATCAACCCCGGAAATAAACCGGAGAAAATCAGAGGTAATTATGCCCAAAGACGATATGACCCCCCGGAAGCGCCGGTGCTCCTTCTGCGGTAAATCTGCCGAGCAGGTGAGGCGGTTGGTGGCCGGCCCCGGGGCGTATATCTGCAATGAATGCATTGCCCTTTGCAATGAAATCATTTCCGATGACATCGATGTGATGTCCGGCTCCCGTGAAATGCGCGATATTCCTTTACCTTCTGAAATGAAGAAGGTACTGGATGAATATGTGATCGGGCAGGAGCAGGCCAAGAAAACCCTTTGCGTGGCGGTGTACAATCACTATAAGCGCATTTCTGCTCCCCGAAAAAAGGATGATGTGGAACTGCAAAAGTCCAACATCCTGATGGTGGGCCCCACGGGCTGCGGTAAAACCTACCTGGCCCAGAGCCTGGCAAAAATTCTGGATGTGCCTTTTGCCATTGCAGACGCCACGGCGCTGACGGAAGCAGGCTACGTGGGCGAGGATGTGGAAAATATTCTGCTGCGCCTCATTCAGGCTGCCGGGAATGACATCCGTGCTGCGGAACGCGGCATTGTGTATATCGACGAAATTGATAAAATTGCACGTAAGGGCGAAAACGTGTCCATCACCAGGGACGTAAGCGGCGAAGGCGTACAGCAGGCGTTGCTGAAGATTCTGGAAGGCACGGTGGCCAATGTGCCGCCCCAGGGCGGACGCAAGCATCCCCATCAGGAATGTTTGCAAATCGATACCACCAATATTCTTTTCATCTGCGGTGGTGCATTCGATGGCCTTTCCCAGATCATCGAAAAGCGTATCGGCAAGAAGCAGATGGGCTTTGGGGCTGATCCCAAAACGGAGAGAGAAAAGAATGCCGGTGATGTGCTGCGGCAAATGCGTCCGGAAGACCTGATGAAATTCGGCCTGATTCCTGAATTTATCGGTCGTTTGCCGGTGAATGTGACGCTGGAAGCACTGGACGAAGACGCATTGGTTAAGATTCTTACCGAACCCAGGAACGCACTTGTAAAGCAGTATCAGAAGCTGATGAGCCTGGACGATATTCAGCTTTCCTTTGATGACGATGCACTTTTTGCCATTGCTGAAAAGGCGATTAAGCAAAAGAGCGGCGCCCGCGGCCTGCGTGCGATCAATGAAGGGGCGCTGCTGGACACCATGTATGAGCTTCCCGGCAAGAAGGAAGTGGGCACGGTGAAGATCACCAAAGGAGTGGTGGAAAAGGGCGAGTCTCCTGTGCTGGGACTCAGGGAAGAAAAGCCGGCAGTGAGAAAGACAAGGTCCAAAGCGGCGCCCAGGGCAGTGGCTGAAGAAAGCGACGCCCCCAGCGCCAGCTGAAAATAGAAAAAGAAAGCAGATAATCTGTTTTCTTTTTTTGTTGCATGATAGCCGATGGTTTGATAAAATTGTAACGGGTGATGAACGATGCTGATGCAGCCGCATATTGCGGAACAATTGGAAGATGCATTGCTGGAAGAATGCGTGGATGCTGCCGTGGAAAACGGCACGGATATTGAAAACAAGCGTTTCTATGGCGAAGAAATGCCCTTTGTTCAAGGTCGGATGATTGAGTTTTCCGGGTGCGTATTTGAAAAATGTACCATTGGTGAAAATGAACTGGAGCGGATAGTGTTTGTAGACTGCGTTTTTGTCAAGTGTGATCTGGGAAGATGCAATCTGCGTAAAGGCACGTTGCAAAGGGTTCGTTTCACCGAATGCAGGATGACGGGAGCATCATTGGAAGGCTGTTCGCTGATGAGCGTTTCGTTTGATACATGCCAGATGGATTACAGTAATTTTTCCGATGCAAAAGCGCAATATGTGCAAATGAACCATTGTTCGCTTCGGGAAAGCGTGTTTCATTCGTTCAGATGGAAAAACTGGAATATGACGGCTTGCAAGCTGCACGGCTGTGAATTTACCGGCACCAGCCTGAACGATATGGATGTTACTGACTGCGAAACAGGCATGTGGCAGGTGGATCTACATGCACTGAGAGGATTGAAAGTAACAAAAGAGCAGGCCGTTTCGTTTGCCGGCCTGCTGGGATAAAAATTATGGATTTGTGAGACGGAAGCGCAAGTCATCATACATCATTACAGCAGCTGCAACAGCAGCATTGAGCGATTCTGCACCGCCCACCATGGGGATTTTCAGGCGCAGTGTCGCTTTTTCTTTTATTTCCGGCGAGATGCCGGCGCCTTCATTGCCGATGATGATGCAGGAGTTCTCTTTGCGGTCTCTTTCGGCAAAGAAAGGTTGCCCCATCAAATCGCCGGCCAGAATTTCATATTGATGCGCTGCCAGTGTATCGAGTGCAGCACAGAGGTCGTTTGTTCTGCAAACAGGAATTCGGAAAACGCTGCCCATGGAAGCACGCAGTGCCTTAGGCGCAAAAGGATCGGATGTTTTTTCGTCGATCAGAAGCCCGGTGAACCCGGCAGCATCCATGGTGCGCAGGATGGTGCCCACATTACCGGGATCCTGCACGCCATTGAGACAGATGATTTTTCCTCCAAGGGAAGAAAGGGGACTCGTCTCCAGATATTTGCAGACAGCCAGAATGCCTTGGGGCGTTTTGGCATCGCACAGAGCAGCAAAAACGTGGTCTGCCAGGATGCAGACGGGCAGCATCGCAGTGCTGAGCAGTGATGAAAATTTATCTTTTCCTTTTTCGCTGACAATCAGCGTACAGGCGCTGCCTGATTGAATGGCTTCCAGAGCCATGTGCTCGCCTTCTGCCAGAAACAAGCCTTGCGCTACCCGTTCAGACCGGCTTTTGTTCAGCAGCCGCCATTTTTTTATCTGCGGATTTTGCAGACTGGAAATGATTTCAATGTTCATTTTTTTCGTTCCAAATCTTGACGGAGCGGGGCATGGCTTCAATCAGCGGCAGCAACGCATCGGAGGGAACTTTGCTTGCCATGAAGCAGGGGAGCAGGAAGATGGATACAGCACGGTCAATGCTTTCGGCCAGCCCGCCGTTGAAGGAATTCTGGGTGGACGCGATGAAAGAAACGGCATTTTTCAGGGCTTTCAGGGGGACGGGAGCGGAATTGCTTACCTGACGCAGAGAAGAAAGCACGGCCATGGTTTCGTCGGACAGCTTGTCATCCGTTACGAAGGCCGCCTTCAGGGATGCGGCAGAAACGGCGGGAAAGACAGGAAGCTTACCAGGCAGGGCGTTTACGTCCTGCGACAGCGTGAACATGGGGTTATCGGGATAAGCGACGCTGAATGTGCCGAATACAGGGTCAAACACAGTGGAGACGCAGGTGCATCCCGCAGGGGAAGCGCCGCGAACGAAAACGGGAGTATTGCCGCCGGGGGCCAATTTCAGCTTGCTGTTATAACCTGCGGCAACAGAGGTGCCAAGCGCGGCGGCAAAAATATCCGCAGCATAGAGCGCGTCGGAACGAGTTTCTGCGTTGAAGAGGATGGCATCAGGAGCGATGGCATAGGCAGTGAGCATGGCCAGTGCATCGCCGGGGGCGCAGATAAAGCCGGCATTTTTATATGCGTTTTCCAGGTTTTCCGTCAAGGTGTTCTTATCTGCCGGTTCGCCCACTTTGCGTGCAAAAATGATTTCTGACGGATCAACGATACAATCTTTCAGTGCTTCGTAGCCGTTGGACAGAGCCGTTTCGATGGCAGACAAAGCAGTTTTCTGCTGTTCAATTTCATTTGCGAGCGACGTTTTTTCGGCTGCCAATGCATCAAAAGCGGCCTTTTCTTCAGCCAGCATTTCGCCGATGGCTTCCTGACGGTAAGCGGCAGTATTTTTCCTGGCATCATCCAGCTGCATCAGAAGCATCAAACGTTCCGCTTCCAGCTCCTGCAGCTGGCCGTGCATGGCGGTGACGGTCAGATCCTTTTTTGTATCGGACACGGCGCTGACGATGGCCTGCCGCATGCCGGGGCAGCTGAGCAGCGCACCCACAGCCTGGCGGCAGCTCTCATCATTGTGGCACACATCTGCAAGGCACCGCTTGAAGGTGTCCACGGGATTGGAAACGTCCTTCAGTGCACCGCTGTCGCTTACAACGGCACCAGGAGCCTCGTGCTTGGCAGCATAGCGCTGCTGTTCCACCGTTTCCATCAGTGCATTATGTGCGCGGCGGAAGCTGCCCTGCTTTTGCGGGGGGTGATACAGCCGGGTGCCGGACAGCGGCTGCTGGGGCTGCTGGGGCTGCTGGGGAACATATACGGGAATCGGCTTTTCTTCCTGCAGCTTATGGGTGGTTTCGGAAACACAGGAAGCATTCATTTGCTGGATTTTATCCAGAGCGGTGGCAAGCGCTTCTTCAGCGGGATCTGCTTTTTCTTCCGGGACGGCTACGGGAGCAGATGCATTTTCTTGCTTTTCGGCTGCGGGCCAGTAAAACAAAAGCTCCTGGCCGTTAACGGAAACAGAATAAAGGCCTTTGCTGTCCGGGGGCAATTGCTGGGCGCCGGCGGCGGGCTGGCCTTTGGCAACAGGGCCCTGCATATTAGCACCGCTGCGGACATATACTTCAGGAGTAACTGCCTTTTCAGCGTCTGATTCCGAAACAACCTGATAAAGCAAGCCGTGGCAAATGGCCTGTACGGCATCGGAATAAACGATGAACTGGTTCATTTCGCCTTTGGATGGATTATAATTTTTGTTGGTGCGGATTTTATTGGCATCGGCGGGTTGATGGCGAAGGTCCAGCAGGCAAAGGCCGCACATGTTGCGCATGCGTTCCTTGAAAGTGTGCTGTTCATTCTTATCAGGTACGATACGAAGGTACCCTTCATCAGGGAAAGCGTCCAGCTCTTCCTGAGAAACGGGACCGTCGCTTGTCAGCAGCGGACGGATGCGAAAATATGCTTTTGTAATATTGTCTTCTTCCAAATAAACCAGTACGGCCTGCCCCTGAAACTTCATAAGTTCCCCTCCAGTAAATCATAAATAAATGTGGATCAAATAAGGTGATCCTTGGATAGCAATAAAATATAATATAGCAGCTTCCGATCAGGTGCGGATAAATGTGTCGTAAATGGCACGAACGGCGTTTTCGAAGTCGGCCTCATCCACGCCCACCAGGATGTTCAATTCGCTGGAACCCTGGTCAATGGTGCGGATGGAAATGCCCTGCTGGGAAATGGCGGTGAAAAGGCGGGCGGCGGTACCGAAATTGCGTACCATGCCCCGGCCCACCGTGGCAATAATGGCCAGATGATCATGAACAGCCAGCTGGTCCGGATGCACATCCTGGTGCAGCCTTTCCAGCACTTCGTCCAGATGGGGCATCAGTTTTGCACTTTCCACGATGACGGTCATGGTATCGATGCCGGTGGGGAGCAACTCGAAGCTGACGCCGTAATCTTCAAACACCTGCAGCACACGGCGGCCGAAGCCCAGCTCCTGGTTCATCATGTCCTTTTCAAGGGCCACGGCGCAGAAGCCTTTGCGTCCGGCAATGCCGGTAACGGGATGGGAAGCATCGCTCTGGGCGGTGGCAACGATCATGGTGCCGGGATGCTTGGGATCGTTGGTATTGCGCAGGTTGGTGGGGATGCCGGCACGGCGGACAGGGAAGACGGCTTCATCGTGCAGCACGGAAAAGCCCATGTAGGAAAGCTCGCGCAGCTCCCGGTAAGTAATTTCGGAAATGTGCAATGCATCGGGAATGATGCGGGGGTCGGCCATCATGATACCGGAAACATCTGTCCAGTTTTCATAGATATCCGCCTTGGTGCCCCGGGCGATGATGGAGCCGGTAATATCGCTGCCGCCGCGGGTAAAGGTGCGGATGGCACCGGTTTCGTCGGCACCGTAAAAGCCGGGAATTACGGCACGGGGAATATCGGCCAGCACGGAAGAAATGAGCCGGTTGCTTTCTTCTTCCAGGAAATGTCCGTTGTTATCAAAGCGGATCACCTGGGCGGCATCCACAAAGGGAAAGTCCAGATAAGCGGCCAGCAGCTTACCGTTGAGGAATTCGCCGCGGCTGGCAATATAATCCCGGGTGGTGCCTTTGGCAAGTTCCTGAGCAATGGCGTCAAAATCGGGGCCAAAATCAAAAGTGACACCGATTTCTTCTGCAATTTCTTCATAGCGTTCGCGAATGCGGCCCAGAATATGCTTGAACGCACGGCCGGCCTTGGCGGCATCATGGCAGGCGTAAAGCAGGTCGGTCACTTTATCGTCTTTGGGGTCCCGCTTGCCGGGGGCCGAAGGGATAATGTATTTGCGCTCGCTGAGGGCGAGAATGATATTCTTTACTTTTTTGAACTGATTGCCGTCGGCCAGAGAGCTGCCGCCAAACTTTGCAACGATCATGGTGATTTCCTCCTCTTCTATCTTAACCTATATATTGTAGCCATTTTTTCCATATCTGTCAACGCTTTCCGGTGTAATTCATCCTATGGAAAGAACGATAAAAACGTTCCTTTTTTCTTGATTTCGTCATTTGCGGCTGTTATAATGAAATGAGCATGGTGTGGCCATACTGAAAAGGGAGGATATGCCATGCTGAAAGAAAGAATGGATGCGTTTATTGCTGCGGCGGAACGGATGCATCTGGCTGAATATGTGCGTTTTGAAAGCGACAGAAAGCGCAGGCTGCTGGATGCATTCTGGCAGGGCGTGGTGCGCGGCGTGGGCGTTACGGTGGGCATTGCTGTGCTGGGTGGCATTATTGTATGGTTGCTTCAGCGCATTGCGGATAGCAGCGTACCGGCCATTGGTGATTTCATTGCAAAAATTGTGAAACTGGTGCAACTGAGGATAGAATGATGACGAAAGAACAGAAAAATGCCTGTTTCTGGGTGATTCCCGGCGTGGTGGTATTTCTGGTGGACAGGCTGTTCAAATATTTGTTTTTTGATGCAAACGTGGTGCTGATCCCGGGGGTGATTGCCCTGCGGGGGGCACGCAACACCGGTATGGCTCTTGGCATGATGCAGGGAAATGCGGCCCTGCTGCTGATCGCATCCATTGTGCTGGTTGGCGGCTGCATATTCTTTTTGCGGAAATTTCATATCAGCGGTCTGGCCACGCTTTCCCTTTCCATGATTTTGGGCGGGGCTGTGGGCAATGCGGTGGACAGGGCATTGTACGGCTATGTGATTGACATGATTGAGTTTTTGTTTGTGGATTTTTACATTTTTAACATTGCGGATGTGGGTGTGGTGTGCGGTGCCGTTTTGTGCGGCATCAGCCTGCTTTTCCGTCCGCAGGATTGGAGCAGCAAATGAAGCTGGAGTTTCTGGCAGAGGGAAGCCGGCTGGATGTGGAAATGGCGCAGCAGGGGAATATGACCCGATCCCGGGCGGCAACGCTGATCAAGGATGGCTGTGTTTTTGTCAACGGCAAAAAAGCGGATAAACCATCTTTGAAGGCAGATCCTGGCAGCACGATTTTGGTGGAACTGCCTGAAATAAAAGAAAGCGAAGCACAGCCGGAAAATATTCCGCTGCAGATTCTCTACCAGGATCGGGATATTGCGGTGGTAGTGAAGCCCTGTGGGATGGTTGTGCATCCGGCAGCAGGAAATGCCGACGGAACGCTGGTGAATGCACTGCTGTATCATCTGGACAGTCTGTCCGGCATTGGCGGCGAAATGCGGCCGGGCATTGTGCACAGGCTGGATAAGGATACAAGCGGATTGATGCTGGTGGCAAAAAACGATGCGGCGCATGTGAATTTATCGCAGCAATTGGCTGACAGAAAAATGGAAAAGCACTACCGCGCCGTGGTGTTTGGAAAAATGAAAGATGAGAGCGGCGTGATTGAAGCACCCATTGCCCGCAGTAAGACGGACAGGAAAAAGATGGCCGTTGATAAAGAGGGGCGGTATGCCCTGACGGAGTGGAAACTGCTTTCCCAAATGGCAGACAGGGCATTGCTGGATGTGCACATCATCACCGGCCGCACCCATCAGATTCGTGTGCACATGCATTCCATCGGCCATCCGGTATTGGGCGATGTGATTTATGGTCACAAGCATTTGCCAAAGGCAGACCGGCTGATGCTGCATGCCTATTCCTTGGCGTTTAACCATCCAGTAACAGGGGAAAGGATGCAGTTTACTGCGCCCTGTGAATTTTCCGGAGAGTAAGAAAAAATGAAGCAAAAGAAAATGAAGCTGGCAGACCGGCTGATGGAGCTGGGCATCTGCCAGACGGAGAAAGAAGCCGTGGCCTTCATCATGGCCGGTGAAATTTATGTGAACGGAAAGCCTGCCAAAGGCGGCATGATGGTGAAGGAAGAAGATGCTGTCAACCGGAAAGGCGTTTTGCCCTATGCCAGCAAGGGCGGCTTCAAAATGAGCGGTGCACTGGATGATTTTGGCATTGATGTGAAAGGAAAAGTGTGCATTGATGCAGGAGCATGCACCGGCGGATTTACCGATTGCCTATGTCAGCGCGGGGCAGAAAAAGTGTATGCAGTAGATGTAGGGTTTGGCCAGCTGATGGGAAAGCTGCGGCAGAATCCCCATGTGGTGAACCTGGAAAAAACCAATATCAGCGATGAAAAATTGCTGCATCTGGACCCAAAACCTCAGCTGGGTACAGTGGATGTGAGTTATTTGTCCCTGCGCAAGGCCATTCCGTACTTTTCGGCCGTGCTGCATGGCGAAGGGGAACTGGTTTGCCTGGTGAAGCCGTTGTTTGAGATAGACGATGCAGATGCAAGGCGCACCGGTGTGATCAATGATGAAGCGTATCTGCCGCTTTTGCATGACCTGATCCGGGATGTGAATGCCATGCCCGGTGCCTGTGTCAAAGATGTGACCAACAGCAGCGTGACCGGAAACGCCGGCACAAGGGAATTTTTCCTGCATGTTTTGCTTGGTAAGGAATGCGGACCGGTTCCGATGGACAGGCTGGATAGGGCTGTGCAGAAAGCCAAAGACTTGGAGGAATATAAAAAATGAAATTCAGCAATGCTTATTTCATTACAGGCACGGCCTATGCCGGAAAATCCACGCTGGTGAAAAATCTGGCAGAGAAATACGGCGGCATTGCATGCGGTGAAAACTACCACGAATCATTGATGGAGGGACTGGACAGCAAGGAATTTCCCGATCTGTGCTATACCAGGGATCTTGCGGACTGGCATGATTTTATTCGCCGGACGCCTCAGGAATATGCAGCATGGATTAAGCGTGTTTCAAAGGAATGCGAAATTCTTGAGCTGAGAATATTGGAAGATGTATGTCGTCAGGATAAACCTGTTTTTGTGGATACCAACATCAGCCCGGAAACGCTGCATCGGATTTCCGATGAACGGCATGTGCTGTTGATGCTGGCAGATCCGATGATTTCGGTCAATCTGTTTTTCAATCGACCGGACAAGGAAAAGCAGTTTTTGTATCAGCTGATGATGGAAGAAGAAAACCCGGAAGCGGCATTGGAAAATTTTCGTCAGGGATTGATGCTGATCAATTCTCAGGAAAACTACAATGAACTGCTTCATTCGGGTTTCAAAGTGCTGCTTCGTGACGAAAACAGGACGCAGGAAGAAACCCTTCTCCTTGCAGCTGAACACTTTGGCCTTGAATAAAGAAAACCGGATGCGGCAAATGCATCCGGTTTTTGATTACTGATTCTCTTCCAGGAATTTGAACAGCTTACGCTTTACCCTCTGCAGGGCATTATCAATGGATTTCACATGACGACCCAGCATCTGCGCAATTTCCTGATAGCTTTTGCCGTCCATGAACGCTTCCAGCACCTGTCTTTCCAGATCGGAAAGCAGCTGATCCATCTGTTCCTGAATGTTTTTCAGGTCTTCCTTGCTGATGTACAGATCCTCAGGGTTGGTAACCCTGCCTTCAATCACGTCCAGAAGGGTGCGGTCGCTCTCTTCATCATAGAGGGGTTTGTTCAGGGAAACATAGCT
The DNA here is from genome assembly GCA_017437265.1 of Clostridia bacterium. Classification (GTDB taxonomy): domain Bacteria; phylum Bacillota; class Clostridia; order Christensenellales; family Aristaeellaceae; genus RUG563. The sequence continues at coordinate 22,938 of JAFSBN010000085.1, forward strand.
GTTCAGGGGCACATGCTTCTGGCGGGTGGCTGCCTTGATGGCGGTGATGATCTGCCGCTTTACGCACAATTCTGCAAAGGAACGGAAGGATGCCAGACGGCTGGGCTGAAAATCCCGGATGGATTTATACAGCCCGATCATGCCTTCCTGCACGATGTCTTCATGGTCGGCGCCGATGAGGAAATAGCTGCGTGCTTTGGAACGGACAAAGTTTTTATACTTGTTCAGCAAAAACACCAGCGCATCGCCATCGCCGTTTTGGGCAAGGGAGACCACGTCTTCATCTGTCATATCGGTATAGCGGATAAGTTCTTCAGGGGTCATATCATTTTGCTGATCGGTCATAACAACCTCCGGCAGAAAGAATAAGGGGAAATTTTAACGGCTGGAAAATGCAGCGTAGAGAAGCACGCCGGCTGCTACGGATGCATTCAGGGAACCCACGCCGCCCTTCATGGGCAGGGACACCTTGTGATCGCAGGTCTCCAGCACCAGGCGGCTGACGCCTTCACCTTCCGCACCGATGATGATGGCGCAGGGGCCTTCGAAATTCACACTGCGGTAATCTTCACCCACCATATCGGCGGCATACAGCCATATGCCCTGCTTTTTCAGCATTTCCAGTGTGCGGGTCAGGTTGGTAACCCGGGCCACCTTTACCGTTTCGATGGCACCGGCAGAGGCCTTTACGGCAGAGGGGGTGAGGCCCACAGCACGGCGTTCGGGTACGATGACGCCGTGAGCGCCAACGCACGCAGCGGTACGGATGATGGCACCCAGGTTCTGGGGATCGGTTACGCCGTCCAGAATTACCAGGAAAGGCGCTTCGCCTTTTTCTTCGGCTTCGGCCAGCATGTCTTCCACGTCATAATAGCGATAGGCGGAAGCAAAGGCCAGCATGCCCTGATGGTTCTTGGTGATTTCGTCCAGCCGGGAACGTTCCACTGTCTGAATGGGGATATGCTTGTCCCGGGCCATGGCGATAATTTCACGGGCGGTGGCGGAAAGGTCACCCTTGGCCACCATCAGCTTTTCGATGTCCCGGTTGTTCTTGATGGCTTCCCGGATGGGATTGCGGCCGGAAAGCAGATTTTCCGGGGGCAGGAAGGCTTCGTCCTGCACTTCGGTGAAGGCGGGCCTGGCGGGCCGGGCAGGAGCGGGACGCTGCTGCTTTTCAGGGGCGGGTTTCTTGGGGAAATCGCCTTTACGTTCACTGAATTTGTGATCGGCACCTTTGCCACGGGGAGCAGAGAAGCGATCTTCCTTTTTGTCGTTGTTCTG
>JAFSBN010000086.1 GCA_017437265.1 Clostridia bacterium
AGGGATTGTCGTATCCCCTCCAAGAAACACGCAGAAACCCATTTGCAAAAGTAGATTGTAATTTTGCGAGTTGGATGCGCCACTGGCGCCCGCACCACGGGCCGGCGGCAGAATGCCGTCCACCGGATGCAAAGCATCCGGGGAAAACGACAAAAAGAAGCGGTGAGAGAATTCTCTCAACCGCTCTTTTTTCGTTTTCATTGTGCCCGTGGTGCTGTTTCTTTTCGTCTACTCAACCTTCGTGCGGAACAACGTAAGATGGTTAAGATAAGTCTGTCGCACGCTGGGTGCAGGGACGATGGCCCTGCCGCGGGGGACAGGGGCTGCGTAAGCCCCTGCCTCGTAATGAGGCTACAGGGGGCGAGGAGCCCCCTGCTCTGGTGGGCCGCACAGCCCCTGACTTGTTCATTCAAAGGAGATATGAATGGAACCATTGGTGGTATGAACGGAAAGGGGCTTTTCGCCGTCCTGGAAAGAAGGCAGGGCATTTTTGCCGTTGGTGGTGTGGCTGTCGATTTTCCACTGGCTCTGGGGGCCCTTAACAGAGCCGCTGATGCGGGAATTGGAGGTGCGCAGGGTGATGGCGGCAGCATCCAGCCCCTGAACGGAGAGACCGCCGTTGGTGGTGGAGATGTTCATTTCCTCGCCTGCGGTGCAGTTGCCTGCGGAAATGCCGCCGTTGGAGGTGCGGACGGTGAGGCTGCCCCGGGCGTGGCAATGGCTGACGGATGTGCCGCCGTTGGTGGTGGTAAGGGAAAGGGCCTTTTTCGTTTCCAGATGGCTGGCGGCCATACCGCCGTTGGTGGTGTGGGCGTTGAGAGAGATGCACTTCACGTTTTCCAGCGCCACGCCGCCGTTGGTGGTGCCCATTTCCACATGGGTGAGCATCTGGGGGCCTTTCATGGAGATGCCGCCGTTGCGGGTTTGCACGCGCAATTCGGCCATCAGGTCGGCAGGCACTTCCAGGCAGATTTCCACCCGGGGCAGGGTGCCCAGATCAAAGTGGAAAGAGAAATGGAAGAGGCCGCTTTTCTTTTCCGTGCGCACTTCCCGCAGGATCAAGGCATCCCCTTCCACCCGGGCTTCATATACATTCCGGGGGCGGGTGTAATAGGTGAGGCGCACCTGATCGTCCGGGGACAAAAGAATTTTGATGGGCAGATTGCCGGCCTGCAGGTCGATCAGGTTCAGGCGGGATGCGTCGCAGGTAAGCTGCATTTTCTGCCACTGGTCAGGATGGACGGGCGCTTCTTCCGTCTCATGCATGGCCTGCCCGGCGGTGTGCGGATGGCTCTGGGCATCCTTCAGAGGTTGTCTGATATCCACGGACAGCTTTTCAGCCATCCGGGCCGGGGGTTCCATGGCGGAAACCGCTTCTTCTTCCGTCATGCCGGTTTCCATGCGGTCGATAATCATTTCTTCACAAAATTCCACGGCGGCGTCCCTTTCCTGTACGCTCAGGGTTTGCAGGGCATCCCGCAGTGCATTCAGATAGGCTTCTTTATTCATGCTTGTTCCTCCTTGCCGGTGGCATCCTTGATAAAGGCATATACACGGTTCACAGCTTCCCACTCTTTCAGGAAAGAGTGAATTTGCTGCTTTCCCTGCTCCGTGATGGCGTAATATTTCCGGAGCCGGCCGTTATGCTCCCGGGAATAGACCGTCAGCTGCCCGGCGCTTTCCAGCCGCCGCAGCACCGGATACAGGGTGGATTCCGAAATGGGCATCAGGGCCGATACCTCCTGAATCAGAAGATAGCCGTAGGAATCCCCCTTCAAAAGCAGGCTCAGCACACAAGCCTCCATCAAACCTCGTTTCATCTGTGCATCCATGGGACACACCTCCTTGCGAATAATATTATATGACGTATAGTATTATATGTCAACAGGGGTTGCAAAAAATTTTTTCAATTGCGTCCAAATGATGCTCTGTTCTTGACAAGGAGCGGTTTGGGCGGTATGCTGAACATGGAGGGATATGCCATGAAAAAGATCCTGATCACACCGTATGAAGACAGAAGCAGGTTTTGCCTGCACAGTGATTATATGAACGCCGTGCTGGGAGAAAAGGGGCTTTCCTATGTGCTGCCCCAGACGGCGGATGAAGAAATATTGAAAGCCTATCTGGAAGGTGCAGACGGGCTGATTTTATCCGGCGGCGGGGATGTGGAGCCTGCCCTGTACGGCGAAGAGCGCACGCCCCTTTGCGGGGAAGCGGAGCCGGAAAGGGACAAAATGGAATTTGCCCTGTGCCGCCTGGCGCTGGAAATGGATATGCCCACGTTCGGCATTTGCCGGGGGTTTCAGGTGATGAACTGCGTGCTGGGTGGCACATTATACCAGCATGTGCCCATGGCAGAAAACCATGACCGGTGCGATTTGCCCAAAGATGCGGTGCACACTGTCTCCATTATGGAAGGCAGCCGCCTGCATGATATTTTGCGAAAGACGGAAACGGGCGTCAACAGCCGGCACCATCAGGGCGTGAAAAAGCTGGGGCAGGGGCTGGTGGCCACAGCGTTTGCGCAGGACGGCCTGACGGAAGGGTTTGAACTGCCGGGGAAGCGGTTTTTCCTGGGGGTGCAGTGGCATCCCGAAAGCATGTACGCAAAATACGAAGACGCACGAAAATTATTCGCTGCATTCATGGCAGCAGTAAAGGGACAATAAAATGAAACAAATTGCCATTGTGGCGGATATGCACGGCAATTGGCCGGCCACCCGGGTGCTGGCGGCGGATTTGAAACGCCGGGGCATCGGGGAAATATACTGCCTGGGGGATATGATCGGCAAAGGGCCTTCTTCCAAAGATACCATGCGCTGGACGCTGGAAAACTGTCAGGTAATCCTGCGGGGCAACTGGGAAGAGGGCATTGGCCTGAAGCAGTACAAAAACGACGAATTTTATTATGAACAGCTGGGGGAAGAATACATGGCAATGCTGCCGGAATTTCCCATGGAGCATTGCTTCATTCTTTCCGGCAGGCGCATCCGGATGATCCACGGCCGGCCGCTGCTTTCCGATGCCGTGGGCGTGCACCGGGAGGAAAGCTATTTCCAGCCCCTGCTTGAAAACCACGACGTGCTCATCTATGCCGACGCCCACAAGATCGGCATGCGGCTGCTGACCGGGGGCAAGATGGTGATCAATTGCGGAAGCGTTGGCAACGGCCTGAATTTGAACATGGTGCAGTATGCCATCCTGACAGGCGACGAAAGGGATGCCTCTGCCCCCCTTGACGTGAACCTGATCACCATTCCCTACGATAACCGGCAGGCTGCACAGGACGCCCTGGATGCAGAAAAGCAGGGCCTGGTGAAGGGCGATCTGTTTGCCAAAGAAGTGTTGACCGGGGTATATGCCCGGCATCCGAAAAAATGAGGATATAAAATGAAACTGACTTTCTGTCCCCTCTTCAGCGGTTCCAGCGGCAATGCCATTTACGTCAGCGCCGGAGACACCCGGCTGCTGATTGACGCCGGCATGCCGGGCAAGGCCATCGAAAACGCCCTGCGGGCCATCGACGTGCTGCCGGAAACCCTGTCCGGCATCTGCGTCACCCACGAGCATACGGACCATACCAAGGGCGTGGGTATCTTAAGCCGCAAATACCATGTGCCTGTTTATGCCAACCAGCGCACCTTTGAAGCCATGGCAAAGACGGTGGGCGAAATTCCCAAATGGGACCGGCGGTATTTTGAAACCGGCGAGGATTTTTACATCGGCGATCTGGCCCTTCACCCCTTCCCCATCTCCCATGATGCGGCGGAGCCGGTGGGCTACCGCATGTATGCCGGCGGGGCCAGTGTGGCGGTGGCCACCGATATGGGCAAAATGACCAAACAGGTTTTTAATGCCCTTTCCGGCACCCAGGTGATGGTGCTGGAAAGCAATTATGACCCGGAGCTTTTGATGCAGAACCCCCATTATTCCCTGTATCTCAAGCAGCGCATCCGTTCCACCCACGGGCATCTGTCCAACGAGGACAGCGCCCGGTGCCTGCTGGCCTTATATGAAACAGGATTGCAGCATGTGCTGCTGGGGCATCTGAGTGCGGAAAACAATACGCCCGAGCTGGCCCTTTCCACCGCCGTGGAAAGGCTGAGCCGGGAAGGCATTGCGGTGAATGAAGATATTACGGTGGATATTGCCTGGCGGGACCGGGTGAGCCGGATGTTTATCCTGGGGTGATAAAAGGGAGGTGCTTTGCCGGTGAAAACCCGCTATCCTCTTTTGCTGGTGCACGGCCTGGGGATGAAGGATTGCTTTTTCTTGCGTTCCTTTGGCTGGATTGACCGGCTGCTGCGCATTCAGGGGTATGAGGTGTATGTGAGCCGGGTGGATGCAATGGGCTGCATTGAAGGAAATGCTGCGCAGCTGAAGGAAGAAATCCTTGCCATCACGGAAAAATGCGGCGCAGACCGGGTGAACATCATTGCCCATTCCAAAGGCGGGCTGGACGCCAAATATATGATGCTGAACCTGGGAATGGCAAAGCATGTGGCTTCCCTTACCACCCTGTGCACCCCCCACAAGGGTTCTCCTGTGGCAACAGGCATACTAAGGGTGCCGAAAATATTCCTGCGGCCGGTGGCGGCATTGGTGAACGGGCTTTTCCGCCTGCTGGGGGATAAAAACCCGGACAGCATGCGGGCCTGCGAGCAATTGCAGCGGGTGCAGGGGGAACTGGACTGGGAAACACTGCATATTGCGGACGATGTGTATTGCCAAAGTTTTTCCGCCACCATGAAGCGTGGCCGGAAAAAGGCGGATTTTGTGATGCGCATCCCCCTCATGTTTTCCCGTTACATGGAAAAGGATGTGGAAACGGATGGGTTGGTGCCCCGGGATTCCGCTATTTTCGGGGTGTATCGGGGGGACGTGATGGAGGACAGCGTGTCCCATGCGGAAATGGTGGATTTTATGGTGTCCGATAAGAAAAGGGACAAGATTTATGCGTTCTATTCTGCCCTGTGCGAAGAACTGGTGCAGATGGGCTTTTGAAGGCGCTGTGTCAAATACATGCAGAAAAACGGAGAGAAAAACATGCTGACGAAACAGGATATTTTCGCCTTTCTGGAAAAAATGGGCATCCGGCATACCGATACCGTTACCATCCATGCGGCGCTGCGGAAGGTGGGAGAAATTGAAAACGGGGCGGACGGGCTGATTGACGGGCTGAAGGAATATCTGAGCGAAGGGCTTTTGCTGGTGCCCACCCATACCTGGGCCAATGTGAACCCGAAAAATCCCGTCTTTGACGTGCGTCAAACGGTGCCCTGCATCGGCACGCTGGCCAAAGTGGCGGCCTTCCGCAAGGACGGTATCCGTTCCCTCCACCCCACCCATTCCATGGCGGCCTTTGGCAAAAATGCCCGGGATTATATTGCCGGGGAAGAAAAAAGCCATACCCCGGCCCCGGTGGGCGGAGCGCTGAGCCGGCTGTATGATGCACAGGGCAAGGTGCTGTTGCTGGGCATTGGTCATGAAAGAAACACCTATCTCCACGCTGTGGACGAAATGATTGATGTAAAAAACCGCATTGCAGAAAAAGGCTTTGACGCCACCGTCATCGACTGGGACGGAAGGGAAATCCCCTGCCCCGATTATCATCCCCATGAAGTGCACGGGCTGCCGGCGGATGTGTCGGGCTGCAGCGAATATTATCCCAACTACAAAAAGGCATTTGAAGACGCCGGGGCGGTGCACTACGGCATGCTGGGCAATGCCCTGTGCTATGTGTGCGACGTGAAGAAAATGACGGACCGGATGATCAAAATCTGGAAAAATGCGGACCGGGATATGTGCGTTTATGACATGGAGATTCCGGAAAGCTGGTATAAATAAGAAGGGGCGGTTTGCTGTGCTGAAAGATATCAGAGCCCGGGCCGGGGAAAGGATGAACGCTCCGGGCGGCGAATCCTTTCTCATCCGGGACGGCAGGGGCAGCGTAATGTTTTCTGCGCCCCATTGCGTGGAGCAGTGGCGGGATGGGAAAATCAAGTTTGCCGAGCCGGAAACCGGACTGCTGGCGGAAATGCTGCATTTGCAGTACCGTTGCCCCATCATCCGCAAGCAGACGTTCTGCCGGGATGATGCCAATTACGACCAAGTGTGCAGCTATAAGCAGGCCCTTTCCCGATACATCAAAGAGCATGATATCCGCTGCCTGATCGACCTGCATCAGCTGGCATCTTCCCGGCCGGAAATGATCAACATCGGCACGGGCGAAGGCGTAAATGTGGGAGATGAAAGGATCATAGAAGCGGTGAAAAGCTGCTTTTTGCAAAATGGCATTTCTTCCGTATGGGTGGATCAGCCCTTCAAGGCTTCCTATCCCCACACCGTTTCCGCCGCCATGCACCGCATTTGCGGCATTGATTGCATCCAGCTGGAAATCAATTCCGCCCTGCTGAGGAATGATGAAAAGAACGAAGGCTTTGCCCGTGTGTATCGGAGCCTGTGCGATTGTTTTGAAAAACTGACGGAGATGCGCTTATGAAACAAAAGATCAGGGCCCTGGCCCAGGGGAAACGTGTGCAGCTGCAAAGGGGCAAAAAGACGGACAGTCAATGCCTGGAAGCGGTGGCCACCCTGGCGGTGGATGAAAAACGGGCAGCCCGGGCCGATGGGTGCATGAACCGGGTGCTGGTGCCGGAAAGCGTGACGGATGCTTTGCAGGGGCAGCGGGCGGTGCTTGTGAACCCTGCAAACGGGAAATTCACCCAGGTGCGGGTGGCGGGGGCTGCACTGAGTGAAGGACGCATCCGTGCAACCGGCTTTGTGCTGAAGGCACTGGATTGCGATACCGGTGCACCGCTGATGCTTTGCTGCTGCAAAAAATATGCGTTCAGCCGCATCCGGATTCAGAAAATTGAGATGGTGAAGGAAGAGGCGGTGATGGTGCCGCAGATGCCGGAAACGGAAGAAATGCTGCGCCGCTTTTCCCTGTTTGAAGTCTTTAATCCCCTGACGGAGGATACTATCTTCATCCGTTCCCGGCATATTGCGCCGGATGCCGGGCTGAAAGAAGGCGAAATCCGCATCAGCCACCGCCACCGCAGCCTGCTGGGGGAAAATGTGCCCTGCCGGCTGACGAAGGATCAGTGGCAAAAGGCCATGGACATGCTTTCCGGGGAAGCGGAAATGATGGATGCTCTTGAAAAAGTGTATATGCCTGAAGGGGACCGGTACACCTTGTCCCAGCCGGTGGGCAGCATGGCCTTTGGGAAGAAGGAGCTGGTAAAAGGCGCCGTCAAAAAATGCTTTGGCGAGCAATTGATTTTGCGCCCGGTGCTTCACTCCTTCCATGTGAAAAGCCGCCGCAGCCCGCTCAAATGGCTTTGTGATTTTTTCGTGGGCAAAAGTGTGCTTTCCCTCAGCTGCCGACGGCCCCATATGTGCGACGAAACGGCGGATATTGTTCGGATGACGGAGGACAATATGCGCTACATGGGCCTGGAATGCATGGACAAGGTGATTTTGCAGTATCGGCAAAACAGGGTGTCCTGCCATGTGATGCCGCTGGAGGAAGATAAATTCCTCAGCAATAATGTGGCCAGCATGCCGGAATTGACCATCGGCATCCCGGCCCATATCCGCAACCGGATGGGCATTCCCGATCTGCAGTCGGCGGTGAAGGTGGAAAGGGACACCGGGTTCATTCTGCGAAAAAGCATCAATGAGCAGCTGGTGCCGGCACTGCTGACGCTGGTATCTCTCAGCTTTTTTGATTCTTTGACCATCTGGCAGAAGGTGCTTTTGTCGCTGGCGGCCATACCGGTGATTTTATATTTCAATCTGTCTTCCAAGCGCAATATGTGCGGTAAATAAGGAAAGGAGCATTTATTATGAAATACAGAAAAAGCGATAACCTTGCTATCCTGACCGTGGTGGGCTTTATTCTGGCCATTATTCTGGGGCCCAAGAACCAGACCTATATGACCATCCTGGGGGTGCTTGCCCTGACGGCCATTTTGCTGACGATTACGCTGAAGCTTTTCTATTTCGGCCGGGACAGGTATATCCCCTCCCGCAAGCGGCCCAAGGAAGAAAAGCCGTTCTATCTGGACAATATCCCGCCCCTGTCCCAGCCGGAAACGGAGCAGATGGAACAGGAAATGCAGCAAGAAGGCACAGACACGGCTTTCTGAAGCCCATACATAATACAAGGAGGTGCAGCCTGTGGAAAAAAAGTGTGATCTGCACACCCATTCCGTTTATTCCGACGGTACCTGCACCCCGGCAGAAATTTTACGGCAGGCAGAAGAAATGGGTCTGTCCCATGTGGCGCTGACGGATCATAACACCGTTTCCGGGCTGGCGGAATTTTTGCAGGCGGCAGATGGCCTGCAGGTGATTCCGGTGCCGGGCATTGAATTTTCCTGCGGCTGGCAGGGAAAGGAAGTACACATGCTGGGGCTGTTTCTGCAGCCGGAGCATTTTGAAAAGGTGCATGCCTTTGTGCAGCAGCTTCACCAGCGCAAGGACGAAAGCAACCGGCAGCTGGTGAAAAAGCTGCAGGAAAAAGGCTATCAGCTGGATTATGACGAGCTGGTGCAAAAAACCGTGGGCGGCCATATCAACCGGGCGCATATTGCCCAAAGCATGCTGGAAAAGGGCTATGTAAACAGTGTGGAGGAAGCGGTGAAGGGGATTCTGTCCCCGGCATACGGCCTGTACCGTCCTTCGGAAAGGCTGAACGCCATGGAGGCCATCCGCTTCATCCGTTCTGTGCAGGGGGTGGCGGTGCTGGCCCATCCTTTTCTGAACCAGGGGGAGGAGGAGCTGGAACGGTTTCTGCCCCTGGCGAAGGAAGCGGGCCTTGACGGCATGGAAACCCAATATCCCCTTTTTGACGAGAAAACAGAACAGGCTGCCAGGGCGCTGGCGGAAAGGTTTTCTCTTCTGGAAAGCGGCGGCAGCGATTTTCACGGCGCCATCAAGCCCCATATTGCCCTGGGCACGGGAAAGGGAAGCCTGTTTGTGCCGGAGCGCTTTGCCCGGCAGATGGAAAAACATGTACAGGAGAAAAATGCATGAACGTGCGTGCTTTTGTGAAATATCTGGTGTCCATGCTGCTCTTTGGCATGAACGGCGTGGTAGCCAGCCATATTCCTCTGAACAGCTATGAGATCGTCTTTTTCCGCACCTTTATCGGCAGCCTGTTTATGCTGCTGATGTTTCTGCCGGGGAAAGGGCGTTTTCATGTGAAGGAGCATAAAAAAGACGCCCTGTTCATTGCCCTTTCCGGGGTGAGCATGGGGCTGAGCTGGATGTTTATGTATGAAGGGTTTCAGCAGATTGGCGTCAGCGTAACCACGCTGCTGTATTATTGCGGCCCGGTGCTGGTGATGCTGTTGTCGCCGGTGGTGTTCCGGGAAAGGCTGACGGTATCCACAGTCGTCGGGTTTGTGGTGGTGGCGGTGGGCATTGTGCTGGTGAACGGTGCTTCCGCAGGGGAAGGAATGAACGCCTTTGGCATTTTCTGCGGGCTGATGTCTGCGGTGGGCTATTGCCTGATGGTTACGCTGAACAAAAAAGCAGAAAAAATCACCGGCATGGAAAACACGGTGATCCAGCTGGTGGTCAGCTGCTTTACGGTGAGCATTTTTCTGGGAATAAAGCAGGGCTTTGCCATGGAAATTCCCCCTTCCGCCTGGCCCTGGATATTGGTGCTGGGCGTGGTGACCACGGGCTATGGCTGTTACCTTTACTTTTCTTCCCTCTCCGCCCTGCCGGTGCAGACGGCGGCGGTGTGGGGCTATCTGGAAGCGCTGAGCGCCGTGGTGTTTGCGGCCCTGTTCCTGGGGGAAAAGATGACGGCGGTGCAATTGATCGGCGCGGTGTGCATTATCGGCGGCGCCATGGCGTCGGAATTGATCAAAAAGAAAAAAGCATAAAAGCATCCTTTTTTTGTGCAGAAGGATGGTATCGAAAAAACAGAGTGTGGGCAGTGCCCACGCTCTGTTTTCAATGATGCAGTTTATCGCAGAGAATGTGTTTATTGAGGAAGGAGGGGAATATAGAGGGCGGAATCCCAGTAGGTTTGATGGTCATCCAGCCACACCAGATACACGCCTTTGGGCAGCGTGCCGGAAACGGACCGGAAATCGGCATCGAAACGGAAATGGGAGATGGCGCCTGTTTCCGGGTGGGCGGAGCAGCCGCTTGAGAAGGAAGCAAAGCGCAGGCCCAGTGCGTGATTGTTTTCCGCCTTTGCCTGTTCAAACACATCTTCCGGGAAGACGGAAAGGAAGCTTTGCTCTGCAAGGAAGGACAGGGTATCGGGAATGTGGGTGATGCGGCCTTCCATTTTTCCGCCGGAGGATTTCAAGGTGAAGGAATCAAGCGAAAGGGTATACAGATCGTTTTTGTATTCCCCGGGGACGGCGGAAACAGTGGTCATTTGGGGTTCGTTCAGCGAAATGGGGAAGGAAAAATCCAAATGGTCCACGATTTTCAGTTTGGCCGGATGGAGCAGGGCGTTCATGTTCACCCAGGCCGTTTCCGGGTAAAGGGGCACAAGATCGGTGACGATATCGTATTTTCCGGAATAGAATTCAATTTCGGAAACAGGCGTGTATTCCGCCAGGGGACGGAATACATCCACCCGGATAGAGATGGTTGCCTCAGCCATGGACTGCAGGGGCTTTTTTTGAACGAAAGGCGTCAAACCATCATCAGGGTCGTCGGTGCCGTTGAAGGTGATGAAGAAAGTGGTTTCCCGGGGAATGGGGGTGCCGTTTACTTCGCCGCCAAGGGCCTGGCCGACGGAATTGCCGTAGGGCAGCTGGGCCGTTTCGAAAACCAGCGCTTTATCGTTCAGTTTGGCGTGGTGGATGGTGTAAACCAGGGGTTCATCGGTGGGGTTTTGCAGGGTGAAGCTGACGGACAATTCCTTTCCGTCAAAGAATGTTTCGCTCAGGGTGAGGGCGGCGTTATCCGTTTTTTCCACGCTTCCGTTTTGCTGCACCAGGGTCAGCATTTCTTCCGGGGCTTCTTCGCCCCTGAAGAGCCAGGACAGGATATCCGGTTTTATCAGGGTGGCAGCCAGGGCGGATGAGGTGAGCAGTATAAGCGCAATGGCCAGGGCCATGGCAGCAGTAAATTTCTTTTTCACAGGGGGTTCTCCTTTCGCCTTTTGCAGAACACGTAAGCGAAGGGAAGGGGCTTCGTCAATACCCCGGGTGCAATCGTCAATGGCGGCACGCACCGCCTCCCGGATTTCCAGGTCATTTTTCATGTTCTTCCCCTCCTTCCAGTTCGGCTTTCAGTTTTTGTTTGGCTTTGTTCAAACGCATGGAAACGGCGGCTTCCGAAATGCGGAGCATGGAGGCGATTTCCTTCATGCGGTAGCCTTCGTAAAAGTAAAGCAGCACCACTTCCATGTATTTGGGTTTCAGTTGCATGATGGCGGCGGTGAGGGAGAGATGATCATCACTTGGGGGCGGAGAGGACAGGGGCAGCCGATCTATATCGATGCGGGGATCGATATAGCGGTACCATGCACTGCGGCGCATATCCCGGCACTGGTTCAGGGCAATCTGAATGAGCCAGGTTTTTTCGCTGCTGTCGCTGCGGAAGGTATCCAGATGGCGGAAGGCATTGAGAAAGGTTTCCTGCACGGCGTCTTCTGCTGCTTTCCAGTCCCGCAGGTACATACAGCAGATGCGCAGCAAATCCTTTTCATATTGCTCCACCAGGCTTTCCAGCCGTGCCGTCCGGGCTTGATCCGGCGCCTGAATCGTACCCATTCTCCCCTCACCTCCTCATACAATTAGACGGAGAAAAACAAAAATACTTAAGCGAAAAAGAAAATTTTTTCCTTTGTCATGATTATACACCATTCTTTGCGCCGCCGCTGCATTTCTCCTGTATCATCTTGCATTTGCCAAATGGCAATGTTACAATGAATTGACATTGTACTGAAGGAGAAAAATGATGGACAAGCTGGTATATCTGTGTTATCCGCTGGCGCTGCTTTTGTTATTTTGGGACAGCAAATGGTACGGAAGAAAGAAATGGAACGAGGAAAGCTTTTCCCTTTCCCAGACCAAGGCCTGGCAGGGCTTTTTTGCGGTGATGATTCTGCTGCACCATGTGGGCCAGAAAACCTGTGCCAGCTGGCTGGACCGGCGCTGGCCCCGGATGCCGGGACTGGAACTGTTTGTGCCCATCGGGTATTATTTTGTGGCGTTTTTTCTGGTGTGCTCCGGCTTTGGGCTGTATAAGAGCTGGAAGAGCAAGGAGAACTATCTGAAAGGCTTTGTGAAAAAACGGGTGCTGCCGCTTGTTGTTACCTTCTATGTGACGGAATGGGTGTTCATTCTGGTGCGGCTGGCCCTGGGCGAAAAGATGGATTTTGCAAAAATCCTCTATTATGTGACCGGCATCCGGCAGCCCAACCCCAATGCCTGGTTTGTGATTGCGCTGCCTGTTTTCTATATGGCGTTTTATGTGTGCTTCCGCTGGATCAAAAAAGAAGGCTGGGCATTGTTTGGCACCACTTTTCTGGTGCTTTTGTGGGTGCTGATCGGCTGTGCCACGGATCATAACGACTGGTGGTTCCGGGGCGAATGGTGGTACAATACGGCGCTGTTCTTCCCGCTGGGGCTTTTCCTGGCCAAGGCAGAAGGAAAACTGGTGCCGCACCTGAAGAAGTATTATCTTTTGTATCTGCTGGGGGCGGCGGCGGCCGTATGGGGGTTGTACCGCTACAGCGTGTTTGCGGAAGGCTATTTCGGATATTACTGCGAATGGCTGCCCAGCATCTGGGGGCGCATCTGGAGAAGGTTTATGACGGCGGTGGCCCAGCATGGGGCTGCCGGGGCCTTTGTGCTGTTTGTGTACCTGTTGGGGATGAAGGTGAAAATCGGCAACAGAACGCTGAAATTCATGAGCGCTATGACGCTGGAATTCTATCTGGTGCATGGGCTGTTTGTGGAGCTGTTTGCCTATAAAACACTGGATGTGTATAAGCCCTTGTATTACATCAACAATGCGTTCTTCTATGCCCTGGCGGTGTGTGTGTGCGCCGTGCCCGTTTCTTTGCTGCTTCGCAAGCTGGTGCATCCGAAGGTGCGCTTTTTCCCTGAGGTGAAATGAGATGAAAACCCTCTATGTGTCCGACCTGGATGGCACGCTGCTCAGAAGCGACCAGAAAACCTCCGCCTTCACCAACCGGGTGATCAACACGCTGGTGGAAAGGGGCGTGTGTTTTTCCTATGCCACTGCCCGCTCCATTCATACGGCGAAAAAGGCCACGGCGGGCATGGAGGCAGCCTTTCCCCTGATTGTCTATAACGGGGCGTTCATTGTGGATAATAAAACAGGAGAAATTATACACAGCAGCTTTTTTCAGCAGGCAGAAGCGGCAGAAATTTTGCAGGCATTATTGGAAAAGGATGTGCAGCCCATTGTTTATGCCTTTCATGGGGACAAGGAGCAAATGCGCTATATCCGGGAAAAAATGCATCCGGAGGGCAGCGCTTTTATGGATACCCGGAAGGGAGATAAACGGGATACGCCGGTGCAGGATGAAAAGGAACTGGGCAAGGGAAATGTGTTTTATTTCACCTGCATTGACGAAGCGGAAAAGTTGGCGCTATTGCATGAACGCTTCCGGGAAAAATACCGCTGCGTGTATGCCCGGGATATCTATTCGGACGCCCAGTGGCTGGAGATTATGCCCAAAGACGCCTCCAAGGCAAACGCCATCCGGCAGCTGAAAGGGCTGCTGGGCTGTGACAAGGTGGTGTCCTTTGGGGATGGTGTGAACGACGTGGACATGTTCCGCATATCCGATGAATGCTATGCGGTGGAAAACGGTGTGCCGGAATTGAAAAACATGGCCACGGCGGTGATCGCCGGCAATGATGCGGATGGTGTGGCCCTCTTTCTGGCGGATAGGCTGGGGCTGGAGGCATAAATGAAGACGATATTTGTGTATCTTTATCCGGAGATGGCGGATTTTGAAGTGGTGATCGCCCTGCATCGGCTGAGAAATGCCGGCGGGTTTGAGATTTTTACCCTTTCCGAAACCATGGAGAAGGTACAAAGCCAGTCCGGACTGTGGTATATGCCGGATGGGCGGATTGCACATGCAAAGGCAGATGAAGCAGCCGGGCTGATTATTCCCGGCGGGCCCATCAACAATGAGCAGAATGCCCTTCTGCCCTTGATCCGGGAGATGGACGGGCAGAAAAAGCTGCTGGCAGCCATTTGCTTCGGGCCTCAGTTTCTGGGCAGGGCCGGAGTATTGGACAGGCATTTGTACACCACCTCCTGCACAGAAGAAAGCATTCTGCAGATGGGGGCGGCAGATCCCTTTCCCCGGCAGAATTTCCGTCCGGGCCGGGTGGTGCGGGATGGCCATGTGATCACGGCCCAGGGGCATGCACCGGTGGATTTTGCGGCACAGATATGCCGATATTTCAGCGTGTACAAGGATGCCGAACAGGAGTACAGCCAGCTTTTCAATATTTGTGATACAGAAGAAAGGAATCTTCATGCGTAAGGTGTTTCTGGAAGAAGAAAAACGGCCTGTTTTTCCGGAGGGGATCCGGCGGATGGTGCAGGGCAGTGCCCTGTACGATTCCAGCTGCGGAGACACAGCACGGGTGTATTATGCGGATAAGGGGCTGTATGTGAAGGAAGCGGCCGGGGGCAGCCTTTGTCACGAAGCGGAAATGGGCCGTATTTTCCATGCACATCATTTGGGGCCGGAAGTGGTTTTATACCTGCCCGGGGAGAAGGATTATCTGGTGACAAGGGAAGTGGAAGGGCAGGATTTGTGCCACTTATTGGACAATCCCTTGCTTTTGTGCCGGCAGATGGGCGAAAAGCTGCGCTTGCTGCACAGCATTCCGGGAGACGGAATGCCCCGGAGCCCATCCCTTTCTTTTTACCGGCAGGGAGTGCAGGAAAACAAGGAAACATTTGAAAAATATGTGATGCTGGAGCGTTTTCCCGTTGCGTGCCGGGAAGAAGCGCTTTCCCTGGCCCGGGCATATTTGCCCGGATTGCAGCAGGATGTGCTGATCCACGGGGATGCCTGCCTGCCCAATATGATGATGAAGAACGGAAAAATCGTTTCCTTTATTGATTTTGCGGTATCCGGCGCCGGGGACAGGCATATCGACCTGTTCTGGGCACTGTGGAGCCTGCAATTTAATCTGAAAACGGAAAAATACGCCGATGATTTTCTGGACGCATACGGAAGAGCGGATGTGGATGAGGAAAAAATCCGGGCGGTATCCGCGCTGGAAGCGCTGGGGTGAAGGAAGATGGAAAGAAACATGGTGAGCCTGTTTCTCAAATCCGGCGATAAGCTGTTGCTTTTGCACCGGGAAGGCGGCCGGGTGGCCAATGGGCTTTGGGTGGCGGGCTGCGGCGGACATATGGAAAAGGATGAGCTGAACAACGCAAGGCAGGCCGTGCTGCGGGAAATGAAGGAGGAGCTGGGCCTTGAAGAAGGGGCCCTGGCCGGCCTTTCCCTGCGCTATATCACATTGCGCAACGCCGGGAATGAGATCCGCATCAATTATTATTTCTTTGCTCATTTGACGGCAGGGGAAGAAAAGATGCTTGTTTCCAACGAAGGGCAACTGAAATGGTGCGAAGAGCAGGAAATTTTGCAGTTGCCCATGCCGGTGACGGCCCATCATGTGATGGAACATTATTTTTCCGTTGGCCGGCACACGAGCACCCTCTACGGCGGCGTGGGGGACGAAAACGGGATGCAGTTTATGCCCATGGAAACGAACGGAAGGTGAAAACAGATGCTTTTCAGGAAAGCCGGGATGGAGGACGTGGCGGCCATTGTCCGCATTTTTGAGGAGACCCACATCTGCGAAGAAAGAGGCGAAACCAGCATCGGATGGGTGCGGGGCGTGTATCCCACGGAAAAAACGGCGCAGGATGCCATTCAAAGGGACGATTTGTTCGTGCTGGAGGAGAAGGGAAGCATCCTTGGCTGTGCCATCATCAATCAATTGCAGGTGGATGTGTACGCCGGAGCACCCTGGCGGCAGGAAGCAAAGGACGAAGACGTGATGGTGCTGCACACGCTGGTGATTGCGCCGGATAAAAGAGGCCGGGGCCTGGGCCCTGCTTTTGTGAACTTTTACGAACAGTATGCCAGGGAACAGGGCTGCCCCTTCCTGCGGATGGATACCAATGCCAGAAATATAAAAGCCCGGGCCATGTATCGGAAACTGGGCTATGAAGAAATCGGCGTGGTGCCCTGCCGGTTCAACGGCATTGAAGGGGTGCAGCTGGTGCTGCTGGAAAAACATCTGGGATAATATCGGGCTGTGCTGCTGCACGGCCTTTTTTATTGACAAAATCAACCATTTTGTGATACATTGGATGCAAGGAAAATATGATACGAATGAGGTGATCTTGTGGGCTTTGACATTAGCACATTGCTGGACTGGAAATTCATCGTGCCGGTACTGGTGATCCTGTTTCTGTTGATTTTCTTCACCAATTATCGGAAGGTGCCGCCGAATATTGCCCTGGTGATTTCCGGCTGCGTTCGCCGGCGTTACAAGGTGAAGGATGAAGACGGCAAGGTTGTGGTAAAGAAGTTCGGTTATCGCATCGTGCGCGGTGGCGCTACGATGGTGATCCCCTTTTTCGAACGTGTGGATAAACTGAACCTGGGCATCATGCAGGTGGATATCCGCACCACCCAGCCTGTGCCTTCCCAGGAATACATTTCCGTGATGGTGGACGGTGTGGCGAATATCAAAATCGGTTCTGACGACGTTTCCATCGCCACCGCTGCGGAACAGTTCCTCAACTGGAAGCAGGAAGATATTGCCGCCATTGCCCAGCAGGTGCTGGAAGGCAATATGCGTGAAATTATCGGCCGCATGACCATTTCGGACCTGGTGCAGAACCGGGACAAATTTGCCACCGAAACCAGCCGCGCCGCTGCTGCAGATATGGCAAACATGGGTCTGGAAATTATCAACATCACCATCCAGAATTTCTCCGATAAGGACGGCGTGGTGGAAACCATGGCCACCAAGAATATCGGGGAAAAAGAGCGGGATGCCACCATTGCCAAGGCGGAAGCGGAACAGCTGGGGCACAAGGCCACCGTGGAGGCGGAAGCGCTGAAGGCGGAGCAGAAAAAGGATCTGGAGCTGAAGCAGGCGGAATATAAAATTCAGGCCGACCGCGCCCAGGCGGATGCCGATATTGCCTACAAGGTGCAGCAGGAAATTGCCCGAAAGAGCTTTGAAGAAGAGAGGGCACGGGCGGAAATGATCCGTTTGCAGAAACAGACGGAACTGGAAAAGCAGCAGGTGGAAATTCAGCGCCAGAAGCTGAATGTGGAGGTGCGTGAAAAAGCGGAGGCAGAGCGTGACGCACGCATTGCCCGTGCTGAAGCCGAAAAGGCCGAAAAACAGGCCCAGGCCGACGCCCAGTATTACGCTGCCCAGAAAGAGGCGGAAGCCATCCTGCTCAAGGGTAAGGCGGAGGCGGAAGCGATCCAGCTGAAAGCGGATGCCATGAAGCATTACGGACAGGCGGCTATGCTGGAAATGGTGGTGGATAAGATGCCTGAAGTGGCCCGGGCCATTGGCGAGCCCCTGGCACAGACGGAAAAGATTCTCATGTTCGGCGACGGTGCCGCTA
The DNA here is from genome assembly GCA_017437265.1 of Clostridia bacterium. Taxonomy (GTDB): domain Bacteria; phylum Bacillota; class Clostridia; order Christensenellales; family Aristaeellaceae; genus RUG563. The sequence goes on from JAFSBN010000086.1 coordinate 17,653, forward strand.
CCAACCTGGTGAAGGATACCACCGGCTCCATGCTGCAGACGTTTGAAGCCATGAAGGATGCCGTGGGGGTGGATATCCCCCAAATGCTGCGGGATGTGACCACCGGCGGGCTGGTGGGCCGCAGTGCTGAAAAGGCAGAAAAATTGCCTGAAGAAGACAAATAAAGCAGGCGCATGAACGGCCGCTCCGGGAAAATTCCGGGGCGGCCATTTTTTGACAGGAAGGCGGCGCATGAAAAAAAGGAAAGGGTGACCTGCTGCCCTGAAAGTGGCGAAAACGTGGCAAAGGAATGGGCAGGATGGGGAATGGGTGGCAATGGCATCCGGAAAATGGAGAAAGAATGGCAATGCAGGGGGCAAAAGGGAAAGCAATGGGAGAGGGTGGGGCGAAATGGGAATGAAAAGGTACAAAAAAGGCTGCCGTGCGCATTGCACAGCAGCCTTTGTATTTTTCTTTGAAAAGGAATTACACAGCACCCTGAGCCAGCATAGCATCGGCAACCTTCAGGAAGCCGGAGATGTTGGCGCCGGCGATCAGGTCGCCTTCCATGCCGTATTCCTTGGCGGCATTGTAGGAGGCTTCATAGATGCCCTTCATGATCTGCTGCAGCTTCTGATCCACTTCTTCAGCGGTCCAGCTGTAGTGCATGGCGTTCTGGCTCATTTCCAGACCGGACACGGCAACGCCGCCGGCATTGACAGCCTTGGAGGGGGCGATGATCACGCCGTTTTCCTTCAGGTATTCCACAGCGTCCAGGGTGGTGGGCATGTTGGAAACTTCCACGTAGAACTTGGTGCCGTTGGCAACGATGTTCTTGGCGTCTTCCATGCGCACTTCGTTCTGGGTGGCGCAGGGCATAGCCACGTCCACCTTCACTTCCCAGGGCTTCTTGCCGGCAAAGAAGGGCACGCCGAACTTATCCGCATAATCTTGCACCTTGTCGCGGCAGGAAGCACGCATTTCCAGCAGGTAGTTGATCTTTTCGGGGGTATTGATGCCCGCTTCGTCATAGATGTAGCCGTCGGGGCCGGAGATGGTAACCACCTTGCCGCCAAGTTCGGTCACCTTCAGGGCAGTGCCCCAGGCCACGTTGCCGAAGCCGGACACGGCAAAGGTTTTGCCCTTGATGTCTTCGCCGAAGGACTTGAGCATTTCAACAGTGTAATACACAGCGCC
>JAFSBN010000087.1 GCA_017437265.1 Clostridia bacterium
CCGTCTTTTGTTTGCCTTGTCAATCCTTAGGGAACGTGGTAAAATAAATTGAATACGTATGAGACGAAAAGAGGGAAAAAGATGCAGCCATTGGAAGCGGTAAAAGCGGCCCGGAAAATGCTGAGCCAGGTGACGCCCCTGAAAAGGGATTGCGGCCGGTACTGCGGCGGTGCCTGCTGCGAGCCGGATGAAGACGGCCAGGGCGGCATGCTGCTTTTCCCCGGAGAAGAAACGCTGTATCAACAGCTGCCTGAAGGATTTACCCTGATGCAGGACGACGCCGTTTTCCCCGATGCACTGCTTCTGAGCTGCGAAGGATATTGCGAAAGAGACATGCGGCCCCTTTCCTGCATGCTGTTTCCGCTTTTGCCCACAAGAAGCGGCGTGGTGATGGACAGGCGAGGCTGGGCCGTGTGTCCCCTGATGGAAAGCGGCGTGAACGGATTACAAAAGGAATTTGTGGATGCAGTGAAACAGGCAGGCGACATATTATATGCCTGCCCCGAAACAGCGGCGTTTCTGGACGCCATCCACGCATATAATCTCCAATTGCAGTCACTTTAAGAAAGGATGAGCCTTCCATGAATTGGGTGCAAGTATCATGTTATCAGGAAGTGCACGGGAAAGGACAGAGTGGCACGGTGATGTATGCCGATGCCCGGGGGGATTTTTCCGCCTATGCCGGTCAGGTGCAGCTGGTATATCTGGATCCGCCGTTTATGACGGGGGAAGATTTTTCCTTGCGTATGCGTGTGGGCGAAAAAGGCTGGGAAACAGGCCGGGATGCGCTGGTGCTGCCGGCATATCAGGATAAATTTGCAAGCAAAGGCGAATACCTGAGCCTGCTGAGAGCAGCACTGGAAAACGCCAGGATGCTTTTGAACGAAACCGGCTCCCTCTTTTTGCATCTGGACAGCCGCATGAGCGCCCACGCACGCATTTTGTGCGATGAGATTTTCGGAGAAAGCAATTTTGTGAACGAAATCATCTGGGCCTATCAATCCGGCGGGCGCAGCATGAAGCGCTTTTCCCGCAAGCATGATGTGATCCTTTTTTACCGCAAAAGCCGGAAGCAGTTTTTCGACATCACCAAAGTGCCCCTGCCCCGCAGTGAAAACCGCTCCAACCATATGCGGCGCTGCGTGGACGAAAACGGCCGTACCTACCGCACCATCCAGTCCGGCGGCAAAACATACACCTATTACGACGATGAACCGGTGTATCCCGGGGATGTGTGGGCAGATGTGAGCCATCTGCAGCAGAAGGACCCCCAGCGCACCGGTTACGATACGCAAAAACCTCAGGCCCTTTTGAACCGCATTATCCTTTCCGCTTCCCGTCCCGGTGATCTGGTGGCGGATCTGTTTGCCGGCAGCGGCACCACCGCCGTGGCAGCAGCCCAGGCAGGCAGACGCTATCTGGCAGCGGACATCAGCCCTCTGTCCATCAGCGTCACCCGAAAGCGCCTGCTGGAAACGGAAATGACACTGCACATGCCCTGCGATGCCCAAAACATCCGCATGGAGGCAGAACTGGTGCCCGGCATTGCCTATCATGACGTGAGCCTGAAGGATTATCAGGGTATTCCGGGCCCGGTACAGGGGCTGGATCTGGTGGACCAGTGGAGCGTAGGGTTTATTGAAAGCGGTGTGTTCACCGCCCAAAGCTCTGCCGCCCGCAGGAAGCATACCCCTGCCCTGCCCGCCTATTTGCAATTGCCCCAGCTGCGGGGCACGCCGGCCATCCTGATTGTGGATGTGTACGGCAACCGCACAGTGTGGAAATATCAGGAGGACTAAAGAATGAAAAACAAGCTGCTTCGTATACTGACCCTGTTGATGACTGCCGTGGTGCTGTGCACCGGCCTGTTTACGGCATTTTTGCCGGAAGTGGCGCTGGGCGAAACGGCGCTGATTCAGGAAAGCGAATTCAAAACCCTGAAGGTTGGTACCGGCGGCCAGGCCGTGCGGCAAATGCAGACGGTGCTGAAAGACCTGGGATTTTATGACGATGCCATCAACGGCAATTTCAGCCGGGTGTTTGAACAGGCCGTGAAGGATTTCCAGGCCGATTTCGGCATTGAGGAAACCGGCCAGATTGATTATGAGCTGTACACCCTTTTGTACGAAGAATTTTCTTCCTTCCCCGCCGAAGAGGAAAAACCCAAAGCCACTCAAAAGCCCAAGGCGACCGAAAAACCCAAAGCCACCGAAAAGCCCGGCCTTCTGGACTGGCTGTTCGGCTCCGGCGAAGAGGAAGAAGACGCCATTCAGGTGGAACGGAACGGCACCTATACCGACAAGGAGCACGTGGCGGCTTACCTGAAGGAATACGGTGAATTGCCATCCAACTACATCACCAAGAACGAGGCCCGGAAGCTGGGCTGGAACGGCAGCCGCAGCGGGCTGTGGGATGTAGCATGGGGCATGAGCATCGGCGGCGATAAATTCGGCAACTACGAAGAGATCCTGCCCGTGAAGCGGGGCCGGCAATACTACGAATGCGACATTGATTTTGACGGGCGCAAGGCCAATGCCAAGCGCATTGTCTATTCCAATGACGGGCTGATTTTCTACACCGAAGACCACTACGAAACCTTTGAGGAGATCAAATAAAATGAAAAAGATCACACTGACGGCCGCCGGCTGGAAAACACCCCGGGACGCCCATGAGGCCCTGAAAAACGCCCTTTCCTTCCCGGAATACTATGGCCATAATCTGGACGCTCTGCACGATTGCCTGACGGATTTGACCGACACCTGCATCATCATTGAAGAATGCGCCAAGGCCGCCGATCAGATGGGCGACAAATGGAGCAAGTTCCTGATGGTGTTCCTGGACAGCTGCAGCGAAAACCCCACGCTGGATATCCAGCTGATACAGGGCAACGGCGATTATGTGTAAGTATTGGAGGAAAAAACGATGAAATACCTGGATACGCTGCTGGAAAAATACCAGATCCGCAAAACCAAAGATCAGAAAACCGCTTTCCTTTCCTGGGCACAGGAGGAAATTCAAAAAATGGGCTATGAATGCCGGGTGGAAGAATACGAAAAGGACATGTTCAAATGCCGTAATCTGATCGTTGGGAACCCGGAAGAGGCAAAAGTAATCTACACCGCCCATTACGATACCCAGCCCGTCATGCCCCTGCCCAATATGGTGTTCCCCAAGAACACGCTGGCCACCCTGGGAGCACAGCTGCCCATCATGCTGATCATGGTTGTCCTGTGCTTTGCGGGCGTTTTTACGGTGAACCGTCTGGTGCCGGCTGACACAATGCTTTCCTTCTTCCTGACAGAAGGCTGGCTCATGCTGTCCGTTGTGATTTTCCTGGGGCTTTTGTTCTTCGGCCCGGCCAACAAGCACACTGCCAACGATAATACCTCCGGCACCGCCTGCCTCATGGAAATGATGAGCCAGCTACCGGAAGATGAGCGCAAACACGCCGCTTTCATTTTTTTCGATCAGGAAGAAAAGGGCAAGGTGGGCAGCCTGGAATTTGCTAAAAAATACCCGAAAATCAAAAAAAAGGGCTACATTATGAATCTGGACTGCATCGGCGACGGCAAACACATGCTGATCGTGGCCCCCAAGAAAACCCCCGATGATGAATTGACCGCGCTGGAGCAGCTGTTCCAAAGCCGGGACGGCTTCATTGCCGAAGCCGCCACCGCCAAGCATGCCAGCTATAATTCCGACCAGCGCTCCTTTAGCCGGGGCTACGCCATTGCGGCACTGCATCTGCATCCCCAGTTCGGCCTGCACCTCAAGCGCATCCATACAAAACGGGACACCATCTGCGAAAAAGCAAATCTGCAATTCGTAATCGATGGCTGTTTGAAACTATTGAAACAAAAAGCGGAGGAAAACTGATATGTCAAGACTTGGCGATCTCATCCGCCTGGAACGCACCCGTCAGGGGCTGACCCACAAACAGGTGGCCCGCAAGTGCGGCGTGAGCGACAAATACCTGATGGAAGTGGAAGCGGGTACCCGCATCATTCAGGATGAACAGGCACGGCGCATTCTGAAGGTGATGGGCCTGTCCCAGCAGACGGAAGCAGATTTTTCCCTGGACGATATAGCCGCCACGGTGGATTTGCAGTCCGCCGTGCCCCAGCTTACCCGGGCCGTGGAAAAGAAGGAAAAGCAGCCCGTGGCCGAAGCCAAGGCAGACCCTGGCGTATCCGGCTCCATCTGGCTGGATGCGCTGGCCGGTGTGCTCAAGCATGTGCCCATCTATAATGCCGTCATGAAGGAAGTGGGGCACCGGCTGCTGCCCATTACCAATGGCAAAATTGAAGGGGCCAACCCGGACAAGGTGTTTTACTTCATGGCGCCGGATAATGACCTGCGGGGCTTCCGCGTGCAAAAGGGCGATATTGTGCTGGTGGTGCCGGCACAGTCGGCTGTGGATGGAGCCATTATGCTCATCCAGACACCCCTTGGCCGCATGCTGCGCAAGGTGAAGCGGGTGAACGATTATCAGGCCATGCTGCAAAAATACGACGACGCTTTTGAAAGCGAAATCAAAAACTACAACGAGATCTCCTTTGTGGGCCGCTGCGTGCGGCTGGAAGCAGATTTGACCTGACCCCCCAGGGATTTCATCCCTGGACCCAGCAGGGCCATTGGCCCTGCACCCAGAAGCGGAACTAACTCATCTTATCTGACAAACAATTTCCCGATGAAACAAAAAAATCCCGATGATGCGAGTAGAAAAGGGCTCCCTTGTGTAAAGGGAGCTGGCCCGCAGGGCCTGAGGGATTGTCGTATCCCCTCCATGAAACACGCAGAAACCCC